>NZ_JBIWGG010000017.1:0-166994 GCF_044763415.1 Streptomyces sp. NPDC096048
GGAGCAGGTGGCTTCGGTGCTGGGTCATGGTTCGGTGGAGGCGGTCGGCGCGGACCGGGCCTTCCAGGAGTTGGGTTTCGATTCGCTGGCCGCGACGGAGCTGCGCAACCAGCTCAACGCCCTGACCGGGCTCCGGCTCCCGGCGACCCTGGTCTTCGACCACCCCAACGCCCTCGCCGTCACCGAGGTCATCGAGGAGGAACTGGCCGCCGCGTACCCGGAGACCGGCCCGGACAGCGGTGGGACGGACACGGAGGACGGCATTCGCCGCGCCCTGTCGTCGATCCCGACCCGGCGCCTGCGGGACGCGGGACTGGTCGAGACGCTGCTCGAACTCGCCGACGAGGCAGGTGCCCTGCCGGACACCGAGCGGGACGCCCTCCTGGCGGCGCTGGACGGCGACGACGAGGACGACCCCGCCTCCGCCGCGCACGACGACGGAACCGTCGAGACCGACGGAACCGGCGAGCACGAGCGTGAGGCCGGCAGCGGCACCGACACCGCTGACGGCGACCCGTCCCGGGCCGGCCTCGACGACACCGAAGCCACCGGCTCGACGACCGGTACCATCCTCACCGGCGCCGACGGCGACAACGGCGACACCCGCGCCCTGCGCGCCGCCCGGGCGGAGACCGCCCGGCTGCGCCGGGACAACCGCAGACTGGCCGCGGCCCGGCACGAGCCCATCGCCATCGTCGGCATGGCCTGCCGCTACCCGGGCGGAGTCACCTCCCCCGAGGACCTGTGGCGCCTCGTCACCTCCGGCGACGACGCGATCGCCCCCTTCCCGCAGGACCGCGGATGGGACCTGTCGATCCTGCGGGACCCGGAGGGCAGGCACCCCGACGGCCTGTACGCCAGGGACGGCGGCTTCCTCGATGCAGCGGCCGACTTCGACCCCGGGTTCTTCGGCATCTCGCCCCGCGAGGCCCTCGGCATGGACCCGCAGCAGCGCCTGGCCCTGGAGATGTCGTGGGAGGCGCTGGAGCGGGCCGGGATCGACCCGTCCTCGCTCAAGGGGAGCAGCACCGGTGTCTTCGCCGGTGTGATGTACCACGACTATCCGGGCAGCGACGGCAACGGCAGCGTCGTCACCGGCCGGGTCGCCTACAAGCTCGGTCTGGAGGGCCCGGCGGTCTCCGTCGACACCGCCTGCTCCTCCTCCCTCGTCGCGCTGCACCTCGCGGTGCAGGCACTGCGGCAGGGCGAGTGCTCGCTCGCCGTCACCGGCGGTGTCACCGTGCTGTCGACGCCCGCCGTGTTCGCCGAGTTCGGCCGCCAGGGCGGACTGGCGCCCGACGGCCGTTGCAAGTCGTTCGCCGCGGCGGCCGACGGCACCGGCTTCTCCGAAGGCGCGGGCTTCCTCGTGGTCGAGCGCCTCTCCGACGCCGTCCGCAACGGTCACGAGGTGCTGGCCGTGGTCCGCGGTTCGGCCGTCAACCAGGACGGCGCGAGCAACGGGCTCACCGCCCCCAACGGCCCTTCCCAGCGCCGGGTCATCCGGCAGGCCCTCGCCAACGCCCGGCTCGCCGCCGACCAGGTGGACGCGGTCGAGGCACACGGCACCGGCACCACGCTCGGCGATCCGATCGAGGCGCAGGCCCTGCTCGCCACGTACGGTCAGGACCGGCCCGAGGACCGGCCGCTGCTGCTCGGCTCGGTCAAGTCGAACATCGGTCACACGCAGGCCGCCGCCGGTGTCGCCGGTGTCATCAAGATGGTGATGGCGCTGCGCAACGGACTGTTGCCCGCCACCCTCAACGTGGACGAGCCGAGCGATCAGGTCGACTGGGCCGCCGGGTCGGTGGAACTGCTCACCGAGCCGCGGCAGTGGACGGGCGGCGACCGCACGCGCCGTGCCGGTATCTCCTCCTTCGGCATCAGCGGCACCAACGCGCACGTCATCATCGAGCAGGCTCCGGCCGCCCCGGCCGGAGCCGGGCCCGGTGCCCCTCGCGCCGAAGGCACGAGTTCCGGCGTGCGCACGGCACCCGTCGTGCCGTGGCTGCTGTCCGCCCGCTCCCGGGACGCCCTGCGCGCCCAGGCGGAGCGGCTGCTCCACCACCTCACGGCGCACGCCCCGACAGCCTCCGGCAACGGGGCCGGGGTGCCGCGCCCGGTGGACGTGGCCCACTCCCTGGCGACCACCCGCACCGCCTTCGAACACCGCGTGGCCGTCACCGGCGCCGACCGGGAGGCCCTGCTCGCCGCGCTCGGTGCCGTCGCGCGGGGAGAGGAGCCCGCGACGACGGCGGGCGAGGGACTGCTCGCCCTGCTCTTCCCCGGGCAGGGTTCCCAGCGACTCGGCATGGGCCGCGACCTGTACGAGCGGTTCCCCGCGTTCGCCGAGGCGTTCGACGCGGTCTGCGCCGCACTGGACGAGCACCTGGAACAACCGCTGCGCGAGGTGATGTGGGGCGAGGACGAGAGCGCGCTCGACGCCACCGCGTACGCCCAGGCCGCGCTGTTCGCCCTCGGGGTGGCCCTGTACCGGCTGACCGCGTCGTGGGGCGTCACCCCCGACTTCGTGGCCGGCCACTCCATCGGCGAGGTCGTCGCGGCGCACGTGGCCGGGGTGTTCTCGCTCGCGGACGCCTGCGCCCTGGTCGCCGCGCGCGGCCGGCTGATGCAGGCGCTGCCGGAGGGAGGCGCCATGGCCGCCGTACAGGCCACCGAGGAGGAGGTGCTGCCGCTCCTCACCGACGGTGTCTCCGTCGCGGCGGTCAACGGTCCGGCGTCCGTGGTGGTGTCCGGTACGGCGCAGGACGTGGAAAGCGTCGCCGCCGTCCTGCGGGAACGCGGACGGCGCACGACCGCACTGCGCGTGTCGCATGCCTTCCACTCCCCGCTGATGGAGCCGATGCTGGAGGAGTTCCGCGCGGTCGTCGCCGGCCTCTCCCCGCGACGTCCCACGATGCCCGTCGTCTCCAACCTGACCGGGGCCGTCGCCGACGCCGACGAGTTGTGCACGGCCGAGTACTGGACGCGGCACGTCCGCGAGGCCGTCCGCTTCTCCGACGGCGTCCGTGCCCTGCACGAGGCCGGTGCGACCCGCTTCCTGGAACTCGGCCCCGACGGCGTCGCGGCGGCCATGGCCCGCGAGTCCCTCCCCGAAGAGGCCGTCACGGTCGCCGCCCAGCGTCGCACCGTGCCCGGTGAGGACGCCCTGGTGGACGCGCTCGCCCGGCTCCACGGCCACGGTGTCCGCATCGACTGGGCGGCGTTCTTCGCCGGCCTCGGCGCCCGCCGTGCCGACCTGCCCACCTACGCGTTCCAGCGGCGCCGCTTCTGGCCCGCGGAGATGATGGCGAGGGGAGCCGGGGCGGAGGCCGCGGGGCTCGCGCCCGCCGACCACCCGCTGCTGGGCGGCGCGGTGGAGCTCGCGGGCACCGACGGCCACTTGTTCACCGGGCGGCTCTCCCAGGGCACTCACGGCTGGCTCGCCGACCACCGCGTCATGGGCGCCGTCCTGGTGCCCGGCACGGCCCTCCTGGAACTCGCGGTCCACGCGGGCACCGTCCTCGGCTGCGACCGGGTGGAGGAACTGACGCTGGCCGCGCCGCTGGTCCTGCCCGAACGGGGCACGGTCCAGGTGCAGGTCGGCATCGGCGCCCCCGACGAGTCGGGGCGGCGCACCGTCGGCATCCACTCGCGGCCCGCGGACGACCCCGGCGCGCCCTGGACCTCGCACGCCGACGGCACCCTGGCGTCCGGGCCCGCGGACACTCCCGCCACCGACTTCGACGCCACGGTGTGGCCGCCGGAGAAGGCCCAGCCGCTCGACGTCACCGGACTCTACGAGCGCTTCGCGGACACCGGGTTCGTCTACGGGCCGGTGTTCCAGGGCCTGCGGGCCGCCTGGAGCAGGGACGGCGAGGTCTACGCCGAGGCGACCCTGCCGGAGAGCGCCGACGGCGGTGCGTTCACCCTGCATCCGGCCCTGTTCGACGCCGGACTGCACGCCGGCGCCCTGGCCGGCGCGGACGAGGACGGCACGACGACGGAGGACACCGGCCCCGGCCGGGTCCCGTTCTCCTGGAACGGGGTGTCCGTGCACGCGGTGGGCGCCTCCGCCGTACGCCTGCGGCTGTCCCGCGCCGACGACGGCACCCTCGCGATCGCCGTCGCCGACACCACGGGCACCCCGGTGGCCACGGTCGCCTCCCTGGTGACCCGTCCGGTCGCCGCCGGGCAGTTCGGCGGTACGGGCGGCGCGGGCCGCGACTCCCTGTTCACCCTGGACTGGGTGGCGGTCGCGGACGCCGGTGACGCCGCCGCGCGCGCCGACGTGACGTACGGCCCCCTCACCGTGGTCGGCCCCGACGCCGCGCTGCTCGGGACCGGCGACATCGAGCGGGTGTCCGGCCTCACCGACCTCGGTGACCGCGCCGGTGACACCACGGACGCCCCGGCCGGCGGCGGTGTGCCGCCGGTGGTCCTGCTGCCGGTCGCCACCGCCCCCGAGGCGGAGCCCGGCACGGACGGCCGGAGCGTGGCCGACGACGCGGCGGAGGCCGCCCGCACGGCGACCGTCAGGGTCCTCGCAACGGTCCGCGACTGGCTCGCCGAGGAGCGGTTCGCCGCCTCCCGCCTGGTCGTCGTGACCCGGGGCGCCACCGATGGCGCCGACCCGGCCGCCGCCGCGGTGTGGGGACTCGTACGCGCCGCTCAGGCGGAACACCCGGGCCGGTTCGTCCTGCTCGACCTGGAGCCCGCCACCGACCCGGCCGGAGCGACGGACCCGGCGGCAACGGCGGACGCGACGCCGGCCCTGCGGGCTGCCGCGCGCTCCGACGAACCGCAGCTCGCGCTGCGCGCGGGCCGGCTGCTGGCACCCCGCCTGGTGCGGACGCCCGCGCCCGCCACACCTGCGCCCACGGGCACACCCGCCCCGGACGCACCTGCCACGGACGCACCTGCCACCGACGCGTCCGCCCCGGACGCACCTGCCACGGACGTGCCGACCGGCTGGGACCCGGAGGGCACCGTCCTCGTCACCGGCGGCACCGGCGGTCTGGGCGCCGCCGTCGCCCGCCACCTGGTCACCGCGCACGGCGTCCGCGACCTGCTCCTGGTCAGTCGGCGCGGCCCGGCCGCCGAAGGAGCCGGACAGCTCACCGCCGCCTTGGAGGAGGCGGGGGCCCGGGTCACCGTCGTGGCCTGCGACGTAGGCGACCGGACGGCCGTGGACGCACTGCTGGCGGACATTCCCGCCGACCGCCCGCTGCGCGCGGTGGTCCACGCGGCCGGCGTCCTGGACGACGGAGTCGTCGACTCGCTCACCCCGGAGAGGGTCACCTCCGTGCTGCGGCCCAAGGCGGACGCGGCCTGGCACCTGCACGAGGCCACAGCGGAGCTGGAACTCGACGCGTTCGTGCTGTTCTCCTCCGTGGCCGGCACTCTCGGCAGCGCCGGACAGGCCAACTACGCGGCGGGCAACGCCTTCCTCGACGCGCTGGCCCGCCACCGCCGGGACCGCGGACTTCCCGCGGTGTCGATGGCCTGGGGACCCTGGACCCGGGGCAGCGGCATGACCGGCGAGCTCACCGAGGCGGACATCGCACGCATGACGCGGGCGGGCATGCCGCCGATGACCCCCGAGCAGGGCCTGGCCCTGTTCGACACGGTCACCGGGCCCGCGGGGTCCGCCCCGGCGGTCATCCCGGTGCGCCTGGACCTGGGTGCCCTGCGGTCCCTGGGCGAAGTGCCGCCGCTCTTCCGGTCGCTGATCCGGACCCCGGCCCGCCGGACCGCCACCGCGGGGGGCGCCACCGCGCCCGCCGACCTCACCCGGCGGCTCACCGGCCTCACCCCGGCCGAGGGCCAGGAAGTCCTCCTCGACCTGGTGCGCGGTCAGATCGCGACCGTTCTGGGCCACGCCGGTCTGACCGACGTCGAACCGACCCGCGCCTTCCAGGACCTGGGCTTCGACTCGCTGACCTCGGTGGAACTGCGCAACCGGCTCGGCGCCCTCACCGGCGTCCGGCTGCCGGCCACGCTGCTGTTCGACTACCCGACGCCCAGCGAACTCGTCGCCCACCTGTACGCCAAGGTCGCCCCCGCCGCCGCGGACGGCCCCGAGGCGGTGCTGGCGGAACTGGACAAGCTGGAGCGCGGCCTCTCCGGCATCGAGGCCGGCAGCGAGGAGTTCGGTGCCCTCTTCGACCAGGTGGCCGGCCGACTGGAGGTGCTCCGCAGCAAGTGGCAGTCGCTGCGGACCGAGGCGGGCACGGCGCCGGGGGAGAAGGCCGGAGACGAGTCCTTCGACTTCGACTCCGCCTCCGACGAGGACATGTTCGACATGCTCGACAACGAACTCGGGCTCTCCTGACCCCCTCCGAGCGTCGGGCCCGCCGAGCGGCCCGAGGCTCGGAGGGACGCCCGGCCCACCGGCCGACGGGGCCCGGTGCCACCGGCACCGGGCCCCGTCGCGTCCACGACGTCTGTGCGCCGGTGCTCCTCCTGGGTCCCACCGGTGGGTGGTGCCCCCCTGAGTACCGGTTCCCATCGGCCGGTGATACCCCCGAGCTACCCGCTACCCGCTGCCTGCTGCCTGCTGCCTGCTGCCTGCTGCCTGCTGCCCGCTTCCCGCGTCAGCGGCGACCGTTTCCCGGGCGGGCGTACGGCGCGACGGGCCTGGTCGGAGCCGGCGGGCTCCCGCGTCGGCGGGCGCGCCGTGCCCGTTCGGGCGAGTGGCGTGCCCGGGGCGGGCGGCGGACGGCCGGCGGGTTCGACGCATCGGACGCGGACCTCCCTACGGCGGGAAAGGCCCGAGGACCGGGGACGGCAAGGCAAAGGCCCGCGGACGCGGGGGTGTGCGTCCGCGGGCCTTCGCCTTGCCCGCACTCCGGGGGGTTCGTGCGGGAGTCAGAGGGGCCGGCGGAAGCCGCGCAGGGCGGCGACCATGCCGACCACGGCGATCACCGCGCTGATCAGCACGGACGGGATCGCGTGGTCCAGGCCCGGCACGTCGAGCGCGAGCGCGCGGCTGGCGTCGATGGCGTACGTCAGTGGGTTGACCGAGGCCACCGCGGCCAGCCAGTCGGGCAGGTCGGCGACGGGGACGTAGGCACTGGAGGCGAACATCAGCGGGAAGATCACGATCAGGGCGAGGTTCTGGAGCGGCTCGGCCCGCCGCAGCCACGCACCTGCCGCGATGAACGCCCAGCCCAGCGAGAAGCTGATGAAGACCGTCAGGCCGGCGGAGAGCGCCAGTTCGGCCGCGCCGCCGTTGGGGGAGTAGCCCAGCACGGTGATCGCCAGCACCATGATGATCAGCACCTGCACGGTGGCGCGCACCAGCCCGACCAGGCTGCGCGCGGCCGGCAGGGCGCCCGGATGGACAGGCAGCGATCGCAGTCGGGCGACCATGCCGTTCTTCTGGTCCTCGACGAGACCCACACCGGACTGCATCGCGGACTGCGCGGCGTTGTCCACGAGGATCGCCGGCAGCACGTAGTCGAGGTAGCTGACGCCCTCCGGGAAGTGCGGCGGCATGCCCATCTTGCTGAACACCTGGGTCAGGACGAACAGGATGACCACCGGTTGGATCAGGCCGAAGAGGACGATGCCGGGGTCGGTCACCATGGCCCGCAGCGACCGCCCGGTCAGGATCCGTATCTGGGCGGGGAGCGAGGTCCCCCCGAACACGGGCGCCGTGCCGGCCGCGGTCCGGGGCGCGGCCGGACGGGGGGCCGGGGGCAGCTGAGTGGTCACGGGGTCGTCCTCCACAGGAGACGTCGGGCGGCGGTTCCGCCCGCCGGGTGTCGCGGTGTTCAGGTGAGGGGGTGTGGCGCCGGGGGCCGGGGTCCTACGCGGGCGCGCGGGACGCGGACTGATCGGCCAGTGCCAGGTACACGTCGTCCAGGGTGGGCTCGCCGAAGGTCAGTTCGGTGGCCTCGACGCCCACCTGGTCCAGGGCCCGGACGACCTCGGCGATCTCCCGGGTGGCGTCGATCGGGACGACGACGGCGCGGGGGTCCTCCTCGCCGACCACCGGGGCGAACCCCGCGCCGCGCAGTGCCGCGCCCGCCGCGTTCCGGTCCTCGCCGGTCTCGAGGGCCAGGGTGACCGTGCGGCGGCCGACGGTCGCCTTCAGCTCGGCGGCGGTCCCGGCGGCGACGACCCGGCCGGCGGACAGCACCGCTATGGAGTCCGCCAGCCGGTCGGCCTCCTCCAGGTACTGCGTGGTCAGCAACACCGTGGTGCCCTGCTCGACGAGACCCTCGACGATCTCCCACAGGTTGAGCCGGCTGGACGGGTCCAGGCCGGTGGTCGGTTCGTCGAGGAAGAGCACCGCGGGCGCGCCGACCAGTGACACGGCCAGGTCGAGGCGGCGTCGCAGGCCGCCGGAGTAGCCGCTCGCCCGCCGGTCGGCGACCTCGGTCAGCTGGAACAGCTCCAGGAGTTCGTCGGCGCGTGCCCGGGCCGCCCGTCGCCCGGCGCCGAGAAGCCGGGCGACCAGTACGAGGTTGTCACGTCCGCCGAGTTGCCCGTCCACGGAGGCGAACTGCCCGGTGAGCCCGATCCGCCGACGGATCTCGACGGGCTCGCGGGCCACGTCGTAGCCGGCGACCGCGGCCCGCCCCGAGGTGAGCGGCAGCGCCGTCGTGAGGATGTTGACCAGGGTGGTCTTCCCGGCACCGTTGTGGCCGAGCAGCCCCAGGACCGTGCCCCGGGGCGCGCTGACGCTCACCGAGTGCAGGGCTTGGACCGGGCCGAAGGACTTGCTGACGCCGTCGGCCTCGATCATCAGGTCACCGGTCCCACCGGCCGGCCAGGACGGGGCGGCGACGGGCGTGACGGTCCGGTTCATGAAAGGTGCTCCCGCTGGTGGGGCCGCGCCGGGTGAAGGGCGGCCGGTGGAAGGCGGAGGACGCTCCGCGCAGGTCGACCGGTCGGCCGGCGGCCGGGCGGGCACGCGTCCGGGGCCCGCGCGGCGGACGGCACCGGACCTCGCCACGGGCACGGACGGTCCCCGGCCCGTGCGCCTGCGGTGGTCGACGGCCCGCGCGCCGTGCCCGAACGGGCGCGCCCGCGACCGATTCGGGCAGCGGACGTGCCGGTGCGCGTGTTCCTGCGCGCGTCCGAACGTACGGCGGGCAGGGCGCGGGTCCGGGTGGAAGAGGTCACCGGATACCGCCGGCAGCGGCGTCGGTCGACCCGGTCGTGCCGTCCGCGGCGTCCTCGGGAAGGCACGACTCGGTCGTGCCGTCCGCGGTGTCCCCGGGAAGGCCGGCGCCGTCCATGAGGCGGAACAACTCCTCGTCGGACGCGGAGTCCAGGTCCAGCGGACCGGCGGCGCGGGCCGTCGTTCCGTTCCGGGCGGGGGCCCAGCGGCCGGCCAGGGCCCGCAGCCGGGTCCCCGTACCGGTGTCGAGGACGGCGCCGGAGACGAGCAGTGCCTCCAGCTCGTCCACGAGGCAGGCCGCGTCCCGAGGGCGCCGAGGACCGGAGGGCCGGAGCCCGTCGCGCACGAGGCGGGCCACGGCGGCGGGGGAGGGGTGGTCGAAGACCAGGGTCGGAGGCAGCCGCACGTCGGTGGCGGCGGTCAGGCGGTTGCGCAGTTCCACGGCGGTCACGGAGGTGACGCCGAGGTCGGTGAACACGGTGTCCGCCCCGGCGTCGGCGGGGAGCCCGCCGCCCACCACAGCCGCCAGCTCGCCCCGCACCAGCTCGATGACCAGGGCCTCGGCCTCGTCCTCGGACAGGACGGCCAGCCGCTCCGCCAGCTCGGCCCGGGAACCGCCGGCCGTGGCGGTTGTCGCCGGCAGCCCCACGGCCACCGCCGAGGAGGGCACCGAGGCCAGCCAGTACGCCTCGTGCTGGAAGGCGTAGGTCGGCAGATCCACCGCGCGAGCTCCCGGCAGGGCCGCCCGCCAGTCCACCGGGAGACCGGCCGCGTGCAGGCGCACGGCGGTGGTGAGAAGGGCACTCGCCTCCTCCTCGCCGTCCGCGCCGCGCAGCGCCGGCTCCACCAGGAGTGCGGCGGTCGGCTCCCCCTCGCCCAGGCACTCCTCGACCATCGGGGCGAGCGCGGCCTCCGGGCCCAGCTCGACGTAGACGGTGGTGTGCTCCTCGGCCAGCCGGCCGACCGCGTCGGCGAACCGCACCGTGTCCCGGACGTGGCGTACCCAGTGCTCCGGGTCGCGGGCCTCCTGAGCGGTGAGCGGCCGGCCGGTGACGCAGGAGACGAGGGGCACGGTGGGCGCGTGGAAGGACAGGCCGGCGACCGTCTCGCGGAAGTCGGCGAGCATCGGCTCCATCAGCGGTGAGTGGAAGGCGTGGCTGACCGCGAGGAGCCGCGTCCGGTGTCCGGCGGCGGACAGTTCGGCGGTCAGCTCCGACAGGGGCTCCTCCGCGCCGGACAGGACCAGGGAGCGGGGCCCGTTGACGGCGGCGACGGCGACCTCGCGGGTACGGTCCGCGAGCAGGGGCAGGACCTCCGCCTCGGAGCAGCCCACCGCGACCATGGTCCCGCCCGGTGGCAGCGCCCGCATCAGCCGGCCGCGTGCCGCGACCAGGACGCAGGCGTCCTGGAGCGAGAGCACGCCCGCCACGTGGGCCGCGGCGATCTCGCCCACCGAGTGCCCCACCAGCCGGTCGGGGACGGTCCCCCAGGACTCGAGGAGCCGGTACAGGGCCACCTCGAAGGCGAACAGCGCGGGCTGGGCGTAGCCGGTTCCGTCGAGCGACGCCGCCTCCTCGCTGCCCGGAGCGGCCCACATGACCTGGGTCAACGGCCGTTCCAGCAGCGGATCGAGGAGGGCGCACACCTCGCGCAGCGTCGCGTCGAAGACGGGGAAGGCGGCGGCGAGCCCGCGCCCCATACCCGGGCGCTGGCTGCCCTGCCCGGTGAAGACGAACGCCGTCTCCGCCGGACCTCCCGTCAGGGCGCGGACGGCGCTCCCCGGGGCCTCCCCGCGGGCGAACGCCTCCGCGGCGGCCCGGAGTCCGTCCCGGTCGCCGCCGGTCAGCACGGCCGCGCGCGGGTGCAGCGTACGGGTGGTGAGCAGAGAGTAGGCGATGTCGCGGCCGGACACCTCGGGGTGGGCGGCGGCGTAGGCGGCCAGCCGTCGGGCCTGCCCGCGCAGCGCGTCACCGTCCTTCGCCGACACCAGCCACGGCACGGCGGCGGCCGGGTGAGCGGAGCCCTCGGGGGCCGTGCCGTCGCCCGGCTCCCGCGCGGGGACCGGATCCGGAGCCTCGGCCAGGATCAGGTGGGCGTTGGTCCCGCTGATGCCGAAGGACGAGATCCCGGCGCGCCGCGCCCTGCCGACCTCGC
Source organism: Streptomyces sp. NPDC096048 (assembly GCF_044763415.1). Classification (NCBI taxonomy): domain Bacteria; kingdom Bacillati; phylum Actinomycetota; class Actinomycetes; order Kitasatosporales; family Streptomycetaceae; genus Streptomyces; species Streptomyces sp. NPDC096048. Next base: position 11,285 of record NZ_JBIWGG010000017.1, read on the forward strand.
GGGGCCAGTCCCGGGCCTCGGACAGCAGCCGTAGGGCGCCCCGCCCCCAGTCCACCCGCGTGGTCGGGGTGTCCGCGTGCAGGGTGCGCGGGAGCAGGCCGTGCCGCAGGGCCAGCACCATCTTGATCACGGCGGCGGCGCCCGCGGCGGCCTGGGTGTGCCCGAGGTTCGACTTGACGGAGCCCAGCCACAACGGCCGTCCCGGCGGCCGGTCCTGTCCGTAGGTGTCCAGCAGGGCTTCCGCCTCGATGGGGTCGCCCAGGGCGGTGCCGGTGCCGTGCGCCTCGACGGCGTCCACCTCGTCGGCGCTCACTCCGGCGTCGGCCAGGGCCTGACGGACGACCTGGCGCTGGGCGGGGCCGTTGGGCGCGGTGAGGCCGTTGCTCGCACCGTCCTGGTTGACGGCGGAACCCTGGATCACGGCGAGGACGGGGTGGCCGTTGCGGTGGGCGTCGGACAGCCGTTCGAGCAGCAGCAGGCCCGCGCCCTCGGACCAGGCGGCGCCGTCGGCGCCCTCACCGAAGGATTTGCAGCGGCCGTCCGGTGAGAGGCCCCGCAGCCGGGAGAAGCCGGTGAAGGCGGCCGGGGTCGCCATCACGGCCACTCCGCCGGCCAGCGCCAGGTCCGACTCCCCGGTCCGCAGGGAGCGGCACGCCAGGTGCAGGGCGACCAAGGAGGACGAGCAGGCCGTGTCCACGGTCAGCGCCGGGCCGTTCAGACCGAGGGCGTAGGCGATACGACCGGACAGCGCGCCGCCCGCGGTGCCCACCGGCAGCAGGCTCTCCAGGTCCCCGGCCGCGTCGGCCGCGCCCGCGGCGTAGTCGTGGTACATCGCGCCGGTGAACACGCCGGTGCGGCTGCCGCGCAGCGTCTCGGCGTCGATCCGGGCGCGCTCCACGGCCTCCCAGGCGGTCTCCAGCAACAGCCGCTGCTGCGGGTCGGTGGCGAGGGCCTCCCGCGCGGACATCTGGAAGAACCCGGCGTCGAAGTGGGCCGCGTCGCGCAGGAAGCCGCCCTCGCGGGCCACGGAGGTGCCGGGGGCGTCGGGGTCGTCGCCGAAGAGGGCGTCCAGGTCCCAGCCCCGGTCCTCGGGGAAGGCGGACACGGCGTCGGTGCCCTCGCGCAGCAGCTCCCACAGGGCCTCGGGGGAGTTCGCGCCGCCGGGCAGGCGGCAGGCCACGGAGACGATCGCGACCGGTTCGCCGTCACCGGCAGCCGTACCCTTCGGTCCCGCCACGCGGGCCTCCCCGTGCGGCCGGTCCAGTCCGGCCAGTTCGCGGGCCAGGGCGGCAGGGGTGGGGAAGTCGAACGCGAGGCCCGCGGGCAGCGGCAGGCCGGTGGCCTCGGCCAGCACGTTGCGCAGCCGCACCGAGGCGATCGAGTCCAGCCCATGGGCGCGGAACGTGGTGTCCGCAGAGATGGGCGCCGACGGGGTGCCACCGTCCTTCTCCCCGCCGGAGGCGGCGGTCACCTCGGCGACCGAGGCGATGACCAGGTCGAGTGCGGTGCGCAGGTCGGGGCGGACCACGTCGTCCGGCGGGGGCGCGGGACGCGCGGCGGCCTCGGCGAGGAGCCGCTCGAGCGCCAGGCGGTTGATCTTCCCGGCGGGGGTGCGGGGCAGTTCGGGCAGCACCACCAGCTCCAGCGGGATCTTGTACTCCGCGAGGCCCAGCCCGCGCAGGAACGCCGTGGCCTCGTCGAGCCCGACGGTGCCGCGCGGGCGCACCGGCGCACCGCCCGAAGCGCCGGCGGTGCCCGGGCCCCCGTCCTCCGCCGGGCGCTCGGTGACCACGAGTACCGGGTACTCGCCCAGCCGCGGGTCCGGCTTGGCGACGACGGCGAGCGGGCCGATGCCGGGCAGGTCGGCGAGGAGCGCCTGGACCTCCACCGCGTTGAACTTCCGGCCGCCCACGTTGATCAGTTCGGCGGACCGGCCGTGGAAGACGACCAGCCCGTCCTCGCCGATCGAGGCCAGGTCGCCGGTGCGCAGCCAGCCGTCCCGCGACACCGCCCGCCCGGTCAGCCCGGGCTCGCCGAGGTAGCCGCGGAACATACTGGGACTGCGGTAGTGCAGTTCGCCGGGCTCACCGGGCGGGCACGGGCGGCCGTCCTCGTCCAGGACGCGTATCTCGGCGTCCCGCGTGGGGCGGCCCACGCTGTGGGAGGCCACGTCCGGCGGGTCCCCGGCCAGGCTGCTGGTGCCGTTGCCGGCCTCCGACATGCCCCACACCACCACCAGGGCCGTGTCCAGGGCCTCGCGCACCGAGCGCACCAGTGCCGGGGGCAGGGCGGCCCCCGCGGTGAGGACCCGGTCGGGACGGAAACCCGCGCCGTCGGCGGAGTCCGCCACCCGGGAGACCACGTCGTGCAGTTGCGCGGGCACCGCGACCACCACGGTCGGGTGCTCCCGCCGGGCCAGCTCGAGGAACCGGTCGACGTCCCAGGTGTCGAGGAGCACCTGGCGGCCCGCGCGGAACAGCGCCGAGTACGCCGACTGCAGGCCGAAGCAGTGGGTCAACGGGCAGGCGGTCAGCACCGTACCGGCGTAGGCGTCGGCCGAATCCTCGGTCGCGGCGCGGGAGTTGGTGAGCAGTCCGTCGTGGGAGTGCACACAGATCTTGGGCCGTGCGGAGGTGGTGCCGGAGGACGGCAGCAGCAGGAACGGAGACTCGGGACGCACCTCGACGGGGAGGGGCCGCTGTCCGGAGAAGCGCTCCAGCACCCCGGTCACGGTCCGCGTGCCGGGGGTGGCCGTGTCGCCGGTGACCAGCACGGCGCGCAGTGCGGGCAGCGCCTCGCGCAGCGTCGCCGCGGCCAGCGGCCCGCCGTCCTCCTGCGTGTGCGGCGGCGTGACGAGGGCGGCCGGGCCGACGCGTTCCAGCAGGACCCGTACGTCGGCGGCGGCGTTGCCCTGGTGCACGGGCATGGTGACGGCCCCGACCTCGGCGGCCGCCAGATGCAGCGTCAGGTACTCCCAGCTGTTGGGCAGATGCAGGGCCACCACGTCACCGGGAGCGATCCCCGCCTCCTGAAGACCGCGTGCCAGCGCGTCCACCTCGGTCCGCCAGGCGTTCCAGGTCCGGGCGCGCTCCCCGTCGAGCAGGGCCGTCGCGTCACCGCCGCGGCGCACCGCCGAGGTGAACACCTCCGGCAGGGTCAGCCCGTCCAGGGACCGGCCGGTGGCACCGGGCGGATCGGTCGCGTAGTCGTTTGCGTGGACGGGCACCATCACTCCCGGGATGTCGAGCGTCGCCGTCGTGCGGGGATCGGCTCAAGGCTCTTGCCGAGCGGTCCGGGTTTTCCCTAGAGATGCGGGCTGGGTACGGGCGTGGCGGGGACAGGAGCCGGCCCGGGGCGAGGGACGGCTCCCGTCGCGGTCACCGGGTGACGGCCGACTCCGCCGGCACCACCGGTGGAGGCTCGGGGGCCGCCGCGGGGATGCCGGCGGGCCCGGGGAGATCCCCACCGGACGCCTCGCGGCCGGGGAAGCGCGCACCGAGCAGTCGCAGCATCGGGGTGGCCTTGACCGCCGTCTCCTCGAACTCGGCCGCCGGGTCGGACAACGCGATGACGGCGCCGCCGACGCCGTAGCGCAGCCGGTCGCCGCTGACCACCAGGGTGCGTATGACGATGGACAGGTCCACCGCGCCGGTCAGCGAGAAGTAGCCGATCGCTCCCGAGTACACGCCGCGCGGTCCGCCCTCGAGACGGTCGATGACCTGCATGGTGCGGATCTTCGGGGCGCCGGTCATCGACCCGCCGGGGAAGGCGGCCCGCACCGCGGCCACCGGACTGGTGCCCGGTCGCAGCCGGGCCCGGACGGTACTGACCAGCTGGTGCACCGTCGCGTAGCTCTCCACCTGGAACACCGGGTCGGCGACGACCGAGCCGACCTCGGCGCACCGCCCCAGGTCGTGCCGGACCAGATCGACGATCATCAGGTTCTCGGCACGGTCCTTCTCGGAGGCGGCCAGGTCCTCGACCAGCCGGGCGTCCTCCTCGGGGGTGGCGCCGCGCGGCCGCGTGCCCTTGATCGGCTTGGACTCCATGGCGCCGTGCCGGTCGATGCGCAGGAACCGCTCGGGTGAGCTGCTGAGCACCGCCAGCGGACCGAAGTGCAGGTACGCGGCGAAGGGCGCGGCGCTCAGCCGGCGCAGCGCCCGGTAGGCCTGCCAGGGATCGAGGTCGGTGCCGGCCTCGGCCATGTTGGTGAGGCAGACCTCGTAGGTCTCGCCGGCGGCGATCTCCTGCTGGCAGACGTCGATCATCTTGAGGTAGGCGTCCCGGTCGTGCCGCAGCTCCACGGGGCCCGCGGTGCACTCGGGCGCCGGGGGGCACGGCGCCGGCGGCCGGCCGACGATGTCGTCGAGGGACGCGGTGGCACCGGCGAGCCAGGCGCGGGCGGCGTCCTCGTCGCCGTCCTCGGCGAGCGCGAGCAGGTACCCGGTGTCGGTGCGGTGGTCGAGGACCAGGGCGCGGTCGGCGAAGACGAGGACGGCGTCGGGGTCGGGGGAGCGGTGGGCGGCGTCGCCGCCGCACTCGGCCTTCAGCTCGTAGCCCAGGCAGCCCACCCAGCCGAGGGCGAACTCGAAGGGCAGCTCGGGCACCTCGGTGCGCAGCCCCGCCAGGTCGTTCTCCAACCAGGACAGGAAGGACCCCGAGACGGTGCGGCTGGTGCCGGCGGCGGTGACCGTCACGGTGCCCGCCTGCACGTCGGCCCGGGCGATCCGGGCCAGGGGGCCCGAGGCGTCACCCATCACCGACAACTGGCCCAGGCGACCGCCGGGCTGGCTGCTGTCCAGCCAGAAAGGGTGCTCACCGGTGCGGAACAACGTGTCGAAGGCGACCTCCGCGTCCCAGCGCGCAGGCAGCCGCTCGGCGAGCACCCGCAGCCGCCGGACGGAGCCGGGCGCGTGCGGGGCGGACCGCGCGGCGTGAGCGGACGTGGCGCAGGCGGCGGGCGCGGGAGCGGTGCCTACCGGGCCCGCGCCGCCGCGCCGTGAGGAGTGGTACCGCTCGGTGAGCCGGCGGAAGTTGTCCAGGAGGCGGTGCCCCTCCTGGGTGCCGATCGACTCCGGGTGGAACTGCACGCCCCACAGCGGCAGCGTGCGGTGGCGCAACGCCATCAGCACCCCGTCCGACGACCAGGCGGTGGCCTCGATCTCCGGCGGCAGATCGGTCACCGCCAAGGAGTGGTAGCGCACGACCTCCAGCGGGTGCGGCAGCCCTTCGAAGAGACCGGTTCCGTCGTGCCGTACGGCGGAGGTCCGGCCGTGGCGCGGCTCGGGCGCGCGGTCCACGCGTGCGCCGTGGGCGAGCGCCACGCCCTGGTGGCCCAGGCAGACGCCGAGTACGGGCAGCCGGCCTTCCTCCGCGACCCGGGCGCACAGGCCGAAGTCGGCGGGCCGGTGCGGGGTGCCGGGGCCGGGGGAGAGCACCACGTTGTCGAACGCGTCGAGCAGCCCGGGCCGCCAGGCCGGATCGTCGTTGCGGATGACCTCGGGCTCCCGCCCGTTGACCCGGGACAGGTAGTGGAAGAGGTTGTAGGTGAAGGAGTCGTAGTTGTCGACGAGAAGTGTGCGCATGGTGTCCTTGTCCGGGGGCGCGGGAGCGGAAAGTGACGTGAAGGGCGACGGACGGGGTCGCCGTCCGGCCGTGTGCGGGCTCTCCGGTGATGCGTCGGCCACGGCCGCGGTGAGCGGACTCGGGCACGGCACCGACGGGCGTACGCCGGTCACGGCTCCAGCACCGGCCCGGGCGGCGCCTGCCTCGCCCGGGCGGGGCGCTCAGGAAGCGGTGGCGGGCGGGGCCGGGTCGAGGGCGCGTGCGATCTCGGCCTGGACCGCCGAGAGGTGCTGGGTGAGGAAGAAGTGACCGCCGTCGAACACCCGCAGCCGGAACGGACCCGTGGTGTGCTCCTGCCAGCGCTCGGCCTCCGCGACCGTGGTCAGCGGGTCGTCCCGGCCGGTGAGGGCGGTCAGGGCGCAGCGCACCCGGCGGTCGGGCGGGCAGGAGTAGGTCTCGATGGCGTGGTAGTCGCCGCGCAGCGCGGGCAGAGCCATGCGCAGGATCTCCTCGTCGCCGAGGACGCCGGCGGCGGTGCCGTTCAGCCGCTTCATCTCGGCGACGATCCCGTCGTCGTCGCGCAGGTGGACCTCCTCGGTGCGGGTGGCGGAGGGGGCCCGGCGGCCGGAGGCGAGGAGGGTGTGCGGCCCGGCGTCCCGCTGCTCCAGGCGCCAGGCCGTCTCGAAGGCGAGGGCGGCGCCCATGCTGTGCCCGAAGAACACCGTCGGCCTCTCGTCCAGGGCGAGGAGCTGCTCGGTGATCAGGTCGGCCAGGGTGCCGAGATCCGTGACGCAGGGCTCCCTGCGCCGGTCCTGACGGCCGGGGTACTGCAAGGAGATGACCTCGGCCCGCGGTGCGAAGCGCGCCGAGACCGGGTGGTAGAAGCTGGCGGAGCCGCCGGCGTGCGGGAAGCAGACCAGCCGGACGGCGTCGGTGCCGGCCGGGTGGTAGCGCCGCAGCCACAGGGCCCGGGTGTCCTCAGCGGTGGTCACGGTGGGTGTCCTTCCGATGTTCTTGCTCTGGTGGTTCCGGCTCGGTGGTGCCGTCGGCCGGGGGTTCAGTCCTCGTGGACGGTGATCGAGCCCGACGGGCACAGGTCGCCCGCCTCGTGGACCGCGTCCGCGTCCTGGGAGGCGGGCTCCTCGTGCAGCAGGACCACGACGCCGTCGTCGTCCTGGTCGAAGACCGCGGGGGCGTTGAGCACGCACTGGCCGGCGCCGACGCACCGTTCGCTGTCGACGGTGACACGCATGATCGTCTGGCTCCTCGGGTGGCAGGGCGGGGGTGGTACCGGCGGCTACCAGCGCACCGGCAGTTCGTGCAGTCCGAACAGGATTCCGTCGTACTTGAAGGCCAGTTCCTCCATCGGGACGGCCAGTTCCAGGGTGGGGATGCGCTCGAACAGCCTGCGGTAGGCGACGTCCATCTCGACCCGGACCAGGTTCTGGCCCAGGCACTGGTGGACGCCGTATCCGAAGGCCACGTGCCGCCGCTCGGACCGCTCGGGATCGAAGGCGTGCGGGCAGCCGAAGACCTCCGTGTCGTGGTTGGCGGCGGCCAGCAGCGGGACGATGCCCTCACCCTTGCGGATCACCTGGCCCGCGATCTCCACGTCGTCCACCGCGACGCGCAGCGCCACCATGTCGGCCACCGAGTGCAGCCGCAGCAGCTCCTCCACGGCCCGCTCGTCGCCGGCCCACCGCGGGTGGGAGAGCAGGGTGACCACACCGAGCCCGATGTTGTTGGCGGTGGTCTCGTGTCCGGCGATCAGCAGGAGCAGCAGGACGCCCGAGAGTTCCTCGTGGCTGAGCTGCCCCGTCGACAGCAGGCGGCTGATCAGGTCGTCGCCGCGCCACTTGTCCTTGATGGCGATCAAGCGGTTGATGTAGCGCAGGAGCTGACGGGTCGCCGTGGCGCGCTGCTCGTCGGTGGAGGTGCGGATGGCGACGAGGGTGCGGGTGCGGGACTCGAAGAAGTCCCGGTCGGCCGGGGGCACACCGAGGAGGGAGGAGATCACCAGGGACGGTACCGGCAGCGCGAAGTCGTTGACCAGGTCCGCGGTGGTGCCGCCGGCCAGCATGGCGTCGATGCGCTCGTCGACGATGCGCTCGACGGCGGGACGCAGCTCGCGGACGCGGCGCACCGTGAACTCGGGGATGAGGACCTTGCGGAAGCGGTCGTGCTCGGGGGAGTCCAGTCCCACGAACCAGCCGGGGATCTGGTCCTGCTTGGGCACGCCCATCGTCTCGCCGACGTTGGGGAAGCCCTCGTTGTCGGGGTTGGCGCTGATCTTCGGGTGGGTGAGCACCGCGCGCACGTCCTCGTGCCGGGTGACCAGCCAGATCGGTACGCCGTTGGGCAGGTGGGACCGCACCAGGCCGCTGTGTCGCCGGTGGCCGGCGTACTGGGACAGCGGCAGCGGCTCCTCGGGTGTGCGCAAGGGGAAGTCGACCACCGTGGGGCCGGTGCTGGTCGTCATGTCCGTTCCTCGTCTCTCGTCGTGCGGTCGCGGTGCCGCGCCCGCGTCGGGCGGGCGGCGCGCGGGCCGGCCGGTCAGCCGGAGGTGTAGAACTCCCGGACGGCTCCGGCGATGTACTCCTGGTCGGCGGCGGTGAGCCCGGTGTGGGTGGGCAGGTACAGGCCGTCCTCGCTGAAGCGGTGGGCGTTCAGGGCCGGCCACACCGGGTCCAGGTAGCCGGGCTGGCGGCTCATCGGCTTGAAGAACAGCCGGGTCTCCACGCCGCGTGCGTCGAGGTGGGCGCGCAGTTCCTCACGGCGCTCGGCGCGCAGGTCGTACATCCACAGCACGTCGCGGGGCGGCATCAGCGTGATGCCGGGGACGTCCTCGAGGGCGGCGTCGTAGCGGGCCTCGATCTTCCGGCGCGCGGCCAGGATGTCGTCCAGGCGCTCGACCTGGGCCAGTGCCACGGCGCCCTGCATGGCGGTCATGCGGTGGTTGTAGGCCAGCTTCTTGTGCAGGAAGCTGTGGTCGCGGGTGAAGGCCATCGCCCGCAGGTGTTCGAGCTGCCGGGCGAGCCGAGGGTCGTCAGTGAGGCAGACGCCGCCCTCACCGGCCGTGATGATCTTGTTGGCGAAGAGCGAGAAACACGCGATGTCCCCCACCGGGCGCACCCCGTGCGCCTCGGCGGAGTCCTCCACCACGCGCAGGTTGTACTGGTGGGCGATGTCCATGATCGCGTCCATGTCGCAGCGCCGCCCGTAGACGTGCACCGGCATGATCGCCCGCGTGCGCGGGGTGATCTTCTCCTCGACGCGGGTGACGTCGATGTTCAGGTCGTCCGCGCAGTCGACGAAGACGGGGGTGGCGCCGGTGTAGGTGACGGCCCACGCCGAGGCGATCATCGTGAACTCCGGCACGATCACCTCGTCGCCCGGGCCGACGCCCAGCGCCCGCAGCGCGAGGGTGAGGGCGGCGGTGCCGGAGGAGCAGGCGACACCGTGCGCCACGCCGTTCCACTCCGCGAAAGCCTCCTCGAAGCGTCGTACGTACGGCCCTTGGGAGGAGATCCAGCCGCCGGACACGGCGTCGGTGACGTATTCCAGTTCGCGGCCGGTCAGGAAGGGCCGGGAGACGGGGTGGGTGAAGGCCATGGGGTCCTCGTTGCTGTCGCTGGGCTGGGACTCGGCGGGATGCGGCCGGTGTGCCGGGCGGCTCACGCCGCCGCGAGCAGGCCGAGTACGGTGTCCGCGGCGGCCCCGCGGCCGCCGGCCGCCTTCTGCAGCTCACCCAGCCGCTCGGCCCGCTCGCGGAAGGACGAGTCGGACGTGACCCGGGTCAGCTTGTCCACCACGTCGTCCGGGTCCACGGTGTGCGGCTTGTCCAGGGTCAGACTGATGCCGAAGTCGCGGCCGCGGACCGCCTGGTCGAAGCAGTCCACCCACAGCGGACGCACCACCTGCGGCTTCCCGAAGTAGACGCCCTCGTGGTAGGCGTTGCCGCCGCCGTGCGAGAAGAACACCGACACCTTCGGGTGGGCCAGCACGTCCAGTTGCGAGGGCACCCAGCTCTCCACCCGCAGGTTCGGCGGCAGTGACGCGGCCGGCGGCAGCAGGTGCTGCTGCTCCTCCGGCAGCTTCCACAGGAACTGGTGCGTGCCCGACATCCGCCGGGCCACCTCCACCAGCGCGGCGACCTCCTCGCGGGTGAGGCGGGTGATGGTGCCGAAGCCCATGTAGACGACCGAGGTCTGCTCGTCCAGCCACCCCGCCACCGCTCGGTCGTCCGGGGCCTCCGGCAGCGGCGGCAGCACGGCTCCCACCAGACGCACCTTCTCGGGGACGTCGAAGGGGTAGTCCAGCTCCGCGATGGACGCGCACAGCACGGCGACGGCCTCGTCCACCCGCGTCATCGCGTTGGGCGGGGCGATGCCCAGTTCCTTGCGGATCGCCGCGTCCTCGCGCAGCGCCCTGCCCATCTCCGGGTGCAGGAACATGCCGAGCGTGCGCCACTTGAACAGGGCGTTGGCCAGCTTCTGGCGGCCTGACATCGCCAGCGGCAGACCCGAGTTGGGAACGGGGAAGTTCTTCGGGGTGTACGAGGCGCCGAAGGGGTTGTGCGAGGTGAGGACGTTGCTGGCGACGAACGGCACGTTGAGCACGTACGGGATGCCCCGGGCCAGCGCCAGGTCCACCGCGAAGCCGGCCACGCAGTCCACCACCATGAGCGCCGGCCGCACCTCGTCCACCACGCGCTCCAGCTCACGGTACTTGCGCGCCTGCAGCGCCGGCTTGTACGACTGGCGCACCACCGCGCGGTGCGCCTTGTACCGCGAGGACTGCGTGACCTCGCGGTACACCGCGTCGTTCCAGGTCACCGCGGACAGCTCGGAAAGCGTCTCGCCCAGTGAGGCGAAGGACACCGCGGACGCGGCGGCGAGGGCCTTCACATCCCCCCGCCGGTGCTCGTCGGTGGCGAACCACAGGTCGGGCACACCGCGCCGGGCCAGCTCCCCGGCCAGCACCAGCAACGGGTTGAGCAGCCCGCTCTCGGGGAGGCTGACGAAGAGGATCGGCCGAGCGGCGGAGTCCATGAGGGCCCTTTCACGAAGTGAGTGCCGTGGTGCGCCCCCACGGCCCGCCGGTCGGCGTGCCACGGGCGCGCGGGCGCGATGACGTGCGGCCTGCCGGCCGGGTCGGACACGGAGGTCGCCGACCGCACCACCACTTGATCTCACGGCCACGACGGGGGAATTCCTTAGATTTCTCGCTCAAGGGAGGCGAGAGACCCCTCCGGGGCCTACGTGTGACATATACGTAGGCATGGCGCGTACAGAGCAGGGCAGGCGTCCGGTCACCGCCGGCAGGCGGGCCCATGGCGCCGCGGCCCCGTGGGCCACCGCGCCATCCGCCTTGTACGACGCGAGGGAGAGCAAGTGACCGACCGGGCCGGTTCCGCGCATCCCGTCCTGCCACTGGTGGGGCGGGCCGAGCACCTGGAGGCCCTGGCCGAGCACGCCGAGGCCGCCCGGACCGGACAGCCGCGCCTGGTGCTCCTGGACGGCCCGGCAGGAGCGGGCAAGACCACCCTGCTGCGCGCCGCCCTGGCCGCCGACGGCCCCTTCGCCGATATGACCGTCCTGCACGGCTCCTGCCGTGCCGTAGCGGCCGCCACCGGCTACAGCGGCGTGCGCGCCCTGTTCGGCCCGCTCGGCCTGACCGGCCGCAGGGCCCGCACCTCCGCCCTGCTGGACGGTGGCGCCCGGCACGCCCTGCCCGCCCTCACGGCCACGCCCCAGGAGGACGACGCCCCGCCCGACGACGCCTTCTCGGTACTGCAGGGCCTGTACTGGCTGGCTGCCGGCCTCATGGCCGACGGCCGTCCCCTCGTCCTCGTCCTGGACGACGTCCACTGGTGCGACGAACGCTCCCTGCGCTGGCTGGACTTCATGCTGCGCCGGGCCGACGGCCTGCCGCTGCTCGTGGTGGCCGCCCACCGCACCGAGGCCGATCCCGCCGCCCCCGACGCGCTCGCCGACCTGGTCGCCCACCACCTGCCGGCGCAGCTGCGCCTCGGCCCGTTGGACACTCGGCAGGTGGCCGAACTGACCGGCCTGGTCTTCCCCGCTCACCAGCCCCGGCCGGCGTTCGTCGGCCGTCTGGCGGCCGTGACCGGCGGCAACCCCCTGCGGGTCGTACACCTGTTGAGCGATCTGCGCTCGAGCGGACTCGGCCCCGACGACGCGGGAGAACGCCGGATCGCCGAGATCGGCGGACGGGCCGTCACCGCCTCCGTGCACCGGATGCTGGAGCACCAGCCGGACTGGGTGGGCCGGGCAGCCCGAGCCCTGGCCGTGCTCGGCGACGAGGACACCGCCTATCTCGCCACCCTGGCCGGGCTGTCCGCCCTGCACGTCGAGGAGGCCGTGGACATATTGCGGCACGCCGGTCTGGTCCGCGCCGGAAGCCGGGAATTCATCCACGACCTGGTGGGCGCCGCGGTCCGCGACACCGGCGGCGAGGCCGGGACGGCCGAGCTGCGCCTGCGCGCCGCCCGGCTGCTCAGCGACATCGGACGCCCGCCCGAGGAGAGCGCCGCGCAGCTGCTGCTGGTGCCGGACGCCAAGGACCCCTGGGCCCTGGCCGTGCTGCGCGCCGCCGCCACCCAGGCCGAACACCGGGGCGCCCCCGAAGCAGCCGCCCGCTACCTGCAACGCGTGCGCGAGGCCGAACCGGACGACCCCGCCCTGCTGACCCGACTGGCCAAGGCACTGGCGGAGACCGACCCAGAGCGCTCACTGAGCCTGCTGCACGAGGCGCACGCCCTGACCACCGACGCGCGCGTCCGCACCACCACGGCGATCCAGCTCGCCCTGACCTGTCTGAGCACGCAGCGGTCCCCCCAGGGCGTCCAGGTCCTCACCGAGGCCTTGGACGCCCTCGACGCCGAAGCGGGACCCGCGCCGGACCCCGCCCAACGGGAACTGCGTACCCTCGCGGAGTCGGTCCTGCTCATCGTCGGCGCCGACGAGAAGTCGACCTTCCCCCAGGCACTGCGCCGGGCCACCCGGACCACCGAGCCGCCCGGCGACACTCCCGCCCAGCGCCAGCAGCTCGCCATGCTGAGCGTGCTCACCGCGGCGGACGGGGGCCGCGCCGCGGACAGCGCCCGCCGGGCCCGCCGGGCGCTGCGCACCCCGGACGCACCGCTGGGGACCTGGTCGCTGCTGCCCGCCTCGCTCGCCCTGTACCTGGCCGAGGAGGACCGGGCCGCCGACGAGGCGCTGGAGACGGTGCTGAGTGACAGCCGCGAGAAGGCCGCGATGTGGACGTACGCGCTGGCGCTCTCCACCCGGGCGCTGTTCCGGCTGGAGAACGGCGCGCTCGCGGACTGCGCGGCGGACGCGCGGACGGCGCTGGAGATCCTCGGCCGGGAACGCTGGGGCGACACCGCCACCATGGCGCACACCGCCCACACGTCGGCCCTCGTCGCACGGGGCGAGGTGGTCCGTGCCGAGGAGGCGCTCGCGGCGATCAAACGCCCCGGTCTCGACCGCTTCGTATGGGAGTACCACTGGTATCTGATGGCACGGGGCCGACTCAAACTGGCTCGCGGCGACCTGGACGGCGCGCTGGAGACGTTCTCGGCGTGCGGTGAGTCGATGGAGCAGGCGGGACTCACCAACCCCGTGTTCGCCCCCTGGTGGCTGGAGGCCGCCTGCCTCCTGGGCGGACTCGGCCGCACCGCGGAAGCGCGGGAGTTCGCCGAGCGGGGCGCCGGGCGCAGCGAGCGGTGGGGGACCCGGCGCGCCCTCGGGTACGCCGCCCTGGCCCGCGGCGCGAGCACGCCCGGTGCCGCCGCGGTGGAACCGCTGCGGGAGGCGGTGGCCCTGCTGCGGTCCTCTCCGGCCCGCGGCCACGAGGCCCGCGCCTCGCTGATGCTGGGGCGCGCACTGTTGGCGGCAGGGCATGCGCGGGAGGCGCGGCAGCACCTGCGCGAGGCGGTCGCACTGGCCAGGCGATGCGGCTGCGTGGCCCTCGCCCGGCAGGCGAGGGAGGGTCTGATGGCGGCCGGCGGGCGGATGCGGGAGATCACATCGTCCCCGCTGGACATGCTGACGGACACGGAGCGCACGGTGGCCGGTCTGGTCGCCGCAGGAGCCGGCAACAGGGAGGTTGCCCAGTCCCTCTTCGTCACCGTACGTACCGTCGAACTCCACCTGACCAGCGTCTACCGCAAGTTGGGAGTGCGCCGGCGTGTCGACCTGCGCGCCGTCCTGCGAGCGGACGAGGCCTCCTCCCGGCGGCCGGAGACGACAGATGAACAGTCAGGCAACGGATGAACAAAACGGTCGACGGACGAACCACCGGTCCGACGGAAATATAAGATCACGACATGGCGCCCCCTGACCTGCCACTGCTCGAACGCGACCGTGAGCAAGCGGTTCTCTCTGCCGTGATCGGTGAACTCCGCTCCGGCCGTCCCGCCCTGGTCACCGTGACGGGAGAGCCCGGACTGGGGCAGAACGAGTTGTTGCGCTGGGCCGCCGATCAGGCGAGGAAAAGGCGGGTGCACGTACTCAGCGCCCGTGCCACTCCCGCCGAGCACGAACTGCGCTACGGGGTGGTCGCCCAGCTCCTCGCCTCCCACGACCGCGACTTGGCCTCCCGCCTCTTCGTGACCTCGCAACGCCCCGGGGGTCTGCCCGGCCTCAACCACCTGCTCACCGCCTGCCGTGACCGGCCCGCCCTTCTCGTGGTGCACGACGTCCAGTGGCTCGACCCGGCGTCCCTGCGCTGGCTGGAGGCCTTGGTCCGCCGCCTGCCCAGGGCTCCCGTCGCCCTGCTCACCAGCACCACCGGCACCGCCATCGACCGGCCCGAGTGGAGTGTGGGCACACCGCTGACCGGCCTCGCCAGCACCATCGAACTCGCGCTGCCGCCCCTCACGGCCGGCGGCGTGGCCGCCGCCGTGCGCGCCGTCTGCGGCTTCGGCGACCCCGCCTTCACCGAGTCCCTGGCCGAAACGACCCGAGGCGTCCCGGCCATCGTCCACGAGGTCCTGCGCCGTTTCGCCCGCACCGGCCGCGCACCTCGCGCCGAGCACGTCGAACACCTGCGCGCCCTGACCGCCGAAGTGGTCGGCGACCACGCCGCCCGGGCCCTGAGTGAACTGCGCGACCCGGTCGCCGTCGACGTCCTGCGCGCGCTCGCCGTCTGCGGGGACCTGCTCGACTTCCCGCTGGTCTGCACGCTCGTCGGCCCGCACCCCGTGCCCGAGACCCGGCTGCGCGCCACCCTCAGGGCCAGCGGTCTGCTCACCGGCCGCGGCGGATCACTGGGCGAGCACGACGGCGTGGTGCGTGCCCGGATCCTGGAGGAGATGCCCGCCGACGCCCGCGCCGACCTCTACGCGCGCGCCGCCCGGCTCGCCCAGCGGGTCGCCGTGGCCGACCAGGGCATCGCCGAACTGCTGTTGCAGGCCCGCCCCGTGGGAGAGCCCTGGGCCGTGGACACCCTGCGCCGGGGCTTCACCGCCGCGCTGCGCAGCGGCCGGCGAGACCGGGCCACCGCCTACCTCGCCCGGGCCCTGGACGAGCCCCTCCCGGCCGGGGAGCGGGCCCGCGTGGAACTGCAGCTGGCCTCGGTGCAGATGGTCACCGCCCCCGCGGCCGCCGAGCGTCGCCTGCACGGCCTCGTCCGCTCCGCGGACACCCGCGAGGGTCTGCGCTCCCAGGCCGTCGACCTGTGCCTCCTCGGCGGCGACACCCGCGCCGTGCGCCTCGCCCGGCCCGCCGCCCCCGGCACGCTCCGCACGGCCGCCGCGGCGCGCGCTCCCGCCGGCGCCGTGCCCCGCTCCGGTCAGCGACTCGATCCCATCGACGCTGACAACGATGCCATCACCGGCGAGCGGGATGAGCTGATCGCCCTCCTGCGGGTCGCCCGGTTCCTGCGCCACGACGAGTCCTGCCTGGACGTCCATCCCGCGCCCCCCTTGCCCGAGCACTCTTCCAGCCCTGCCGTCGCCGGGGTGCGGGCCTGGGAACACGCCGTGGCCGGCGTCCATCTCGAAGCATCCCGCCAACTGGCCAGAGCGGCCTTCGCACCCGATCCCAGCGGCCGTCCTCCGCTCGTGACGCCCCGCCTGTTCGCGTGCCGGGCCCTCTTCCTCACCGACGACGGCGACGAGGCCGAGGCCCATCTCGCCACCCTCCTCAACGAGGCGCACCGGCAACGCGCCGCCATAGCCATCGCCCACGTCCTGGCCGTCCGCGCCGACCTGCACATCCGGCACGGCCGTCCGGACGCGGCCGCCCGAGACCTGGCCGCCGCCGAGGCGGAGCTGCCGCTCGCCCGGCTCCACCCGCTGTTCGTGCCCTACTGGGCCTCGCTCAATCTGGTCGCGGACCTCCTGAACGGCCGTGCCGACCGGGCCCGCGAGGTCGCCGCCCGACCCGTCCCGTCCCTCGCCGAGGAGTGCGCCACCAGCGCCTATCTGCTCTTCGCCCGTGGCGTGCTGGCCCGTTCCGAGGACGACCCGCACCGGGCGCGCGCCTTCTTCCGCGCCTGCGGAAGGTGGATGCTGCACTACGGCTGCGTCAACCCGGCGGTGCTGCCGTGGCGCTCCCTCGCGGCCGAGGCCGCCCACGCCCTCGGTGACGACGAGGAGGCCCTGCGGCTGTCCCGCGAGGAACTGCGGCTCGCCGCCCGCTGGGGCACCCGCAGCGCCCTGGGCCGCGCGGAACTCGGCCTGGCGGTGGTGATCGGGGAGAACCGTGCCGAACACTTCCGCGCCGCCGTGGCCACCCTCAGCGAATCACCGGCGCGTACCGCCTACACCCGTGCCGTGCTCGAACTGGCCTCGGCGGAGAGCGCGGAGGCCGAGCGAAGAACCACCCTGGCTCTCACCTCCCGGGCCGCCCCCACGGCCGGTGACATCGCTCCCGGCCGGCTCGCCGGCCTCCCCCAGGGGGCGCCCGCGCCGACCGCCGTGCCCCCGGGCCGGGGGACACCCGCTTTACACGGCGCGGCGCCGCGCGTCCGGCAGCGCCCGAAGGCCGGCTGGCCCGCCCTGAGCCCCGCCGAACACGAGACCGCCGTCCTCGCCGCCCGAGGTCTGGGCAACCGGGAGATCGCCGCCGCCCTGTCGGTGACCACCCGCGCGGTGGAACTGCGCCTCAGCGGCGTCTACCGCAAGCTCCGCATCCGAGGACGTGACGAACTGCGCGCACTGAGCCACGGACCGGAGGGCGGCTGACCCATGCTGCTGGAACGCAACACCGAGATCACCCTCGTCGACGCCGCACTGGGCGCCGCCGCCGAAGGACGGTCCTCCCTCGTGGTGGTCACCGGGCCCCTCGGCATCGGCCGCTCGGCGCTGCTCCAGCGCCTGTCCGTGGTCGGTGCCGGTCACGAAGACGTCCGGGTGCTGCGCGCCAACGCCGCGCCCATGGAGCAGGACTTCGCCTTCGGCGTCGTACGGCAGCTCTTCGAGCCCCTGCTGAGCGACTCACCTCAGGACGTACGCGCCCGCTGGATGGACGCTCACGCCTCCTTCGCCCGGCACGTCCTGGCCGACGACGCCGCCTCGCCCGGAGCCGACCAGGCGATCGCCGCCACCGAAGCCGTCCTGCACGGACTGTTCTCGCTGCTGGCCAACGTCAGCGTCGACAGCAGGCTCCTCGTCCTCGTCGACGACCTCCATTGGTCCGACGTGCCCTCGCTGCGCTGGCTCGCCTTCCTGGCCAAACGGTTGCACGGGCTGCGGGCCGTGGTGGTCTGCGCCATGCGTGACGGCGACCCCCGCACCAACCACTCCCTGATCCGCGAGCTGCGGGAGGCCGCCACCCAGACCCTGCGGCCCGCCTCCCTGAGCCTGGAGGCCGCCCGTACCCTGGTGCGGGACCGCTTCGGCGAACCGGGCGACGAGGAATTCGTCCAAGCCTGCCACGAAGCCTCCGCGGGGAACCCCCTGTTCCTGATGTCGACCCTGGCGGGCACCGAGCTGCTCGGCCGCCGCCCGCAGGCCGAACACGCCGATGTCACCCGTGGGTTGAGCCCGTCCCAGCTCCGGGAGCACATCGCCAGCAGCCTGCGTACCCAGCCGGCACCCGTACGCGATCTCGCGGCCGCCATCGCCACCCTCGGCGAACAGGGTGACGTCGCCACCCTTACCCGCCTGGCCAAACTGGACAGCGCCGGCTACTCCGGCGCCCTGCGCGCCCTGAGCGCCCTGGGCATGCTCACCTCCGCGCACGAACCGCGCTTCACCCACCGCGCCGTCGGCGACGCCGTCGAGTCCACCCTGACCATGGACCAGCGCGAGCGGCTGCACGACGAGGCCGCCGCTCTCCTCTACGTCTCCGGCAGCCCCGCCGAACAGGTCGCCGCCCAGCTCATGGCCGTCGTCACCCGGCACCAGCCCTGGGCCGTCGACGTCCTGAGGGCCGCCGCCGACACCGCCCTGCGCCGGGGCGCCCCCGACGCGGCCGCCCGCTACCTGCGGCGAGCCCTGCTGGACAGCCCCGCCGACGGCATCACGCGCGCCCGTCTCCTGGTCGAACTCGGCACCGCGGAGAGGGACTTCGACCCCCTTGCCTGCGAACGCCACATCGCCCAGGCCATGACCCTGCTGACCGAACCGCGGGACCGCGCCGTGGCCGCGCTGCGGATCTCACCCACCCCGCTCGGCCCCACCCCGCTCACCGTCGTCGACCTCCTGCGCCAGGCGGCCGAGGGACTCGGCCCGGCGGCCCGGCTCACCGGCCTCGACCGCGACCTCGCGCTGCGCCTGGAGGCCCGGCTGCGGCACTGCGGCCACGAGGACCCCTTCGAGCTGACCGCGGCCGCCGAGCGGCTGAGGGAACTGGGACCCGAACCACCCGTGGACAGCGGCGCCGAGCGTGAGCTGACGATCGCCCTGCTCGGCGCCGTCACCCTCGGCTGCAAGCTGCCCGCCGCCCAGGTGGTCCGCCTGGCGAAACGCATCCTCGACCGCGAACCCGCCACCTCGGCCCGCGTCCACTCCACCCTTCCCTTGGTGATCATCACGATGATCGCCGCCGACTCGGTGGAGGCCGTGGATTCCTGGCTCGCCGTCGAGCACCGCGCCCACCAGCGGCGCGCCACCCCCGCCGACGCGCTCGCGCACATCGAGCAGGCCCTCGTCCACCTCGGTCGCGGCCGGCTCGCCCAGGCCCGCGAATGGTCCGAGACGGCGCTGGGCATGACCGAGACCGACCACGACTACCTGGGCACGGTGGCGACCATGACCCACGCCATCGTCGCCCTGGAGTCCCGCGACCCCTCCCTCGCCGAGCGCGTCCTGCGCCGGGCCGACCGGACCCGGCTCCAGGGCCTTCCCCTCACCGGCCTGCTGCGCCTGCTCGAGGCCACCGCGGAGATCACCGCGGGCGATCACACCGGCGCCCTCGACTCATTGCGGTCCTGCGGCCGTCAGATGGAGGCGGCGGGCTGGCACAACCCCGTGCTCTTCCCCTGGCGTCCGTGGACCATCAGCGTTCACAGTCGCATGGGTGACACCCGCGCAGCGCGGGTCCTGGCCGAGGAGGAGTACGCCCGTGCCGAACAGTGGGGCGCGCCGGTCGGCGTCGGCCGCGCCCTGCGGCTCCTCGGCCGACTGGAGGAAGGCGGGCGGGGCATCGCCCGGCTGCGTGAGGCGGTCACCGTCCTGCGCGGCTCCGCCAACCAGCTGGAGCTGGCCCGGGCGCTGCTCTCACTCGCCGAACGCCTGGGCGCGGGCCCCGAACCGGAGGCCCTGGCCCGGGAGGCCGCCACCCTGGCAACCGGATGCGGCGTCCCCGCGCTCGCCGAGCGGGCCCTCCGCGGCACCATGAGGACGCCCATGTACACGGTGTCGCCGGAGAGTGTCCTCACCCCGACCGAGCGCCGGGTGGCGGGACTCGCGTGCCGCGGCCTGACCAACCAGGAAATCGCGGGCGAGCTGGGCGTCAGCTGCCGTGCCATCGAAAAGCACCTCACCCACGCCTACCGGAAACTGGGCATCCCCGGACGCCGGGAACTCACCGCCCTCATTTCCCGTACGGAAAGCGGGAGTTTCCACAGGTGACTGGGCGATGAATTTGCCAGGACCCCGTCCCGAATGCCCGGGACGGGGTCCTGGCATTTCCGTTTCCCCTCGGCCGAGCGGCCTCTGCCCGGTAATCGCTTTCTGTCCGCCCCTCTTCCCGGAGCCAGGGACAGGCTCCGGGAGCACTCCACGTAACCGTGCTGTGGCCTGGAGCGATGATGCACCGCGCCGGCCCGAGGAAGCTGTCTCATTTGGCTCGATCCGGGCCGGTTTCCGCCCGCCGCGGCGGCACCGCAGGGTTCGGTGCCCGACACCGAACCCTCCCGACCGAACCCCTTCGGTGCGGAACCGTACCCACCGAAGAAGTTACCGCAGTATTAGCAGGTCAGACCTGTTTCGCGTTGACCCGTCATCGTCGGCGTTCGTAATATCCCAACGTCTTCCTTTCTGTCGCATCCTTTTTGCAAGGTCAGGCGAAAACCTGGCCCTCCCTCCTCCTAAAGCACCGATAGAAGAAGGGTTTTGAGTTCCTTGGCGCCTACCCCCCACGCCACGCTCATGGACCGCGCCCCCGTGGTCGGACCGGCCGGCACACCCGACCCGGCAGACCGCACCGACGGCTTCGACCGGACGGACGCCTACATCGCCTGCCTGGATCCCGCCCTCACCATCCAGCAGGTCAATCAGGAATTCGACCAGCGCTTCGGCGGTCCGTCCGCCAGCCTCTGCGGCCGGCATTTCTGCGATCTGATCCACCCGAGCGTCCGGCCACCGCTGATGCAGCAGTTCTCGCGCATGCTGGAGGGCAAGCGGCAGCGCTTCCTCACCGATGTCATAGCCGTCGACCAGGAGAGCACCGCCTCCTCGCTCCCGCTGCGCGCTCTGGCCGTCCAAGGCGGCCACACCCCCGACGTGGCCGCGATCCTCGTGGTGATGTCCGGCGCGGGCGAACGGATGGAGGCCGCCGAGGAGATGGCACCGCGCAAGAAGCTCTTCAGCGAGATCGACGCCCGCATCCTGGAGGGCATCGCGGCCGGAGTCTCCACCATTCCCCTCGCCGCCCGCCTCTTCCTCAGCCGCCAGGGAGTGGAGTACCACGTCAGCGGACTGCTCCGGGCGCTCAAGGTCCCCAACCGGGCCGCCCTCGTCTCCCGCGCCTACTCCATGGGCGTCCTCAAGGTCGGCACCTGGCCGCCCAAGGTGGTCGAGGAATACATCAAGTGAGCCGTACTCCACCCGGGACGCGGGGCGGCGGTGACACCGCCGCCCCGCGTCCCGCACACCCCCGTCCGCCATCCGCCCGCCACCTCACGAGCCACCTGCGACGGACCGCCGACCGTCGTGCCGGCCACGGCAGACGTGACAGGGTGACGTCGTGATCGAACTCGACGGCCGGCCCGCGGGCGAAGACGCCCTGGCGGCACTGGCTCTGACCAACTATGGACACTTCACCACCCTCTTGGCGGAGGAGGGACGAGTACGCGGCCTCGAACTCCACCTGGCGCGCCTCGTCCGTGACTGCCGGCTCCTCTTCGACACCGCACTCGACCCGGACCGCGCGCGTGCCCTGGCCCGTCGCGCCGCGCCGGCGAGCGGCCGCCGCATCGTCCGCATCACCGTGTTCGATCCGGCACTGAATCTCGCCACCATCGACGCGGACGCCCATCCACGCATCCTGGTCACGGCACGGCCGGCTCCGGAGGCGGACCCCGGACCCCTGCGGGTGCGGACCGCGGTCCACCGCCGTGACCTGCCCGAGGTGAAGTCGGTCGCCCTGGGGCCCGCTCTCCGGCTCCGCCGCCGGGCCCGGCGGGAGGGGTATGACGACGTGCTGTTCACAGGCTCCGACGGTGAAGTGCTGGAGGGCGGCACCTGGAACATCGGCCTGGTGCGCGAGGGCCGGATCGTCTGGCCGGGGGGCGACGTCCTGTCCGGCACGACCCGGCAGCTCCTGCGCCGCGCCGGGGGAGACCCCACGGAGCTGATCAGCCTCCGCGACCTGGACGAGTGCGAGGCGGCGTTCGCCACCAACGCGGCCACCGTTCTACGTCCCATCACCCGGATCGACCACAGGGAGTACCCCGCCTCACATCCCGCGATGACCCGGCTCGCGGAGACCTACCGGACGCTGCCCACCCGCACGCTCTGACCGGACGGTGCGGACGCGTCTGCGCCTCAGACCCGCCACGGCCTCCTCGCCGTGAGCCAGGACGTGGTCGACGAGTCCCAGCGGGTGTTCGAGGGGCGTCATGGGAGCAAGGAACGTCGCGTGCCGCTGGAGCAGCCGGTATGTCATCGCCGGACCGGGCGGTACGCGTCCCTCCGCGCCGGCCGGCAGGAGCGGTCGGTGGCCGTCGCCTCTTCCTGGTACGGGCCGAGGCCTCCTCGGTGCGGCCGTCGCCGACCGGCTCCGCCCACGCCGCGGCCGATGCCGAGGACCGGACCGAGGGGAGCATCCCGCTCCTCGGGCTCTCAGGCGATCACCGACCGGACACCCGCCGGTCCCCCGCGATCCGCAGGTGCGCCACCTCAGGCGGCTGAAGGCTGCCACGCCTCCCGGAACCGCGCGCGGGCGCGGTGCAGCCGGGAGCGTACGGTGCCCACCGGCAGCGACAGCACCCGGGCCATCTCCACCTCGTTGAGGCCGTAGGTGCGCAGGGTGAGGACCTGCCGGTGGGACGTGGAGAGCCGGTCGAGCACGTCGCTGATGTGGACGACGTCCAGAGGGTTGGTCTCCTGCCATGAGTCGACCCGCTGGTACGGCCCCTCCCGGCCGGTCCGCTGCACGGTGCGCACGGCCTCGCGGACCGTCACCGCACGGACCCAGCCGTAGAACGCGGCCGGTTCGCGCAGAGTCCGCAGACCGCGGTAGACGGCGAGCAGGGCCTCCTGCGTGGCGTCGGCACAGTCGTCGTGCGCGATGGACCGGCACAGCCGGGCGACGTACGGGCTGATACCGCTCAGCAGTTGGTTCATGGCCTGCTCGTCGCCCGCCTGTGCGCGCGGCAGCAGCGCCAGTGGTGTGGGTATGTCGATGACACCGCTCATGTCGGCGCGGGGCTCCTCGTGATGGCAGGTGCGATGCGGTGGGCCGCCTCAGCTCGTCGGGGCCGGGGCCGGGGCCGCGTCGGCGAAGGCGGCGAGTACCGCGCCGACCCCGTCGCGCAGGGCCCCCATGAACTCCGGGCTGTAGCAGGCGGTGAAGTGCGGGAACTCGATGGCCAGCCGCCCCTCGAAGGAGACGACGCAGGCCATCACGGGGCTGCGCCCGGCCGCCGGGAAGTACTGTTCCCGGGCAGGTACCAGCCGGATGTCGGTGGCCTCCAGACCCTCCGGCAGCCGCGGGCCGGGCACGACGCCCATGTTCGTGGCGATCACCGTCGCCAGTTGCAGCGTGGGACGGCGCGGCACCTCCGGCGTGATCCGCAGTTCCTCGGCCGGACCGTCACCCGCGACGAAATCGGCGAGCCGCTCGTGGACCGTACGGGCCACGTCCATGGGGTCCGGGTCGGTGGGCAGTGCCAGGAACTGGAGGTGAGTGGTGACGGCGGGCACCATCATCAGCGCGGGGACCGGCGGCGACAGCCGCGAGCGCAGGTCGACGGGTGAGAGGCAGCCCAGGGTGCGCGGTCCGTCGGGCAGGTGGCCGCGGGCCGTCGTCAGCAGGGCCGCGGCCACCAGGGCGTGCACCGAGACGCCGGCCGCGCGGGCGGTGCGGCGCAGCCGGCCGGTCCGCTCCGCGTCCAGCGTCAGCCTGCACACTTCGATGCGTCCCTCGACGCCGGACGGGTCGGCGACGTCGTAGGGCACCAGCTCCACCGGGTTCCGGCGCACCTCGTCGATGCGCCGCTCCAGGTGCGCGGTGGTCCGCTCCGGGTCTGCCGGGTGCAGCAACTCGCTGACCGGTCGCGGCCACCGGAGGGCGTCGCGGTCCGCGGTGTCGGGCCGCGTCCCGTCCTCGACGAGTACCCGGTAGCGGTCCCAGACCTCGTTGAGCAGGGCGATGCCGCTGTGGCCGTCGACGACGGTGTGGTCCACGGAGAGCACGAACAGGTGATCCTCCCCTTCCGGGGCGCTCACCAGCACCGCCCGGCTCATCGGCCCGCCCACGGACAGCGGCGTGTTCAGCTCCGCCGCGTACGCCTTCTCGGTGTTCCCGGTCCGGGTGGCCAGCCGAGGCCGCTCCGCCTCGTCCAGCAGCTCCAGCGCGAACCCCTCGCCGTCCGGCACGATCCGGCTCCGCAGCGACGGGTGCTCGCCGGTGACCGCGTCGAACGCGGCCGACAGGGCACCGAGATCGAGTCGGCCGCTCAGGGCGCAGGAGAGCACCGCCCGGCTCCGTTGCCCGACGTACAGCGTCTCCACCGGGCACAACGCACGACGCATCACCCAAGACCTCTTTCGTCCGCTCTCTGCTGGAAGCCGGTGCCGACGACGACTCGTCACTCGCACGGGCCAGGCACAACGTCCGAACGAGGTTGCACGGTTGAAGCCGCAGGAATCCACTCGCGGCGCGGGGTCCGGAGAAAGTCGCGTGATTCTTCTAGTTGTCGACGCCGGGACAGCGGTCCCGGCGAGCGCGTTGTCGAGGGAAACACCTGGTTTACACCTCCGCGACCGGACCGGGCTTGACCTGCCTCGACCGGCTGTCCCAACGTGTGGACCTCGTGAACCGGCGGCGGACCCGCCACGGCCCGCACCCTCGATGCGGTGCCCGTGCCGCCGGCCCCGTGGGCCGAGGGCGCTTTCCTGTCAGACCGGCCGGTCGGCCATCCGCCGGCCGGGCCGATACGGCTTGTCACGTGAGGGTTGTGCTATGTCACTCCGCAAGGAGACTCTCCCCGAGGACGAACTCCGACCGCTGTCCGGTGCCCAGGCAGGCCTCTGGTACGCGCAGCGGCTCGCCCCCGACAGCGCCGCGTACAACACGGCGGAGGCGGTGGAGATCCACGGCACCCTGGACACCGAGCTGTTCGAGGCGGCGCTGCGCCGCACGGTGGACGAGGCCGGCACCTTCGCACTGCGCTTCCAGGACACCGACGACGGCCCCCGCTGCGCCCCCGCGGCGGACGCGCGCGACTGGCCGCTGCACCGGACCGACGTGAGCGACGCCCCCGACCCGGTGGCCGCTGCCTGGGAACTGATCCACGCCGACCTGGCGACCCCCGTGGACACCGACAAGGACCCGCTGTTCGCGCACACCCTCCTCACCCTCGCCGCCGACCGCCACATCTGGCTGCTGCGAGCCCACCACATCCTGCTCGACGGCTACAGCTACAAGCTCCTCGGGCGCCGCCTCGCCGAGGTCTACAACGCGCTGCTCCAGGAACGCGACCCCGCCCCCTGCGGTTTCGAACCGGCCGACCGGCTCCGCGTCGAGGAGGCGGCCTACCTCGCGTCCGAACGCCACGCCCGCGACCGCGACCACTGGGCCCGGCGCCTGGCCGGCCTGCCGGAACCGGCCCGCCTCACCCGCCGGACGGCCCCGCCGCGCGCCCCCTTCCTGCGCCGCGCCGCCGAACTGGACGCCCCGGACGCCGAGGCGCTGTCGGCCGCGGCCACCAGGCTGGACGTCACCCGCGCCGACCTGATCGCCATCGCCGTCGCCGCCTACCTGCACCGGATGACCGGCGCCGAGGACCTGGTACTCGGCATGGCCACCATGAGCCGGCTCGGCAGCGCGGCACTGCGCACCCCGGGCACCGCCTCCGACGTACTGCCGCTGCGCGTCACTGCCCGGCCCGGCACGGAACTGGCCGAGTTCGCCCGCACGGTCGCCGCCGAACTGACCGCACTCCGCCGCCACCAGCAGTACCGGGGCGAGTCCGTCCGCCGGGACCTCGGCCTGCTCGGCACCGGGCGCCGCCTGTACGGACCCGTGCTGAACATCGTGCCCTTCACCGAGGAGCTGGACTTCGGCGGAGCCGCGGCCACCTGGCACCACCTGTCCGGTGGCGCTGTCGACGACCTCCAGATCAACGTCCGGCCCGGCACCCGCCCCGGCACCCTGTGGTTCAGCCTCGACGCCAACCCCGCCCTGTACGAAGAGGACGAACTCGCCCTCCACCGCGACCGGTTCCTCGCTCTGCTGCGGCGACTGGCACAGGCCGCCCCCACCACCGCGCTAGCCGGCCTCGACCTGCTGCTGCCCGGCGAACACCCGCGCGACCTGCCGGTGCGCGAACTCCCGGCCGACACCACCCTCACCGCACTGTTCGAACGGCAGGCGCGGGCCCGGCCCGACCAGGTCGCCGTGACCCACGAGGGCACCCACCTCGGCTACGGCCGGCTCAACGAAGAGGCGAACCGGCTGGCCCGGCTGCTCGTCGAACGCGGCGCGGGCCCCGGCCGGGTCGTCGCCCTCGCCCTGCCCCGCGGCCCCCGGCTGTTGCCCGCACTGCTGGCCGTCCTCAAGACCGGCGCCGCCTACCTCCCGCTGGACCCCGGGCACCCGGCCGAGCGGCTGCGCCTGGTGGCGGCGGACGCGGCACCGGTCCTCCTGGTCACCGAGAGCGGCCTTGCCGCGGACCTCGGCGGCGACACCCCCACCGTCCTCCTGGACGACCCTGCCGTCACCGCCGCCCTCGCGGCGCTCCCGGCGGGCGACCTCACCGACGCCGAGCGCGGCGGGCCGACCGGCCCGAACGACATCGCGTACGTCATCCACACCTCCGGCTCCACCGGCCGCCCCAAGGGCGTGCCCGTCCCGCACGGCAATGTGGTCCGGCTGTTCGCCGCCGCCTCCGAGCACTTCGACTTCCGCGCCGAAGACGTGTGGACCCTCTTCCACTCCTACGCCTTCGACTTCTCCGTCTGGGAGATGTGGGGCGCCCTGCTGCACGGCGGCCGCCTCGTCGTCGTGCCGTACGAGGTCAGCCGCTCCCCGCGTCACTTCCTGCGCCTGCTGCACGACGAGGGCGTCACGGTCCTCAGCCAGACGCCGTCCGCCTTCGAACAGCTCGTGGACGCCGACGAGGAGCCCACCGCCGGAGCGCTGCGGTACGTCGTCCTCGGCGGTGAACCGCTGCACCCTGAGCGGCTGCTCCCGTGGACCCGGCGCCACGGCCTCGACCACCCGGCCCTGGTGAACATGTACGGCATCACCGAGACCACCGTGCACGTCACCCACCACCGCCTCACCCCGGCCGACCTGACCGACCCGCGCCGCGGCAGCGTCGTCGGCACGCCGCTCGCCGACCTGCGCGTCCACCTCCTGGACGCCGGGGGCCGACCCGTCCCGCCGGGCGCCGTCGGCGAGATCTACGTCGCCGGCGCGGGAGTGGCTCCCGGGTACCTGAACCGGCCCGAACTGACCGCCGAGCGCTTTTTGGACGACCCCTACGGACCGGCCGGCGGACGCATGTACCGCTCCGGTGACCTGGCCAGGCGCCGCGCCGACGGCACCCTCGAACACCTCGGCCGCGCCGACCGGCAGGTTCAGCTGCGCGGGTTCCGCGTCGAACCCGGCGAGATCGAGGCCGTCCTCGCCCGGCACCCCGGCGTCGCCCGCGCGGCCGTCGTCGTCCGCGAGACGGGCAACGGCGCCCGGCAGCTCGTCGCCTACACCGTCACCATCGGTGAACAGCCGCCCACCAGCGCCGAGTTGCGCGCCCATGCCGCCGCGCACCTGGCCGAGCACATGGTCCCCGCCGCCTGTGTGACCGTACCGGCACTGCCACTGACCGCCAACGGCAAGCTGGACACCGACGCGCTGCCCGCCCCCGACTTCACCGCAACGGCGGCGGGCGCCCGCCCCGCCACTTCCGGACAGGCCCTGGTATGCACCCTGTTCGAGGACGTGCTCAAGCTGCCCCGGGACAGCGTGGGTATCGACACCGGCTTCTTCGACCTGGGCGGCGACTCGCTGCTCGCCACCCGGCTGCTGGTCCGGTTGCGCCACGCCTCCGGCACCGACGTGCCCATCACCGCCCTGTTCGAGACGCCGACGCCCGCCGCCCTCGCCCGGCTCCTGGGCGGCGGCCCCGACACCGCGCCCGCCGGCCCCGCGCTCGGCGCGCGGCCCCGCCCCGAGCGCGTCCCGCTGTCGTACGCCCAGGAACGCATGTGGTTCCTGAACCGGCTCGACGACGCCGCGGCCACCTACAACATCCCGCTCGCCGTGCCGCTCGGCCCCGGCACCGACACCGAGGCGCTGCGCGCCGCCCTGTGCGACCTCGCCGACCGGCACGAGATCCTGCGCACGGTCGTCGCCGACCACGACGGCACCCCGTACCAGCGGATCCTGCCGCCCGGGGCGCTGCGGCCACGGCTGCGCGCCGTCGACTGCCCCGCCGAGGAGATCGCCGCCCACGTGAGGGCCGCCTCCCGGCACCGCTTCGACCTGACGGCCGAAAGTCCCCTGCGAGCCTGGCTGTTCGGCACCGGGAACAAGCGGACCCTGCTGCTCGTCCTGCACCACGGTGCCGCCGACGGCTGGTCCCTGCGCCCGCTCGCCGACGACCTCGGCACGGCCTACGCCGCCCGGCGCGCGGGCACCGCCCCGGACTGGGACGCCCTCCCGGCACAGTACGCCGACTACGCGCTCTGGCAGCGCGCCCTGCTCGCCCCCGCGGACGGCGTAGGCGCCGCCGAACGGCTGACCTCGTACTGGCGCCGGGCGCTGGCCGGACTGCCCGAGGAGTGCACCCTGCCCGGTGACCGGCCCCGGCCGCCCGCCCCGCGCGGCGGCGCCCACGTCACCGTGCACCTTCCGGCCGGACCGCACCGGGAGCTGGCCGGCCTCGCCGAACGCGAGGGCGCCAGCCTCTTCATGGTGCTGCACGCGGCCGTCGGCGCCCTGCTCAGCCGCTGCGGCGCCGGCGAGGACATCGTGCTCGGCGTGCCCGTCGCCGGCCGCTCCGAAGCGGCCCTGGACGACCTGATCGGCCTGATCACCAACACCTTGGTGCTGCGCGCCGACACATCCGGCGACCCCGCCTTCCGCGAACTGCTGGCCCGGGTACGCGCGGGGGATCTGGCCGCCCTCGACCACCAGGAACTGCCCTTCGACCGACTGGTGGACGAACTCAACCCGCCGCGCCGGCCCGGCCGGCACCCCCTGTTCCAGGTCATGCTCGCCCTGCAGAACCAAGAGCCCGCGCTGCTCCGCCTCGACGGCGACGCCGTGCCGCTGCGGCCCACCGCCACCGGCACCGCCAAGTTCGACCTGTTCGTGGACGTCCTCGAACGGCACACCGCCGCCGGTGCCGCCGACGGCCTGGACCTGCACATCGAGTACGCCACCGACCTCTACGACCCGGCCACCGCCGAGGAGTTCGCCCGCGCCCTGGGCCGACTGCTGACCACCGTCGCCGCCGAACCGGACACCCGGCTCGGCAAGCTCCCGGCGCCCGCGCCGCGCACACCGCCGGGCGTCCCCGCACCCGACACCGCCGCCCTGACCGAGGCCGCCCTCGCCACGCCCGGCGTCCGCGACGCCGTCGCCCTGCCCGGGGCCGACACGGGCGCCCCCCGGCTCTTCGTGGTGCCGGGCCGCGCCGAGGCCGCCGACGGAGTGCGACGGCTTCTGGAGCGCGCCGGAACCGCCGCCGGCACGGTCCGTACCACCGCCGTCGGCATCCTTCCCCGCGCGGCCGACGGCACCCTCGACACGGCGGCCCTCACCGCGCTGCCCGCGGTCGACCGCACCGCCGCCGAGGAATGGCGGCGCGCCCTGGCCGACACCGCGGGCGTCACCGCCGCCGAGGTCGCGGTGGAGAGCGCACCCGAGGAGCCGGCCCGCCGACACGCAGGCCCGGCCCGCCGCCCCGCGCTCCCGGCCCCCGCGAGGACCGACCGCCCGGCGGCCGGACGCCGCCCCGCGCTCAGCGAGGGCCGGGAGCTGCCCGAACCCAGCGTCTCCCGCTGGAGCGAGGCACTCGTGCGCGCCGCCGAGCGCGCCACCGGCGACATCGTGCACGTGCGTGCCGACGGCAGCGAGACCCGGCGCGCCTACGCCTCCCTGATCCCCGAGGCCTCCCGCGTCCTCGCCGGACTGCGCCGGGCCGGACTGCGCCCCGGCGACCAGGTGATCCTCCAGTGCGAGGACAGCGAGGACTTCCTCGCCGTGCTGTGGGGCTGCGTCCTCGGCGGCTTCGTCGCCGTCCCGCTCACCGTCCCCCCGTCCTACGACACCCCCTCGGCCGCCCTCACCAAGCTGGAGGGCATCTGGCGGATGCTCGGCCGGCCCCCGATCGTCTGCTCGGCCGGGCCCGAGGCGGGCCTGCGCCGCCTCGCCGACCGGCAGAACTGGCCCGGCCTGCGCCTGACCACCGCCGACGCGCTCCGGGACGCGCCCGAGGACGGCGACTGGTACGAGGCCCGGCCCGACGACCTCATTCTCATGCTGATGACCTCCGGCAGCACCGGCCTGCCCAAGGCCGTCCGGCTCACCCACCGCAACGTGCTCACCCGGTCCGCCGCCACCGAGGCCATGAACGGGCTCGGCCCCGACGACGTCACCCTGAACTGGATCCCGCTCGACCACGTCACCGGCGTCGTCATGTTCCACCTGCGCGACCTCTACCTCGGTTGCCGGCAGATCCACGCGCCCACCCCCTGGATCCTCCAGGACCCGACCCGCTGGATGGACCTCGCCCACCGCCACCGGGTCACCGTCACCTGGGCGCCCAGCTTCGCCTTCGGCCTGCTCGCCGAGGAGGCCGAGCGCTTCCAGGACCGCGACTGGGACCTGAGCCCCATGCGGCTCGTGATGAACGCCGGCGAGGTCGTGGTGGCCGCCGCCGCGCGCGGCTTCCTGCACACGCTGCGGCCCTTCGGGCTGCCGCAGGACGTCATGCATCCCGGCTGGGGCATGTCCGAGACCTGCTCGGTGGTCACCGACGCGGTGCTCCCGGCCGAACCGAACGGCGCCGACGAGACGTTCATCAGCTGCGGCCTGCCCTACCCCGGCTTCGCCATGCGCGTCGTCGGCGAGGGCACCACCGTCCTCGCCGAGGGCGACGTCGGCCGGCTCCAGGTCCGGGGCACCTCCGTGACCGGCGGCTACCACGACAACCCGGCCGCCGACGCCGAGGCATTTACCGACGACGGCTGGTTCGACACCGGCGACCTGGCGTTCCTGCGCGACGGCGAACTGTTCATCACCGGGCGCGCCAAGGACGTCATCATCGTCAACGGCGTCAACCACTACAGCCACGAGATCGAGGCCTGCGTCGAGGAACTGCCCGCCGTCGAGCGCAGCTACACCGCCGCCTGCGCGGTCCGCTCCGACCCGGCCGCCACCACCGACGAACTGGTCCTCTTCTTCCATCTGGAACCCGGCTCCGACCGCGCCACCGCGCTGCGGGAGATCGCGGGCAAGGTCACCCGAGAGATCGGCGTGAGCCCCGCGTTCCTCGTTCCCGTCGCCCCCGAGGACATCCCCAAGACCGAGATCGGCAAGATCCAGCGGACCAAGCTGCGCAGGAGCTTCGAGGCGGGCGACTTCGACGACGCCGTCCGCGAGTCCGAACTGCTCATGGGCACCGCCGCCACCCTGCCCGACTGGTTCCTGCGGCCGGCGTGGCGCCCCGCCGCGCCCCGCACGCCCCGCGCCCTGCCCGCGGACCGGCACACCCTCGTCCTGGCCCTCGGCGGCCCGCACACCCGGGAACCGGCCGAACGCCTGGCCCGGTCCCTGCGCGCCGACGGTGCCCGCTGCACCGTGGTCACGGACGGACCGTCCTACGCCCGCCTCGACGCCGCCCGCTACCGGATCAGGCCCGCCGACGAGACGGACCACGCGGCACTGCTGGGGGACCTCGAGGCCGACGGACGGACGGTGGACGCCGTCGTCCACCTCACCGCACCGGCCACCGGCGACGCCGCCCCCGACGAGTCGAGCGCCCGCACCCTGCTCACGCTCGCCCGCGCCCTCGGCACCCGCCCCGCGGACCTGCTGCACGTCACGGTCGGCGCCCAGGCCGTCACCGGCGGAGAACTCCCGTGCCCCGCCCAGGCGATGGCCGGAGCCGTCCTCAAGTCGCTGCGCGAGGAGATCCCGGCACGGAGCTGCGTCCACCTGGACGTCGAGCCCGGTGCCGACCCCGTGCCGCTCGTTCTGGCAGAGGTCGCACAGCCGCCCGTGGACGCGGCGGTCGCCTACCGCGACGGAACACGCCACGTGGCCCGGCTGGTACCGCTGCCCGAGAGGCCGGCCCGCGCGGAGCCGCCCGCCGCCGAGGGCTTCCACCTGATCAGCGGGGGGCTGGGCGGAGTCGGCACCGAACTCGCCGCCCACCTGCTGCGCACCCCCGGCACCCGAGTGCTGATCCTCGGCCGCTCCGAACCCGCTCCCGGTGATCCGCGACTGTCCGACCCGGACCAGGTCCGGTACGCCCGCGCCGACGTCACCGACGAGAGCCGGGTACGGGCGGCGGTGGACGCGGCCCGCGACGCCTGGGGCGTCCCCCTCGTGTCGGTCTGGCACCTGGCCGGCGCCCTGGTGGAGCGGCCGGCCGCTGAACTGGACGCCGACGCCTGGACGACGGCCCTGGCCGCCAAGGCCCACGGTGCCTGGACCCTGCACCGGGTCGCGGCCGACCATCCGGTGACCTCGTTCGTCCTGTTCTCCTCCGTCAACGGCTGGTTCGGCGGCGCCCTGAACTCCGCCTACGCCGCCGCCAACGCCTACCTCGACGCCCTCGCCCTGCACCGCCGGGCCCGGGGACTGCCCGCACAGAGCCTGGCCTGGAGCATGTGGCACGAACGCGGCATGAGCAGCGGCTACCGGCTCGCCGCGCTCACCGAGGCCCGCGGCTACCGGGTCCTCGACACCACCGCCGCGCTCCGCTCTCTCGACCTCGCCCGCACCCTGGACGAGCCCCACCTGCTGATCGGCGCCGACCGCACCGTGCCCTGGGTCCGCAGCCACGTCGCCCAACCGGCCCGGGCCGTCAGCCGGCTGGCCGGACGCGTCGCTCTGGAGGAAGGCGCCGACCTCGGCGCCCTGTACCGGGCGGCGGCCGACGCCGCCGGAGCCGTCCCCTGGGTACTGCGCGCCGCCGGCAGCGCCGATCGCCCCGCGCCCGGCGACGGGCCCGGGGCGGAACGGATGGAGCTGGAGCAGCGGCTCGCCGCGCTCTGGTGCTCGGTCCTCGGCCGCGACCGCGTCGGCCGGGACGACAACTTCTTCGACCTGGGCGGCAACTCACTGCTCCTGGTCGGCGCACAGACCGCCGTCAACCAGGCCTTCGGCGCCGAACTGACCGTGGTCGACCTGTTCGCCCACCCCACCGTGCGCGACCTCGCCCGCCACCTCGCCGACCGGACACCCGGGCGCACGGCCCACGACGAGGGCGCCGGGGAACCACCGAACGGGCTCGACCGGGCCAGGGACCAGGCACAACGACAGCGCGCGGCCCGGGCCCGCCGCTCCCCGAGGCACGGAAAGGGCCGAGGACATGCATGAGACCGACGGACCGCGCGAGACCCTGGACGAGGAGGTGCCCGCCGTCGCCGTCATCGGCATGGCGGGCCGCTTCCCCGACGCCGACGACCTGGACGCCTTCTGGGACAACCTCGCCGCCGGCCGCGCATCGGTACGGCCCGTCACCGACGAGGAGTTCCTGGCCGCCGGGGGAGACCCGCGCGACCTCGACGACCCCTCGCTGGTCCGGATGGCCTCCGTCATCGAGGGCATCGACCGCTTCGACTCCGGCTTCTTCGGCTGCACGCCGGCCGACGCCGCCGTCATCGACCCGCAGCAGCGTCTGCTCCTGGAGACCGCCTACCACGCCCTGGAGGACGCCGGCCGCCTCGCGCCGGACGGCGACCACGGCACCTTCGGCGTCTACGCGGGCAGCGGCGACAGCCGCTACTACCCGGCCCACGTCCACCCCCGTTACGCCGGACAGCCCGGCTCCGTCGACCTGGTGCACGCGGCGACCGCCAACTCGCTGGGCACGCTCGCCACCCGCGTCTCCTACGAACTGGGACTGACCGGCCCGAGCATCTCCCTCCAGACCGCCTGCTCCACCGCGCTCGTCGCCGTGCACACCGCCTGCCAGGACCTGCTGGACTACCGCTGCGACACCGCCCTCGCCGCCGCCGTCTCCGTCAACCCCTCGGCACTGCTCGGCTACCGGCACGTCCCCGACGGGCCCTTCTCGCCCGACGGCCACTGCCGGGCCTTCGCCGCCGACGCCGCCGGCACCTCCTCGGGGGACGGCGTCGGCGCCGTCGTCCTCAAACGCCTGGAGGACGCGCTGGCCGACGGCGACCGCATCCGGGCCGTCGTCCGCGGCAGCGCCGTCAACAACGACGGCCGGCGCAAAGTCGGCTTCAGCGCGCCCAGCGCCGCCGGCCAGACCGAGGTCGTCCTCGCCGCCCAGGCCCAGGCCATGGTGGACGCCGGCACCATCGGCATGGTCGAGGCGCACGGCACCGCGACCCGCCTCGGCGACCCCGTCGAGGTCGCCGCCCTCACCGAGGCCTTCCGCGAGACGACCGACCGCACCGGCTACTGCGCGCTCGGCTCGGTCAAGACCAACATCGGCCACCTCGGCGCGGCGGCCGGCATCGCCGGGTTCATCAAGGCCGTCCTCGCCCTGGAACACCGGCAGATCCCGCCCAGCCTGCACTTCGAGCGGCCCAATCCGCTCATCGACTTCGCGGCCGGGCCGTTCCGCGTCCCCACCGCCCTGGAGGACTGGCCCGACGCCGGCCACCCCCGCCGGGCCGCGATCAGCGCTTTCGGTATCGGCGGCACCAACGCCCACGTGCTGCTGGAAGAGGCCCCGGGGCCCGCGCCCGCCCCGCGGCCCCCCGCCGAGGAGACCGGCCGGCTCGTGCTGCCGCTCTCCGCCCGCACCGCCGGCGCCCTGCCCGGCCAGGCCGAGGCCCTCGCCCGCCATCTCGAACGCCGCCCGGACCTGCCCCTGGCCGACGTGGCACACGCGCTGCGCACGAGCCGCCCCGCGCTGCGCCACCGGCTGACCGTCACCGCCGCCTCCCGCGAGGAGGCGGTGACGGCCCTGCGCTCCGCCGCACCCGCCTCCACGGCCGTGCCCGACGAGCCGGCCCAGGTGGTGTTCCTGCTGCCGGGCGGCGGCACCCAGTACCCGGGCATGGGCGCGGAGCTGTACCGGGAGCACGCGGTCTACCGCGACACCGTCGACGAATGCGCCCACATCCTGCGCCCCGCCCTCGGCACCGACGTACGCGCCGCCGTCTTCGAGGGAGCCGGCGACGACCACACCGCCACCTTCCTCGGCCTGGTCGTCACCGAGTACGCCCTGGCCCGCACCCTGATGGCCGCCGGCGTGCGGCCGGACGCCCTGATCGGCCACTCGCTGGGCGAGTACCCGGCCGCCTGCCTGGCCGGGGTCATCGACCTGGAGGACATGCTGCCGCTGGTCACCGAACGCGTCCGGCTGATCAGCGGGGCGGGCGGCGCGACCGTCGGCGTCGCGGCCCCGGCCGAGGAGGTGCGGCGCCTCCTCGACGACGAGCTGTCCCTCGCCGCGGTGAACGGGCCCGCCGCCTGCACCGTCGCCGGGTACGAGGATGCCGTCGTCCGCTTCGAGCGGGAACTCACCCGGCGGGACATGCCGTTCCGCCGCCTGCGGATCCCGGCCGCCGCCCACTCCCACGTCCTGGACCCGGTCCTGGAGACGTACGAGAAGCACCTGCGCGCCGTCACCCTGCGCCCGCCCCGCATCCCGTTCGTCACCAACGTCACCGGCACCTGGATCACCGACGCCCAGGCGACCTCGGTCCGGCACTGGATCGACCACACCCGCCGAACCGTGCGGTTCACCGACGGCGTCGACGCCCTGCGCGAGCGCGGGCTCCCGGTCCTGGTGGAGATCGGCCCCGGGGACACCCTCACCAAGCTGGCCGCCGCGCAGCTCGCCCCTCGGCAACCGGTGACGGTGACCACCATGCGGCACGCCAAGTCCGACGCCTCGGACGACTTCGTCCTCAGCGAGGCACTCGGACGGCTCTGGAGCGCCGGGGTGGCCGCCGCACTTCCGCCGGTGCCGGGCACGCCGCGGACGGTGCCGCTGCCGCCGTACGCCTTCGAGCGGCACCGGCACTGGATCGACGCCCCCGGCGCCCGTGCCACCGACTCCGACGCCCCGGACACCGGCCGGAGCGAACCGGCCCTCGCGCCTCGGCCCCGGCTCACCACCGCGCACGTACCGCCGGGCACCGGCCGGGAGCAGTCGGTCGCCCGGCTGTGGGAGGAGACCCTCGGCATCGGCGGCATCGGCGTCCACGACAACTTCTTCGACCTCGGCGGTGACTCCATGCGCGCCGTCCTGCTCGCGGGCCGGCTGCGCCGGGCCGGCGTCCTCGACGTGCCCGCGGCCACCCTGCTCGCCGCCCCCACCGTCGCAGGCGTGATCGCCGCCGCCGACGAGGCCGGCCGCCCGACGGCCGCCGCCGATGCCATGGCACCCCTGCTGCCGCTGCGGCCCGAGGGCAGCGCCCCGCCGCTGTTCGCCGTGCACCCCGGCGCCGGCGTCTCCTGGCGCTACACCGGACTGCTGCCCCACCTCGGCGGCGACCAGCCGGTGTACGGCATCCAGGCCGCCGGCCTCGACGGAACCCGCCCGCCCGCGCCCGACGCCCCCGCCATGGTCGCCTCCTACGTCGATCTGGTCCGCGCGGTCCAACCGCACGGCCCCTACCGGCTGCTGGGCTGGTCGTACGGCGGCTTCGTCGCCCACGCCATGGCTCGCGCCCTGCGGGAGCGGGGGGAGCGGGTGGAGCTGCTGGCCATGCTGGACGCCCCGCAGCCGCACGGCGGCGCCTACGACGAGGCAGGCGCCGAACGCCAGGTGGCGGCCCTGCTCATGCGCGTCGCCGGCCTGCCGGTGGACCCGGAGGCCGAACCGCCGGCCGTGGCGTCCGTGCTCGACCGGATCGGCGGCGAGCCCCGGTCGCACGGAACCGGCTCGCCCGTCACCCGCGAACAGGCCGCGGCCATCGCCGAGGTCATGCGCAACAACCTGCGCCTCGCCCCGCAATTCGAGCCCGGTGCCTTCGACGGCGACGTGCTGTTCTTCAGCGCGGACGCCGAGACGGTCCCGGACGGCTCCGGCGACCTGGCCGTCCTGCCCGGCAAGGCCGACGCCTGGCGGCCGTACGTGCGAGGCACCCTGCACGACCACAGGGTGCCGTGCGGCCACTACGAGATGACCGAACCCGAGCCGCTCGCCCTGATCGGCAAGACCGTGGCCGAGGCCCTCCGCGGTGCCTCCGGCTCCGACGCGGCCGTACCAGTGACGCCCCCAGGAGACCCCGTATGACCGTGACCACCGCAGCACAGGACCTCTACGAGCTGGGCGACGCGCCCGAGATCGGTACCGTGCCGCGCAAGATGTACGCCTCGCTGATCCGCCGGGAGCGCTACGGGCAGCCCGTCGACGCCTTCCGCACCGAAGTGGTCGACGTGCCCCCGGTCGGCCGCGGCCAGGTGCTGGTCAAGGTGATGGCGGCCGGCGTCAACTACAACAACGTCTGGGCGGCGCTGGGTGTGCCGCTCGACGTGATCGGCGCCCGGCAGAAGGCCGGCGCGACCGAGGACTTCCACATCGGCGGCTCCGACCTGTCCGGCGTCGTGTGGGCGGTCGGCGAGGACGTCAACGGTGTCGGTCTCGGGGACGAGGTCGTCGTGCTCGCCTGCCGCTGGGACGAGAGGGCCGAGGACATCCGCCTCGGCGGCGACCCGGCCGCCTCCGCCACCCAGCGGGTGTGGGGGTACGAGGAGAACTACGGTTCCTTCGCCCAGTTCGCCGTCGTGGACGACTACATGTGCCACCCCAAGCCCGCCCGGCTGTCCTGGGCGGCCGCCTCCTGCTACATGGCGACCGCGGCCACCGCCTACCGGCAGCTGTTCGGCTGGGACCCCCACACCGTCCGCCCCGGCGACCCCGTACTGATCTGGGGCGGCGCCGGCGGCCTGGGGAGCATCGCCATCCAGCTCGTCCGGCACGTCGGCGGCATCCCGGTCGCCGTGGTCTCCAGCGAGGAGCGCGGCGAGTTCTGCGTGGGCCTCGGCGCCAAGGGCTGGATAGACCGGCGGGAGTTCGACCACTGGGGCCGGATGCCGGACACCGCCGACGAGGCCGCGATGGCCCGCTGGCTCGCCGGGGCACGCGCCTTCGGCCGGCGCTTCTGGGAGGTGCTCGGCGAACGCCGCAACCCGCGGATCGTGCTGGAGCACTCCGGCGCCGACACCATCCCCACCTCCATGTACCTGTGCGACAACGCCGGCATGGTCGTCATCTGCGGCGGCACCACCGGCTACAACGGCGACGTGGACCTCCGCTTCCTGTGGATGCGGCAGAAGCGTCTCCAGGGCTCCCACGTGGCCAGCGCCCGTGAGGCCCGGGAGATCACGCGGCTCATCGACCAGGGCGCCGTCGAACCCTGCCTCTCCCGCACCTTCACCTTCGAGGAGATCGGCCTGGCCCACCAGCTCATCCACGAGAACCGTCACCCGGCCGGGAACATGGCGGTGCTGGTGAACGCGTCGGAGTGACGCACGGAGGGGCGGGCCGGCCGACCGCCACCACGCGGCCCGGGTGGCGGTGGGGCCGGCCCGTCGCCGTGCCGTGCCGGTCCGCACAGTGCCGTGCCGGCCCGCACAGTGCCGCCGCGTCGCGGGGCGTGCCGCTGGACGGGATGAGCCGTCCTTGGCAGGGCGTCCGTCAGAACGCGGTCATGCCAGTACGACGCTGAACGTCCCCGGCCCGGCGGTGGCCACTCGGACGAGCACCGCCCGCCCCGGGTCGGCGCGAGGAACGACCCGCAGGAGGCCCGCGCCGGATGGTGCGGACCGCACGTCGCGCAGCGTGCCGCCCGCGCGACCGCCGGCCACCAGGGCCTTCCACGCGGCCTCCTTGGCGGAGAAGAGGCACGTCACCGACCACGCGCCCAGCAGGTGCTCCTCGTCCTCGCGCAGCACCAGACGCGCCGCGCCGGGCGGAAGCGGCCGCAACTCCAGGTCGCAGCCGAGGGGCGTGCCGTGGCCGGGTGCCCGGGCCACCGCGACCGCGATCCCCGCACTGTGCGAGATCGACGCCGCCCGGCCCGGCGGGAACCGCGGCAGCCGTCCGACCCGGGGCACGTCCCCGCACTCCAGCCCCACCGAGCGCAGTGCCCGGCGCGCGGCGAGCCGGCCCGCGAGGAACTCGGACCGGCGGCGCCCGGACATCGCCGTGACGGCGGCGGCCTCACCGGGCCCGGCGGGCGCCAGCCGCGGCTCCGTGGCAAGGGCGAGTCCCGTAGCGAGCCCGGCCGCCGTCAACTCGGGCCGCAGCCGCTCCAGCGACTCCGCCACGGACGGCCCGGCGTCAGGCGGGCGCACCCCGCTCAGGCCCGCAGCGACTTCTTGATGATCTTCCCGGCGGGATTGCGGGGCACCTGCTCGATGAACTCGATCCGCCGCGGGCGCTTGTAGGGGGCCAGCAAGGGTTTGACGTGACCGAGGAGTTCGACGGCCTCGGTGCCGGGGTCGGCCACCACGTACGCCAGCGGCACCTCGCCGTAGTCCTCGTCCGGCATCCCGACGACCGCCGCGTCCCGCACCCCGGGATGGGTCATCAGGGCCCGCTCGATCTCCGAGGGGTAGACGTTCTGCCCGGCCCGGATGATGACGTCCTTGGTGCGGTCCACCAGGTGGATGCGCCCCGCGTCGTCCAGGAACCCCAGGTCGCCGGTCCTGATCCAGCCGTCGGCCTCGATCTCCCGAGTCGCCTCGGGGTCGTTCCAGTAACCCCGCATCACGCCCGGCCCGCGCACCACGATCTCGCCGACCTCGCCGCCGGGCACCTCCGTCCCGTCCGAGCCGACCGCGCGGGCGGACATGCCCGGGATCACCCGGCCGCACGGGATGCGCGCCGTCACGTCGCCGGGCGCGGGGTGCTCGTCGGGGCCGAGGGTGACGAACGGGCCGCCGACCTCCGTCATGCCGTACACCTGCCTGAAGCCGCAGCCCAGGCGCCGTACGGCCTCCTCGTACACGTCGAGGGGCATGGGCGCGGCCCCGTACAGGATCTCCCGGAGGGTGGACAGGTCGGTACGGTCCGCGCCCTTGGCCTGGAGCACGAAACGCAGCATCTGCGGCACCAGCCACATGTGCGTGGCCCGGTGCCGCTCCACCGCGGCGAGGGCCCGCTGCGGGGTGAAGCCCGGGGTGAGCACGACGGTCGCGCCTACCGCCATGTAGGTGAGCGACACCACCATGCTGCCGTGGTAAAGCGGGCAGCAGTTGACCATCACGATGTCGTCGGTGGGCCGGGCCGACACCAGCCAGCCCAGCGCGATGGCGCGGAAGGAGGCGCTGTCGACCGTGACGCCCTTGGCCTGCCCGGTGGTGGCCGAGGTGTGCAGCACGGCCACCGGGTCGGTGTCGGCCACCACCGGCAGCGTCCGCGGGGCCGCCACGCTGCCCAGCGCGGTGAACGCCGGCTTGTCGAACGCCATCCGCAACCGCACCGAGGCCGGCAACCGCGGATGCCGGTCGAGCAGTTCGGACTCGCCGAACACGGCCACAGCGCCGACCCGCTCCACGATGTCGGCCACCTCCGGCACGGCCAGGCTGTGGTTCAGCGGCACGAACAGCGCGCCCAGCCGGGCGAGCGCGAAGTAGGTCTCCAGGACCTCGATGCGGTCCTTGGACAGCACCGCGACCCGGTCACCCGCCTCGATGCCCAGTTCGAGCATGCCCTGCGCGAGTTCGAGCGTCCGGTCGTGGAACTCACCCCAGGTGACCGCGCGTTCCTCGTCCACCAGCGCCGTCCGCCGCGGACAGCACTGCCGGTTGCGCTCCAGCAGCTGGGTGAGCCACATCAGGAGTCGCCACCCGCGCCCGCCACCGACCGCTCGGCCACGAACCGCTCGTAGTCGGCGATCGAGCGCAGCTTCTCCATGTCGTCGGCGGTGATCTCCACCCCCGCACGCTGCTCGACCAGCAGCACCAGCCGGACCAGGTCGCCGGAGTCGATGCCGCTCGCGGCGAGGTCGACGTCGTCACCGACCCGGCCGGCGTCCGCGAACTCCTCCGTGCCGGTCAGCTCGACCAGCAACTCCCTGATGGTGCTCATTGGTTACCCCTTTCGCCCCTCGGCGGCCGGTCGCCGAGCGGATAGCGCCTGCTGCTCCTGTCACCCGAACAAGAGGCGGCCGGCCCGCCCCCGCAATCCCCGCGTCTCCTGTGGCGCTTGTCACAGGGGAAGCGGGGATTGCCGGGCCTGTGCGTGGCCTCTTTCCCAGCAGGAGGCCACGCCCGATCGTCGGGCGCGGCGGGCGCCGGCCGGCGCCCGGGAAGTGCCGAAGGAGTGATGCCAGGTGCCCAGGCGAGAGTTCAGGTCCGGGCGCGCGCACGTCCCCGCTCCGGCGCGGGCCGGCCGGGGAGGCGGGGCATGAGCGAGCCGGAGCCCGCCGGCACCGCGACCCCCGGCGAGGACGAGCTGCTGGAGCGGTTCGAGGCGCTCGTCGGTGCCGGCGAGGCCGTCGAACCGCGCGACTGGATGCCCGACGGCTACCGCCGCATGGTGCTCAGGCAGGTCGCCCAGCACGCCCACTCCGAGATCATCGGGATGCAGCCGGAGGGGGCCTGGCTCACCCGGGCGCCCTCCCTGCACCGCAAGTCGGTGCTGATCGCCAAGGTCCAGGACGAGGCCGGCCACGGCCTGTACCTGTACTCCGCCGCCGAGACTCTGGGCGTGGACCGGGCCGAACTCCTCGACGCCCTGCACGAGGGCCGTCAGCGCGCCTCGGCCACCTTCAACCACCCCGCACTGACCTGGGCCGACACCGGCACCATCGCCTGGCTCACGGACGGCGCGGCCGTCATCAACCAGGCACCCCTGTGCCGCACCTCGTACGGGCCCTACGCCCGCGCGATGCGCCGCGTCTGCCAGGAGGAGGCCTTCCACGTGCGACAGGGCTACGACCTCATCCGCGCCCTGTGCGAAGGGACCCCGGCGCAGCGGGAGATGGCGCAGGACGCCGTGAACCGCTGGTGGCTGCCCGCCGTCGCGCTGATGTTCGGTCCGCCCGACACCGAGGCGGGCGGCGCCGACGCGCGGGCCGCGGCCGTCGGAGCGGCGGTCTCGCGCCGGGCCATGGCCTGGGGCATCAAGCACCACACCAACGACGAACTGCGCCAGCGCTTCGTCGACACCTGCGTCCCGCAGGCCGAACGCATCGGCCTCACCCTCCCGGACCCGGCGATCCGCTGGAACGAGGAGCGCGGGCACTACGACTTCACCCCCGTCGACTGGGACGGCTACCGGCAGGCGCTCGGCGAGGACACCCACTGGGCCCGGCAGCGCGTGGCCCACCGGCGCGCCGCGCACGAGGACGGGGCCTGGGTACGGGAGGCCGCCGCCGCGTACGCGGCCCGCACCCGGGACGGCGACGGAGCCGACCCGCACGGGAACGACCGGACGGAGACACCCGCGTGACCACCCGACAGCCGGAGGGCGCCCCCGCGTCCTGGGAGGTCTTCCTCCGCGCCCGGCGCGGACTCTCCCACCAGCACGTGGGCTCCGTACGCGCCTTCGACCCGGACACCGCCCTGCTGCGCGCCCGCGACCTCTACACCCGCCGCGGCGACCCGCTGTCGCTGTGGGTGGTCCGCTCCGACGCGGTGCACACCGCCTCGCCGGAGGAGCGCGACCCGTACTTCGCCAACGCACGGCACAAGCCGTACCGGTACCCGCAGGCGTTCGCGCCGCTGACCGCCGAGGAGGGCCCGAACGGTGACCACCACGACTGACCCGGCGGGCGTCCGGCCCGACCCCGACCTCGCCGTCCACCTGCTGCGCCTCGGCGACGACGCCCTGATCCTCGGGCAGCGGCTGTGCCAGTGGATCACCCGGGCGCCCACCGTCGAGGAGGACCTCGCGCTGTCCAACATCGCCCTGGACCTCGTCGGCCAGGCCCGCCTGCTGCTCACCCGCGCCGGACACCTCGACGGCACCGGACGCGACGAGGACGCCCTCGCCTTCACCCGTTCCGACCGCGAGTTCACCAACACCCTGCTCGCCGAGCTGCCCAACGGCGACTTCGCGACCACGATCGCCCGGCAGCTCGCCTACACCCACTACGCCACCGCGTACTACGAGGCCCTGGGCGACTGCCCGGACCCCGAACTGGCCGCGTTCGGCCGGCGGGCCGCCAGAGAGGTCGCCTTCCACCGGCTGCACGCGGACACCTGGACCGAGCGGCTCGGCCTCGGCACCCCCGAGAGCGCCCGCCGCATGCAGCGGGCCCTGGACCTCGTCTGGCCGTACACCGCGGAACTCTTCGACGAGGACGGACCGGTACGCCGTCTCGTTGCCGCCGGAACCGTCCCCTCACCCGCCCCGCTGCGCCCCCGGTGGGAGGAGAGCACGAGTGACGTCGTGACCCGGGCCGGGCTGACCGTGCCCGCCCCGCGCTGGCGGGCCCGGGGCGGCCGGACGGGCCTGCACACGGAGGAGTTCGCCTCCCTGATCGCCGAACTCCAGTCAGTGCACCGCGCTTTCCCCGGAGGTAGCTGGTGAGCGGCGCGAAGACCCTGACGGCCGCGGAGGCCCGGGCCCGCGTGGAGGCGGTGCCGGACCCGGAACTGCCCTTCCTCACCCTCGGCGACCTCGGGGTGATCGGCTCCGTCGCCCCCGGCGCCGACGGCCGCCTCGAAGTGGAGTTCACCCCCACCTACCTGGGCTGCCCGGCCCTGACCGCCATGGCCGCCGCGATCCAGGACGTCCTGGCCGACAGCGGCCATCCGGACGCGCGGGTGCGGCAGGTGCTCTCCCCGGCCTGGACGACCGACTGCATCACCGCCGCCGGCCGCGCCGCGCTCGCCGCCCACGGCATCGCCCCGCCGGCGCCCGCGCCGGGAAGCGGCCCGGTACTCGTCCCGCTCGGCGGTGTGCCCTGCCCGCACTGCGGCTCCGGCTCCACCCGGCCGCACAGCGCCTTCGGCCCCTCCCGCTGCCAGTCGATGCTGCGCTGCACCGCCTGCCAGGAGCTCTTCCCCCACCTGACCGCCCTGCGAGGCCCCGCGTGAACCCCGCCCTCCCGGCCGGCGCCGACCGCGCCGCGGCCCGCCGGCGCACCGGCTGGCACCGGCTGACCGTCACCGCCGTCCGGCGGCTCACCCCGGACGCCGCGGCCGTCACCCTCCACGTCCCGGACGCCCTCCGGGACACCTTCGCGCACCGGCCCGGCGAGCACGTCGTCGTCCGGCACCGGCGCGCGGGCGGGGAACTGCGCCGCAGCTACTCGGTGTGCCCGCCGCCCGAGGACCCCGGCGCGCTCAGGCTGGTCGTCAAGCGCGGCACCCCGGACGGCTTCGGCACCCACACCCTGACCGTCCTGGCCCCGGGCGACCATATCGAACTCTCCGCGCCCACCGGCGCCTTCGCCCTGCCCGAGCGGCCCGGCGCCCACCACGTGCTGATCGCCGGCGGCTCCGGCATCACCCCGCTGGCCGCCCTCGCCGCGGGCGCGCTGCGCACCGACCCGGACTGCCGGGTCACCCTCGTGCACTCGGCGCCCACGGCCGCCCAGGCCCTGCTCGCCGACGAACTGGCCCTGCTCAAGGACGCGT
Source organism: Streptomyces sp. NPDC096048 (assembly GCF_044763415.1). NCBI lineage: Bacteria > Bacillati > Actinomycetota > Actinomycetes > Kitasatosporales > Streptomycetaceae > Streptomyces > Streptomyces sp. NPDC096048. Next base: position 55,417 of record NZ_JBIWGG010000017.1, read on the forward strand.
TCGTCGAACGTTTCACCGCGGTCCACGTCCTCACCCGCGAGGGCGTGCCGCCCCTGGGCGGCCGGATCGACGCCGGAAACCTGCCGGGCCTGCTCGCCGCGCTGGAGGCCCGCCCCGGCCCCGGCACCACCTACGCCCTGTGCGGCCCGCCCGGACTGATCGACACCGTCCGTGCGGTGCTGACGGACGCGGGAGCCGACCCGGAACTGGTCCGCTCCGAACGGTTCACCTCCGGCGACGCCCCCGACACCCAGACCGCACCCCGCGTCGGGACGGCCCCGGGCGGCACCCGCGTCACCGCCCTGTACGACGGCCACCGCCGCGTCGTCACCGCCGGCCCCCGAGACCGCGCACTGCTCGACGCGCTGCTGCGCGAGTTCCCCGACGCGCCCTATGCCTGCCGCGAGGGCATCTGCGGCAGCTGCCGCGCCAAGGTCCTCAGCGGCGAGGTCGCCACCGGTCCCCAGTACGCCCTGGATGCCCGGCAGATCGCCGCCGGCTACACCCTCACCTGCCGTGCCGGCCCCCTCGGCACCGAGGTCACCGTCGACTTCGACGCCTGACCCCCCGCGGAAAGACCACCCGGCCACGCACCACATCCCCCAGCAGAAGGAGCGCACGATGACCACCCCCCTGCGGCACGCGGGCAGGACCGCCCTGGTCACCGGCGGCAGCCGCGGCATCGGCCGGGCCGTCAGCCGCCGCCTGGCCCGCGAGGGCGCCCTGGTGGCCGTCCACTTCGGACACGACGACGAGGCCGCCGGGCGTACCGTCAAGGAGATCGAGGCCGAGGGCGGACGCGCCTTCCCCGTCCACGCCCAGCTCGGCGTCCCGGGCGACGCCGACACCCTCTGGACCGCCTTCGACGAAGCCATCGCCGGACAGGACGCCGGACCCGGCCTGGACATCCTCGTCAACAACGCCGGCATCACCCTCCCGCGCCGGATCGCGGACGTCACCGAGGAGGACTACGACCGGGCCTTCGCCGTCAACACCAAGGCGCCGTTCTTCATCGTCCAGCGAGCCCTGGACCGGCTGCGCGACGGCGGCCGCATCGTGAACGTCTCCTCGGCCGCGACCCGCGTCGCCTTCCCGCCGATCATCGCCTACACCATGACAAAGGCCGCCCTGGACTACCTGACCCTGGCCCTCGCCAAGGAACTGGGCCCGCGCGGCATCACGGTCAACAGCGTCGCCCCCGGCTACACCGAGACCGAGATCAACCCGACCCTCGCCGTGCCGGAGATCCGGCAGCGCTACGAGTCGGCCTCCGTCTTCGGCCGGCTCGGCGCCCCCGCGGACATCGCCGATGTCGTCTCCTTCGTGGCGAGCGACGAGGCGCGCTGGACGACCGGCCAGTGGATCGCCGCCTCCGGCGGTGTCCACCTCGGCCCGTGAGCCCCGCGCCCGTCCCGCCGTACCGCCCGCGGCATCCCCAGGAGACCCCCACCATGAACGACGGCACGTCCGCACCGGCAAGGCCGGCCGCGGACGACACCCTGACCCGCCCCTGCGACGGCGCCAGCCCCTACGACGCCTACGTGCACGCGTCCACCCTCCACAACCTCCAGCGGCCCCTCACCGACGCCCCCGACGAGATGGGCTTCCTCGTCACCACCCAGGTGATGGAACTCTGGTTCACCCTGATCGTCCACGAGTTGCGCACGGCCGGCACCGCCTTCGCCAAGGACGACCTGGACGCCGCCACCGACGCCCTCGTCCGCGGCCGCCGCGCGCTGACCGCCCTCAACGCCACCTGGGCGCCGCTGGCCGCGCTGACACCCGCCCAGTTCAACGGCTTCCGCGCGGCGTTCGGCAAGGCGTCCGGCTTCCAGTCCGTGATGTACCGGCACCTGGAGTTCCTGCTGGGCGACAAGGCCGAGTCGATGCTCCGGCTGCACCGGGGCGACCCCGCCGCGCACGAGGCGCTCTGCGAGACCCACCGCCTGCCCACCCTGTACGACAAGGTGCTCGGCTACCTGTACCGGCAGGGCCTGCCGGTACCGCGACACGTGCGGGAACGGGACGTCACCGAGCCCTACACGGCGGACCCCGGCGTGGTGGAGGTGTGGCGGCGGATCTACGCCGGACCCCAGCACCACCCGCTGCTCGCCCTCGGTGAACACCTCACCGACGTGGCGGAACTCGTCCTGCGCTGGCGCTTCGACCACGTGATGGTCGTCCGCCGGGCCATGGGCGCCAAGACCGGCAGCGCCGGCTCCACGGGCCTCGCCTGGCTCGAACAGCGCGCGACGAAACCGGTCTTCCCGGAACTGTGGGAGGTACGCGGTGGTGTCTAGGGAGATCTCCGCCTTCGCGGCGGAGGAGGAGAAGCGGGTCCTGAGCCTGAAACCGGTGCTGGCACCGGTCCACGGCCGCTACGGCGACCACCGGCACCAGTCCTACGACGCCTGGCCGGCCGACGACCCCGGCGCCCCGCTGGTGATCCTGCTGCACGGCGGCTACTGGCGCTACGACCGCATGCACCTGACCCCCTTCGCGGCCTTCCTCGCCCAGCAGGGCTTCGACGTGCTGCTGCCGGGATTCCGCCGCTCCGGCGGGGCCGGGGGCTATCCGGAGACCTTCGACGACGTCGCCCGGATCGTGGACATCCTGCCCGAGGGCCGGCCCTACCTCCTGGCCGGCCACTGCTCCGGCGGCCACCTGGCGTTGTGGTGCGCGGCCCGCGGTCTGCTGCCCGAGGACTCCCGATGGCACACCACCGCCCTCCCCACGGGCGTGCTGGCCCTCGCCCCGATCACCGACCTCGCCGCCACCCGCCGCGACGGCCTCAGCGACGACGCCGCCCTGCAACTCCTCGGCGGACCCGAGGCGTTCGAGCGGCGACTGCCCGGCGTGGACCCGCTGACGATGCTGCGCGGGGCGGGCACCACCGGCGTACCCACGGTGCTGCTGCACGGCGCCGCCGACGAGGAGGTCCCGCTCACCCAGTTCGCCGACTACGCCGCCGTCCACGAGGACCTCAGGACGGTCGTGCTGCCCGGCACCGGCCACTACACGCTCATCGAACCCGGCGCGCCCGGCGCCCACGCGGTCGCCGACACGCTCCGGGAGATGTCCGCCGCCTTCGGCACCGACCCGGGGGGCAGTCACGAGTTCCGCTGACACGGCGTCCTGTCGACGGGCACGCCGGCCCGGTGTGGCGATCTTGGTGTGGCTGGTGTGATCACGGCGACGGAGCTGTCCCGGGCAGCCCCGTTCACCGGACTGAGTGGTCGTCGACCGCCTCGGGCCGACGCTCGCGCTCCGGCCCCGCAAGCGGTTCGTGCGGTGCGCCGGTGTGCGCCGGGCGCGGTCAGGTCGTGACGAGATCGCCGGTGGGGCGGAGTCCTGGTGTCCTGCCCGGGTGGACGACGGCCAGTTCGTAGTCATGGCGTGTGCCGGGCTGCCATTGTCCGCCGGCCAAGGACACGGTGGCGATGTTGGGTACCGGGCCCGTGGTCCAGTCCAGAGGCCCCGCGATGGTCTCCAGGCGGCTGGTGCTCAGGGCTGCGGCGACCGACCGGCGGTCGGTGGGGTCGTCGGCGGTCGTCAGGGCGTGCGCCGCGACCTCGAAGAGGGCGTGGGCGAGACCGAGGGGCTGCAGCCACTGTCGGCCGGTCGTCTGTTCGTACGTCTCGGCGAGCTGCGTGGCAGTGGTGCCGTCGAGGGAGGAGCGGTAGGGGTGCGAGGGCGTCCAGTACACGAGCGTGGCGACGTTGGCCTGGGCGGACCGACTCCCGCCGACGGGAGCGGACGGCGGGTAGGCCAGCCAGCGCGAGCAGGTGATCAGGCGGGGCTGCCAGCCGGCCTCGGCGGCCTGGGCGCGGAAGAGGGCCAGGTCCCGGCCGGTGGCCGCGCTGGTGACGATGTCGGCACCGGCCTCGCGAAAGTGGGCGATGTGCCGGTCGAGACCGACGGCCGGTTCCGGGTAGGGCCCGGGGTCGAGCAACTGGTGCCCCCGTGCGCGGGCGGCCGGTGCGAAACCGTGCTCGGGGTGGCGTGACCAGGCTCCCTGCGGACCGGCGTTCCACAGGCAGCCGACCGTCCGACCTTCCGCACCGCCGACCTGCTCCCACAGGTCGGCGAAGGTTTCGGCGATGTCGTCCAGGCCCCAGCAGAAGTGGTACGTCCAGTCGAAGCCGTGCACCGCGCCCGCGTCTCGCCCGTGGTAGTAGACCTGCCAGGGGAAGGTGCTCGACAGGCACGGCACACCGACGCTCTCGCAGGCGTCCGCGACGGCGGGCAGGACCTGCGTGCCGGCCAGCGTCACGATGATCGACGCGTCCTCGTCCTCGACGAGTTCCTTCACCGCCTCACGGGCCCCGTCGGCGGTGGAACGACTGTCCCGTCCCGCCAGCCTGATCGGAAGGCCGTGACGACCGCGCGCAGCCAGCTTCGGCGCCAACAGTGTCATGACGAAGTCCAGTGGATCACCCAGACTCGTCAGCCGTCCTGTGCGGGCGACCACCACCCCCACCGTGAGGACCTGCTCTCGGACACCAGGCGACTCGCTCATCCCGCTCCCTTGTTACCGATGATCCGCTCAAGGACGTCGGCGGCTCACCGCGTCACTCCGAAGACGACTTGCCTGCCGCGGCCCCACGTCCGTCCGCTCACTCACTCCCCACCGATCGGCCCACGCAAGAGGCCCGAACGGGTGAGAGGCAGCCGAAAGGCGGTACCGCGTCCGAAGCCCGCGGCCGGCGCGCATCGCGACATCGGCCGACCGAGAGCGCCACCCCGTCGCGAAGGGAGACGGCCCGCTGACCGGCTGCTGGCCCGCTGGGCCCACGGAAGCGTCAGGACCACGTGCGGCCCAGCGGCTCCCGGCAGAGGGCCGCCCCGACGGACGGCTGATGGCGTAACCGCGGTTTCCACAACCGCGGTTTCCGGCCTTCCTGGCGAAAGTGAGGAGAGGAGGCCGGGGAACGGGCAGACGAAGAGTCATGATGGAGACACAAGTTCGGCACAATGAACGGAAAGCGAAGGAAACCCGTGCCCGGGGCACCATGTCGATCTGGCAGTGGGCCCGGTGGGCGGCTCTCTTCCTCGCGGTCGGCTGGGCGCTGAACTCGGTCGTCAGGCTGGTCGAGGGCGCGCGAGGACAAGAGCTGTGGTGGCCTCTGCTCAGTACCGTCATCTGGGCGGGGGTGACGGTGCACGGCTTCGTGACCTACCGCCGGATCAGGACCACGACGCTGCCGGCCATCACCGGCCGGCCCAGGGCATGACTGTTCCTCCCCAGCAGTGAGACCGGGGCCGACGGTCAGGCCGCGACGTGAGGCGGGCCTCCTGCGACCGTGTCCGGTGTCGACCGGAACCCGCACACGCCGGGGTTCAGGGCGCAGTCGAGCAGATCGCGCCGCGTCGGGGCCCGACTACGTCGTCGAAGAGCGGCGGTTCGCCCGCGCGGCGACGACGATGCCCGCGAGGACGGACCCACCGGTGCCCACCGCGAGATCGACCAGGGTGTCCGTGTAACCGACCGGGATGCGAGCTTCGAAGACCTGGGTGGCGAGGCCTTCGTACAACTCCCAGAGGACAGCGACGACGGCGCCCACCCCGGCCGTGATCAGCGGGACGGCGGCTCGACGCAGCGCCCGGTCCCCGGGAGCGGGCAACAGCCGCCAGCGGGCCAGCAGCAGGTGCAGAGCGACGGCCACCACGCCGGGGGTCACCGAGTGCACGAGCGTGTCGTACCAGTCGGCCACCCGGTACCAGCGGCCTACCGCCGACCAGGTCGCCCAGGTCAGCACGGCACACACCAGCAGGTCGACGCCGGCCGGAAGCAGGGTGACGCGGGGCACGAGGACGACCAGGAAGAGCATGGACAGCATCACCGCCCCGTCATGGGCGGTCAGGGCCACCGCCACGGCGCTGAACAGCACCAGCACACGGACCGCGTCGGCGGTGAGCCGAAGAGGACGAGAGTCAACAGCCGCCATCGGTGCCGAGTCCCCCGTCGCCCGGACGCCACGCCCGTACACAGTGAGACGACGGCGAGTGCGGTCCCCAGCGTAGGCAGCGGCCACCACTGGACCCGGAGCGTGTCACGCATCGGCCTGCGACACGCGGGCCGGACATCCGGACCGGTGCGAGCGGCTCGCCGGCCGGCGATGGTCGCGTGGACCGCCCGCAGGAGCGGCCCCGCCGACCCTGCCGCGGAATCGGAAGCAGCCGGAGGTCAGCGCGCGGACGAAGAGGTTGCCGACCGAGCGCCCCTTCTCCACGAGCCACGCGAACACGCCACGCCCGCGTTCGTGCCGACCGGATCGTGCTCCGACCCGGTGGCGGTGCCGTGCCGGTATTCGGGCCGCGGACACGCATGACCCGGGCGGGGGAGGGAACCGGGACGCGAATGGCAGAGCGGGGCCCGAGAGCCCGCCGTTCTGCGTGTCGTGACGTTGGGAGAAATCATGAAGTCCGGCGACATCCCGGTCCTGGCCAGGCTTTCCGAATCGCCGCAGGTCATCCCCGCCGCCCATGAGGACATCCGGGGCCGCAAGGTGACCGACCGCTCCGGGAACGAACTCGGCAAGGTCGGCGACCTGATCGTCGACGAGGGGGAACGCAAAGTCCGCTTCCTCCTCCTGGAACACGGCGGCTTCCTGGGCATCGGGGAGAAGGAGAGCTACGTCCCCGTCGACGCCGTGGCCGACGTGAGCGAGGACGTGGTGCGCATCGACCGCACCCGGGACGAGGTGGCGGAGGCCCCCGAATACGACCCCGAACTCGTCGACCAGGACGTGTTCTACGACCGCCTCTACACCCACTACGGTTACGTCCCCTTCTGGGCCGTCGGCTATGTCCCGCCGGGCTTTCCCTACCGTCCCTGAGCACCGTCCCGCCGTCGCGGGGGAGTACGGCACAGGACGGTGACGGCGTCCGCCGGCCCGTCGGTCCGCCCGACGGTCCGACTCGGTGAGCGTCTCCGGAAGGAGTGGCAGATGCCTGAGGGGCGAACGGCGACGCGTCCGGCCACCGGGGTGGCGATGCTGTTGCCTGCCGCCACGGGTTTCGTGCTCTTGCTCTTCCTGGTGCGCGGCGAGTGGGGGCCTTTGCGGCGGACGGACCAGGCGGTGGCCGACGGCCTCAACGACGCCGTGGCCGGCCACGCGTTGGCGGTGCGGGTGCTGCGAGTGATCACCGAACTCGGAGGGAGCCCGGCCCTGGCCTGGGTGACCAGCGTCGGGGTCGTGTGGCTGTTGCTGCGGCGTCAGGTACGGGCGGCCCTGTACGTGGTGGTGGCCGCGGTGGGCGCCTGGATCCTGATCTCGGTGGTCAAGGCGCTGGTGGGCCGGCTCCGTCCGGTCGTCGACGAGCCCCTGGCCGCCCCGTCCGGACTGAGCTTTCCCAGCGGTCACGCCCTGAGTTCCCTGGTGTCCTACGGGGTCGTGCTGCTGGTCTTCCTGCCCGTGATGAGAAGGACGGCGCGCCGGGCCGCCACCACCGTCGCGGTCGTGGTTGTCGTCCTGGTCGGGTTCACCCGGATGGCGCTCGGGGTGCACTACCTCAGCGACGTCGTCGCGGGCTGGCTGCTGGGTGCCGTCTGGCTGGCGGTGTCCGCTGTGGCGTTCCGGCACTGGTCGGGTGACCGCCTGTTCGGACACCCGCTGCCGCGGTCCGCCCGGGGCGGCGAGGTCGAACGCGCCCGCGTACCGGCCGGGCTGCCGGTCCTCGGCTCGGCAGCGGAACTGCGCCCGGTTCCCGAGCGCCACCGTCCCGTCCTGCCGCGTCCACTGGTGGCCGCGGCGGAGCTGACAGTGGTCTGGCTGCTGACTCTCGGCACCCTCTACGGGCTGGGAATGCTGGTCGAGGGCGCCGGAGCGGGCTCGGAACCTCCGGGCTGGGACCGGTCCGTGGTGCACCATCTGGTGGATGTGCGCACGCCATGGCTGAACGACGTCGCCTCGGCCCTTCGGCTCCTCGGCGGCACTCTGGGGATCACCGCCGCGGTGGCGGTCGTCGGCCCGCTCGCGGTCGCCGTCACCCGGAGTTGGCGGCCCTTCGCGCTGCTGGCCCTTGCCCTGGTGGGGCAGGTCACCCTGTTCCTCGTCACCGTGGCACTGGTGGCCCGCGACCGGCCGGACGTACCGCACCTCAGCCCCGATCTGCCGCCCACCGCGAGCTTCCCGTCCGGTCACGTCACCGCCACCCTCGCCCTCACCGCCTGTACGGCGATCATCGTCTTCAGGGCCACCGGCCACACGGGGTGGCGCGTCACGTCCGTAGTCCTGGCCGCAGTGATCACGACCGCGGTCGCCGTCGAACGGACGTACGAGGGTGCTCACTACCCGACCGACGTCCTGGCCTCACTGCTCCTGGCCGGGCCGTGGACCGCGGCCTGCTGGTGGATCACCCGCCCCGCGCCCCGGGCCGGAGCCGCGGCACAGGGCGACACGAGCCCGGCAGGACACCGGTGAGCCGCCCGGTGACGGTGGGCCGCGGCGCGAGCGACCTCAGCGCGAGCACGGCACTTCCGGCGCGGCGGACCAGGCCGGTACGGCGCCTGTACGCCGCGGGACCGGTGGGGAGCGGCCGCTCGCCCGTGGTCTGGATTCCGGGGCTGGGAGCGGTGAACGCTCTGCTGCCCACCTTCGGCCGGTGCGCCGAGCACACCACCTGCCACCTGCTCGACCTCCCCGGCTTCACGACCCCCGGGAGCCGAGCCCGCGTCCCGCCCCTGGTCGGCACGCTCGCCGAGACCGTGGCGAACTGGCTCACCCACGTCCCCGACGGCCCCGTCGTGCTGGCCGGGCATTCCACCGGCGCCCAGGTGGCGCTGCGCGCAGCGGCCCGCGCCCCCGGCCGGGTGAGCGCTCTGGTCCTGCTCGGACTGACCTTCCCCTCCCACCTGCGCCACACCGGGCCCTTGCTCCGGGCAGCGACCCGCACCGCCGTGCGGGAACCCGCCGGACTGCTCGGGGCCGTCGTACCGGACTACTTCAGGGCCGGCCCGCTGCGCCTGATCCGATATCTGAAATCGGCCCTCGGCGACCGTCCGGAGGAGACCCTGCCGGGGCTCGGCTGTCCCGTTCTGCTGGCCGCCGGTGCACACGATCCACTGGCGCCGCCCGACTGGATCGAACACGCGGCGCGGCAGACGCCGTCCGGCCGGGCGGTGACCCTGCCCGGAGCCCACGGCTTCCCCTACAGCCACCCGGAGTCGACGGCCGCGCTCGTCCTCGGGGCGACGGTCAGCTGATACGGGCCGCACGCACCCGGGGTGCCGTCTCCACCCCTGCCCCGCGTCAAGCCGTCGCCGACGCCGGGAGCGGGAGAGGAACGCGATCGCGGGACGAGGAAGGCACCCGCGCAGTCGTCGTACGGCCGCGCCCGGACTGGTCACCGGCCGAGATCGCCCTCACTCCCTTCCCCGGCCGAGGTGGGCGGTGGGGTCCGGCCCGCGAAGGTCATGGCCGCATTCGGTTCGGCATTCTCAGAAGAGGGGTGTTCGCGCGCATCTCACTCGATCGTGTGGATCAAACGACCATATGCCTACGTGACTTCCGGTCACCGGTTAGCGTGTGTGCCCGGTCGACCCGCCGGGGCCGCTCCGGGGCGAGGCGGGACCAGGGGAGGTTCTCGGGGATGACGGACGACTGCGCGGATCAGGGAGGCGGCCTGTCGCGGCGCAGGCTGCTCGCCTCGTCCATCGCCGTGGGCGGCGGGGGCTGGCTGTTGCGCGGGGTCGTCCGGCCGGACAGTGCCTACGCCGGCACCCCGTCACCGCCCGGCTTCCCGTCCGGGCTCGACGTCTATCGGCGTGTCTACGAGAACTGGGCCGGTGAGATCCGCGCCGACCAGTTGTGGACGTGCGCGCCGAGCACCCCGCAGGACCTGCTCGACGTCGTGAACTGGGCCTACGGTGCCGGCTGGACGGTACGCGCGCAGGGCAAGCGGCATGGCTGGGCTCCGCTCACGGTGGCCGACGGCACACCCGCCGCGGCCCGGGTCGTCCTGGTGGACACCACCGCACACCTCACCGGAATGTCGCTGGAGCGGCAGGACGCCGACGGGTCGGCTCTGGTCCGGGTCCAAACCGGGGCCCTGCTGGAGAGGCTGCTCGCGTTCGCCGGCGAGCACGGATACGGGGTCGTCGCCGCGCCGGCACCCGGAGAACTGTCCGTCGGCGGCGCGCTGGCCATCGGAGCGCACGGTACGGCCGTCCCCGCCACCGGTGAGAGCCTGTCACCCGGTCACGGCTACGGCTCGTTGAGCAACCTGGTCACCGAGCTGACCGCGGTCGTCTGGGACGACGGCGCCGGGCGGTACATCCTGCGGACGGTCGGCCGGGCCGAGCCCGACTGCGACGCGCTCCTCACCCACCTCGGCCGTTCGCTCGTCACCGAGGTCGTGCTGCGCATGGGCACCGACCACAACCTGCGCTGCCGGTCCTTCCTGGACATCCCCGCCACCGAACTGTTCGCCGCCCCCGGGGCACCGGCCGGCACCAGGACTCTGGCCGGCTTCGTGGACAGCACCGGCCGGGCGGAGGCGATCTGGTTCGCGTTCACGGACAAGCCCTGGCTGAAGGTCTGGAGCGTCGCCCCCGACCGGCCGTTCGCCTCCCGGGCGGTCGACGGGCCGTACAACTACCCGTTCTCCGACTCGCTTCCGGAGCCGGTGGCCAGGCTCGCCGGAACACTCGTCTCGGGAGCCTGGGCGAGCGCCCCGCTCTTCGGACAGGTCCAGTACCTGCTGGCCAAGGTCGCGTTGACCGGTGACATCACCGACGTCCTGCTGTCGAAGACCCTCGTGCGGGATGTGCTGACCGGCGACGTGCTCACCCACCTGCTGGCGGGCGGGCTGCGCTCGGACCTGTGGGGAGCCTCCCGCAACCTGCTGGAGTACGTGCGGCCCACCACGCTGCGCGAGACGGCCAACGGCTATGCCGTCCTCACCCGCCGCGCCGATCTGCAGTGGGTGGTCAGCCGGTTCGCCGACTTCTACCGCACGCTGCTCGCCGAGTACGCGGCACGAGGCGAGTACCCGGTCAACGGACAGGTGGAGATCAGGGTGACCGGCCTGGAGGATCCGTCCGTGTGCGGCGTCCCCGGAGCCCGGCCACCGCTGCTGTCCGCCCTGCGGCCGCGCCCGGACCGGCAGGACGTCGACACCGCCGTGTGGATCGACGTCCTTTCCCTGCCGACCACACCCGCCCTGCACCGCTTCTACCGTGACATCGAGCAGTTCCTCCTGGCCATGGACGGGGACCGGGCGACCGTACGTGTGGAGTGGTCGAAGGGCTGGGCCTACACCGACACCGCCGCGTGGTCCGACCCGGACGTCCTCACGCGGGCCGTCCCCGCGTCCCTGCGCGCCGGAGGCGGCCCGGGCTGGGACGAGGCGGTCGAAACCCTGAACCGGCTCGATCCCCACCACGTGGTCTCCAGCCCTTTCCTCGACGCGCTGCTGCGCTGAAACGGGCCGACGGGGCGGGCAGCGATCGCGACGGAACCCGCTCGGAGCGAGAGTCGAGACCTCGGCGAACGGCTCCCGCGGCTGACCGATCGGCTCCGAGGCGCGGGCGCTGCCGGCGTACCGCGGGCCCACGGCCCCCGATGCCCAGCACTCCGTCTGGGGCAGGACGCGGAGCAGGCACGCCCTGTGCCACGGGAAGAGACGGGTATGACCTCGCAGCGCCGCGCGGATGCCGTCAAGGGGTCCAGACGGTGCCGCGGGCCTCATACTCCAGCATGGCTTCCAGACCGAGGGCGGCGTCGACGCCCAATTCGCGGCGGACCAGCCACAGGGCGAGATCAAGGCCGGAGGTGACGCCGCCGGCGGTGACCAGATCACCGTCGTCGACGACCCGCGCCTTCTTCAGCACGCCGCCCTGTTCGGCGAGATCGGCCTGTGCCCGGTGGTGAGTGGTGCAGGGGCGGCCGCGGGTGAGACCGGCGGCGGACAAGAGCATCACTCCGGTGCACAGGCCGGCGATGGTCAGTCCCGGGCGGCGGGCGGCGGCCAGGGCCCGGGGCAGGGTGCCCCGGCTGATCTCGGCCCGGACCCCCGGGTCCTCGCGGCGGGCGTAGCCGCCTCCGGGCACGACGAGGAGGTCCGCCTCCTCGGGGGCCCAGCGGTGGTCGACGCGGAGCCGGGTGCCGAAGGCGGCGGTGACGGCACGGGGACCGTCGAGGGCGACGTAACGCACCTCGACGTCGCGTTCGGTGAAGTGGTCGGAGGCCGAGAGCACTTCGTAGGGCGCGGCCAGGTCGAGTTCCTCGACGCCCTGGAACAGGACTACCTGGACGCGCAAGGGGGCCCGGCGCCCGGAAGCGGACGGCGTGGCGGCTCCGGCCGAGGTGGTGGGGACGCCGGTCGCCAGGCCTGCGGCGGAGAGGGCGGTCGCGGTGCGCAGCAGGGTGCGTCGGTTCACGGGAGCTCCTGTTCTTCTTCGTGTTCGCGAGTCGCGGTGGTCAGTGGCCGAGCGGTTCGTCCGCGAGGTAGGGCGGGGCAGGGTCGTACTGGATCTCCCGGCGCACCGCCCGGGCGTGCTCGCGGCCGTGCAGGTGCCCCACGAGCCACAGCGCGCTGTCGATGCCGGCGGAGACCCCCTGACTGGTCAGCAGCCGGCCGTCCACGACGTACCGGGCGTCGGACACGACGGTGACGTCACCACGTGCCCTCAGCGCCTCCTCGTACCGCCAGTGAGTGGCGACCCGACGGCCGCGCGCCGGGCCTGCGGCGTGCAGGAGAAACGCACCGGTGCAGACGCCGACGACCCATTCGGCCCGTGCTGCCTGAGAGCCGACCCATGCGGTGACGCGCGCCTGGTGCGGTTCGGTCTCGCGGGCGCCGGAGCCTCCGGGGACAAGGAGTACGTCGATCGGGGGGTGGTCGTCCAGAGTGTGGTCCGGCAGGACCCGCATCCCCTTGGCACAGTGGACGGGACCGGGGCGTTCGGCGAGGAGCAGGGCGCGGTCCGCCCCTTCCCGCAGGGCGGCGGAGGCGGTGAGGACCTCCCAGGGTCCGGCGAAGTCGAGTTCCTCCGCCGTGTCGAAGAGGAGGATGCCGTAGGTGGTCATGGGAAAGCCGTTCGTGTCGGGTGTGGTGCGTACCACTGGTGGGAGAGGAGGAGAGACGGCGGTGTTTCGGACGCCGCCCCGGTCAGGCGGAGTTCACGACGCCCCGGCGCTGGTACTCGAGGACCTCCTCGACGAACAGGGCCGTGTCGGCTCCGAAGAACCGTTCGCTCAGCCAGATCCCCAGGTCGATGCCCGAGGTGACGCCTCCGCAGGTGACGAGGTCGCCGTCGTCGACGACCCGGCCGCCGACCACGTGACCTCCCTGGGAGCGAAGCTCCTCCTGGGCGATGTGGTGGGTGGTGCAGCGGCGTCCGGCCGTCAGTCCGGCGGCGGACAGCAGCATCGTGCCCGTGCACACCGCCCCCATGACGAGACCGTCCCGCCGGGCGGCCGCGAGTGCCCGGGGCAGGGTGCCGCGCCGGATCTGCCGCTGGAGGCCGGAGCCCTCGCCGTAGCCTCCGCCGGGAACGACGATCACGTCGGCGGAGCGCGGGGACCAGGTGTCCCGGCAGACGATCTCCATGCCGGCCGAGGTCGTCACCCGGCGGGCTCCGTCCGCCGTGACGAAGGACTGCACGAGGTGTTCCTCGCCGAGGATGCCGAACACCTCGACGTGGCCGGCGAAGTCCTGCTCCTCCACGCCGTCGTAGAGGACGGTATGGACGCGCAGAGGGCGCGCGGGGCGCGGACGTACGGACGGGGAAGGCATGAGAGGGCCTCCGTGAGGAGCTGAGGAACGTGTGCCTCGCGGACCGGGCCGTGAGGCGGTGACGCGTTCAGTCTTCCGGCGGCCGCTGCCGGGCGACACCGGCACGCGTGCCCCTGGTGCGCAAGATACGGCCAACCCGGATCCGCGACTTCGTCAGCGACGGAAAGCGGACCTGTACGCCGACGGTGTCGTACCGACCTGCCGGGCGAAATGATGGCGGAGCGTCTCGACCGCCCCGAACCCGGTCGCCTCCGCGACCCGCGCCAAGGGCAGTTCCGTCGTCTCCAGGAGCTCTCTGGCGCGTTGTACGCGCTGCGCGACCAGCCAGCGCAGCGGCGTGGTGCCCGTCTGGGCACGGAAGTGCCGCGCCAGGCTGCGCCGGCTCATCATCGCGTGCGCCGCGATGTCGGCCAGGGAGAGCGGCTCGCCAAGCTTGCCGCGCATCCACTGCAACGTCTCGCCGAGGTCGGCCGAATCCGTCTCGGGCGAGCGGTATTCGATGTACTGCGCTTGACCGCCGGTGCGTTGGGGCGGCATCACCAGCATGCGCGCAGCGCTCGCGGCGGCAGCGGCGCCATGGTCACGGCGTATCAGGTGCAGGCAGAGGTCCAGGCCCGCGGCGATGCCGGCCGACGTGAGCACCCGCCCCTCGTCCACGTAGAGCACGGAGGGGTCCACGTCGACCCCCGGGAAGCGCTCGGCCAACGCGTCGGCGAACCGCCAGTGCGTCGTGGCCCGTCGGCCTTCGAGCAGCCCGGCGTGCGCGAGGGCGAAGGCACCGGTGCAGATCGAGGCGATACGCGCTCCGCCCTCCGCAGCCTCCCGCAGCAGCCGCAGGGCCCGTGGATCCGGGGTGCGTTCGGCGGGGATCCCGGGCACGATGACCGTGTCCGCACCGAGAACGTCGTCCCAGCCGTACGAGGAGGAGACGCGGAAGGGCGCCGTGGGTCCGGCCGTCGCCGCCGTGTCGTGACCGACGCAGACACGGATCTCGTAGGCCTGCGATCCGCCGGGATCGGTGACGAGCGCGAACACCTGGCAGGGTATGGCGAGATCGAAGGCCGACACCCCGTCGAGCGCGAGAACCGCAACGATGTGCATACGCCCGAGATTACGTGTCCCCCCGCACGCTTCGGTGCCGCACCAGAGGACGGAGCCACGTCGCTCTCGCACGCCCCGCCGTCCGGCAGCCGACACGGATCCCGGTGTGTTCGAGGATGTGCTCGACCTCCGCGAAACCGGTCGACCGTACGACGGCGGCGAGCCAGTCTCGCGGTATCCGTACCGGGGGACTCGTGGCGGCGCCAGCGGCGGCACAGTAGGCAGCGGCAACGGCCGTCCGCGTGGCAACGGTACCGGTGGAGCCGCGCCCCCGGGCCCGCTGGCGGCCTCGCAGTCGATGCCGCCGACCGACCGCACATGGCCGGGAGACCCGACCCGGACCCACACCCGTTACTCCACCGCTCCACACGCCGGCGTTCAACTGGCGCAGAGACAGTACTCCGATGCCGTGCTGCTCTCGGGTCGGGAAGGCGCCGCCGCGCTGTTCGACGCGATGGGCGACGGCTCGTTCCGCACCGCCGATGATGCTGCGGTGGACCGTGACCGGGCGGTGGTCGGCGCCGTCCGCGCCGATGTAGCGCTGGACGAACTGCTCGGGCTGGTCGGAGTCGACCTGGACGGTGGACGGGGTGGACCCCCGGCCCTGCGCCTCGGCGCCGTTCGCCGCGCCGTCAGCGGCGGTCGGCCCGGTGGCTTTCCGGCGGGCCCAGGTAGCTCGGTTTCAGCCCGCCCGTGTCGACGACGAGCCTTTGCACCACCACCGTGGGGTCCACCATCCACAACTTCAGGGTGTGGGTGCCCGGCCCCGACACCGTGTGCTCGGTCACCGTGAGGTTGGCGTTGTCCGAGGTGTTCCGTTCCCATTGCTTGTTCATCGTCGTGTCGTCGGCGCCCGTGACCCGGGTGACGTTCACCGTCGTAGGCGCAGCGCCGTCGAACGACACCGCGTACCGAAGGCCCTCCGTCGGCAGCACGTTGTTGCGCGGCGACAGGTACACCAGCACCCGCACCGTCCCCGGGTCCGTCGTCAGCGTCACCTCGTACTCCAGGCGCGGGCCGTTCCCGCCCGGCGCGCGGCTCGGCGCCGTCACCGGCCACGGTGTCACGCCCGACCCCGTCCGCCCGATGTCCGGCATCTCCCGCCAGGTCACCCCGCCGGTCTCCACCGCGCGCGTGGCGTGCGCCGCCTCCATCGCCACGTACCCCGAGGCCTCCACGAACCCACGGCGCCCCCCGCGCGCCCCCAGCCGCGGGTTGTCCACGCGCGCCGTCACCCGCACCGCCCGGCCACCCGGTCCCCGCACCGTGAGCGGCACCTCGGTGGTCCCGCGCGGCGCACGCCGCCAGTCCACCCGCACCGTCGCCCGCACCTGGTGCGTCACCCGGCCCCGCGCGCGGTCCACCGTCAGCCACTCCACCGGCGACTCGATCCGGTACGCGAACGGCTCCCGGCCCCGGTTGAACACCTCGACGTACGGATCGGGCGCGGTCCCGTACGGGCTCAGTGCCGGCAGCACCGCGGGCGCGTCCGAAGCGGGCCACCACGCGTCCGAGCCGTCGAGCCCTACGCCCATCTCCGCCCCCGGCGGGACCTCGACACGCTGGACCGCCGGAAACACCTCGTCCGGCAGCGCCACGTGGTCCGGTGTCTGCGGCTGCTGCCAGGCCGCGTCCGGGCCGTACCGCGCCACATCTCCATAGCCGATTTTCGGCTGGGTCTGGAAGCCCCTCCACTTCCCCCCGGCCAGTTCGTTGTTGTAGTGGTCCGACAGAGCCTGGTCGTCGGCGAAGCGCGCATCGGTGACGTCTGCCAGCGCGTTCACCGCCGCCCGGCCCTGCGTCGCGTAGTGCAGGTTGGTGAACTCCGCCTCGCGCAGCGCGTACAGGTTCGCCGTCGCCTTCACCTGGTAGAGCGCGAGCTGGAAGTACGCGTCCTGCCGCTCGGCCGGGAGCAGCGCCCCGATCCGCTCGGCGCGCCCGGCGAGCCGCCGCCACTCGTCGGTGACGCGCTCCAGCTCCCGGTAGTGGTTGAGGTGGTACGGGCTCTGCCGGTCGTCGTAAACCACCGCGGAGGAGTCGGTGGCCGGGTCCTTCGCCGGGTCGAGACTGATCCGGCGGTTCAGCAGTTCGGGTTTGCGGCGCGCCTGGAGCACACCGTACGTGTGCAGCACCCTGGCGATCGCGGCGGCGTACCGGGGGCCGAAGTTCTCCTCCGCGTAGGCCCGTTCCCACTCCTCCAGGCGCTCCAGCGGCCAGCGGTCCGGGTCCCACGCGTAGTCGAGGAAGAACTGGAGCGGCAGCTCGTGGTTCTTCATGTCGCCGACGTTGACCACCCACAGCCGCTCCACACCGTACGTGTACGCGAGGTGGAGCTGCTCCCAGGTGGAGGTGAGGTTGGTGGTGTCCACCCACTTGTAGTTCCGGCCGCCGCCGACGTAGTCGAAGTGGTAGTAGAGGCCGTAACCGCCCGCGCGGGGCTCCATCGACCGGTCCGGGAGCTTGCGCATGTTGCCCCAGTTGTCGTCGCAGAAGATCACCGTGACGTCGTCGGGCGGACGCAGGCCCTCGTCCCAGTACCGCTGGACCTCCTTGTAGAGCGTCTGCACCTGGGGTATCGCGGTGAGCCGGTCGGCCCCGGCCTCCTCGGCGAGGATGCGGCGCTGGGCGGCGAGGATGGACTCCATCAGCTCGATGCCGTCGCCGTCGGGCAGGCTGACGTCGCCGTTGCCGCGCATGCCGAGTGTGACCACGCCTTCGAAGTCCTGTTCCACCATGCGGCGGACGCCGTCGCGCCAGTACGCCTCGATGGCGGCGCGGTTGCGGCGGTAGCTCCACTCGCCGGTGCCGCCGTACGGGTCGCGGCCCGGGACGGTGATGTTCCCGGTGGCGTCGCGCCGCGCGGCGACGGCGTGGCGGTTCCACTCCTCGATGCCGCGCATCATCGGCGCCTCGTGGGAGGTGCCCATGACGATGCCGTAGCGCTTGGCGGTCGCGTGGTTCTCCGGATCGTCCTCGGCGAAGGCCCGGCCCCACACGGCGGGCCACAGGTAGTTGGCCTTCAGCCGCAGCATGACCTCGAAGATCTTCTCCCAGAACCTGCTGTTGAAGCCGTTCGGGTACCCGGGCGCGAGGCCGGGGCCGAAGTACGCCGGGGCCCACGTCCCGAGTGCCGGGTTCTCGTCGTTGATGAAGAAGCCGCGGTACTTCACCGCCGGAGTGCCCTGCGTGTGGCGGCCGGGTAGCACGTACAGCTCGTCGTGGCGGTGCGGGGGCACGTCGTCCCAGAAGTGCCACGGCGACACCCCGATCTGCCGCGACACCTCGTACGCTCCGAAGATCGTTCCGCGCTGGTCGCTGCCCGCGACGACGAGGGCGCGCCGCACGCCCGGCAGCGGATCGCGCACGACCTGCTGGAGAGACGTCTCCCATTTTCCCCCGATGCCGGACACGTCCAGTTTCCCGGCCTCGACCAGGCCGTCGAGCAGCGGGCTGCGGCCCAGCGTGCCCACGAGCACGATGTCCCGCGACCTCACCCCCGGCAGGCCGTGTGCGACGGCGGGTTCCGTGCCGGTCACCCGGCCGATGTCCGTCCGCAGATCCCCGACGACCCGCACCACGCCGGGGTGGTCGCCTTCATCGACCACGAGCGGTGCCGCCCGTCCGCCCGCCACCAGTGGAAAGGCGCCCCGGACGGGGGTGAAGGACACGAACCGGCGGGAGGGGCCGGAGCCGGGCCCCGGTCTACCGGCGGCGGCTCCCGGCCCGAACGGCGATGCCGGGGCGGCGGCCGCGACGGGGGAGGGGGCGGCGACGGTGGCCACCGCGGTGGCTACGGCCGCCGCCAGCACCGAGCGCCGACGGGGAGACGGGGACGGGGAAGCGGGGGTGCCGCCTCCGAAAGACCTGCTCATACTCGACCTCCGGAACGGAACGATCGGGACAGGGCGTGAAGTGTGAAACAAGGGGTGGGAGGGGGCGGGAGAGTGCGCGCGGGGGCGACGCGGGGGCGTTGCCTAGCCGCGGGCGTCCCGGAACAGCCGGACGGGCACCGCGTCGGCCAGCAGACCGTAGCCGTGCGGGTTCAGGTGCAGGTGGTCGCCCCCGTCGGCGGCGGGCAGCAGCCGCTCCCCAGCGGCCGGGTCCCGCACCGCCGCGTCGAAGTCGATCACCGCGTCGAACCGGCCGCTGTCACGGATCCACGCGTTCACCGTCCG
This sequence comes from Streptomyces sp. NPDC096048, assembly GCF_044763415.1. Classification (NCBI taxonomy): domain Bacteria; kingdom Bacillati; phylum Actinomycetota; class Actinomycetes; order Kitasatosporales; family Streptomycetaceae; genus Streptomyces; species Streptomyces sp. NPDC096048. The sequence goes on from NZ_JBIWGG010000017.1 coordinate 74,436, forward strand.
CCGGGCCTCCTCCCGCAGCCCTTCCGCGTCGTCGTACGTCTCGTTGCCGCCGAACGGCGGCAGGGTCGCCCCGTACACCTCGATGCCGTGGGCGTGCGCGCGTACGACGATCTGCTCGTACGCCGCGATCAACCGCGCCGCGACGTCCTTCTGCGCGGCGGGCGTGGCCGGCGCCGTACCGATGTCGTTGACCCCCTCGAAGACGACGAGCCACTTCACACCACTCTGCGCCAGCACGTCACGGTCGAGGCGGGCGAGCAGGTTCGGACCCAGACCGTCGTTCAGTACCCGGTTGCCGCCCGCCGCCTGGTTGAGGACGGCGGTGTCAGCCGTGCCGCCGGACCGTGACAGCAGACGGTCGAGGAACTGGTCGGGCCAGCGGTTGTTCATGTTGGTGGTCGAGCCCCGCCCGTCGGTCAGCGAGTCCCCGACGACCGCGACAGCGGCCGTGCGCGCCGGCGCCCACGTCTCGATCCCGCTCAGGAGGTACCAGTGGTCGGTGGGCGTGGCCCCCGCCAGGTCCACGGCATCGACGTGGTCACCGGCCAGGAGGTGGGACGTGGTCCGCGACCCGGGGTGCGAGGTGATGTCGCGCGACGCCTGGCCCTCGGCCAGGTACGTCGTCACCGTGAGGTTGCTCCCCGCCGCCACGTGGAACGGCAGCGGGTCGGACACGGCCTGCGCACCCACCGGCACGGTCGTCGACGCACCGCCTTGGAAGGTGACCGTGCGGGCGGAACCGGGCTCGATCCCGGCGGCCCCGGCCCGGCCGTCGACCGGGCGTGCCACCGACGCCGAGGTGATCGGCAGGGGAGCGCCGCCGAAGGCGTTGGAGAAGCGCAGCCGGATCCGCTCCCCGCCGACCGTGACCCGCACCGTCTGGCGCAGGGTGCTGTCGACGAGGACGGCGTCCTCCTGGGTGAACGGCGGCGGCGGCATGTTGCCGGGTTCCGTCAACTGCGGCATGGCCGCCCAGGTGTTCACCCAGTGCCGCCCTTTCCGGGCGGAGTTCTCCGCGTCGGCCGCGCCCGCCGCTCCGCCGGTGGAGGCGGCGGTCAGGAGTGAGATCGCAAGCAGGCCCCAGGCGGTGAGACTGCTGATCCATGACATTCTTCGCACGGCGGTGCCGTCCCTTCATGGCGCCGACCATCAGCGGCGCAGCCCCGTGAACGGCACAGCCGGGTACGACGACGAGGCTTCCCGAAAAGGTGCGTCCACGCGGTCTTCCATGGAGCGACGACGACGTTAGGCAACCGACTTTCGGGGCGTCAAGACGTGTGCCCGCCGAAACATTTCGGTACTTGGGTCCTGCCGTCGAAAGCCACAGGGCAAGCTGACTGAAAGCCCTCACCGCAGCAACCAACTACTCGATACGCCCTCTGTTGAGGTTGACTGACCGCGCTTCAAGCCGCTCTGCGGCGAACGCTTCCGCGGGAACGGTGCTTCTGGCGGTGCGTCCGTGTGTACGGGTATTGACCTCGCCTCCGGCAGGCGCTTAGCTTCCGGTGCTGCAAAAATTTCGATTCGACTACCGAATCTTTCGAGGGTACGGAATGAGGTTTTCCGCATGAGGCGTCTCCGCTTCGTCACCGTGGCCCTGGCCACCACCGCCCTGTCGCTGCCGGTCGCGGCCGGCGTGGCCGGGGCCGACCCGGCGGCCGACCGGCGATCCGCTCCGCACTCCAACGCCAGGTTCGACCGACTGCGCGACGCCGCCCCCGAGGACTTCTTCGTGGGCACCGCCGTGGCAGGCGGCGGTCACCACTTGGAGCAGGACTACCCGGACCCGTTCACCTCGGACCGCGAGTACCGGAAGATCCTCGGGCGCCAGTTCAGCTCGGTTTCGCCCGAGAACCAGATGAAGTGGGAGTTCGTCCACCCGGAGCGGAACCGATACGACTTCGAGGCCGCGGACGCCATCGTCGGTTTCGCCGAGCGGCACGGCCAGGTCGTGCGGGGACACACACTGCTGTGGCACAGCCAGAACCCGCAGTGGTTGGAGCAGGGCGAGTTCTCGAAGGAGGAACTGCGCGCGATCCTGCGCGAGCACATCACCACCGTCGTCGGCCGGTACGCCGGCAGGATCCAGCAGTGGGACGTCGCGAACGAGATCTTCGACGACCGGGGAGAGCTGCGTACACAGGACAACATCTGGATCCGCGAACTCGGCCCGGGCATCGTCGCCGACGCCTTCCGCTGGGCGCACGAGGCCGACCCGAAGGCGAAGCTGTTCTTCAACGACTACGGTGTCGAGAGCGTCAACGCCAAGAGCGATGCCTACTACGCCCTCACGCGGGACCTGATCCGGCAGGGGGTGCCCGTGCACGGGTTCTCCGTGCAGGCCCACCTGAGCACGCGGTACGGCTTCCCGGGGGATCTGGAGGCGAACCTGCGGCGGTTCGACGCGCTGCGTCTGGAGACGGCCGTCACCGAACTGGACGTACGGGTGGACCTGCCGGAGAGCGGCAGGCCCACCGGCGCGCAGCAGAAGCAGCAGGCCGACTACTATCAGCGAGCGCTGTCGGCGTGTCTGGCCGTCGAGGACTGCAACTCGTTCACGATCTGGGGCTTCACCGACAAGTACTCATGGGTGCCGGTGTTCTTCCAGGGGGAGGGGGCCGCGACGGTCATGACCGAGGACTTCGGCCGCAAGCCCGCCTTCCACGCCCTGCGGTCCACGCTGCGAGCGGCGCGGGGAGACTGATCCCTTTGGTCCGCCGCCAGGGTTCACCACCGTTCGGGCCGTGGTCGAGTGCTCCATGATGACGATGTCCCGGTGACTGGCGTGCGCCAAGGACGCCAGGCACCGGAATCGATCACTCTGTGCACGGGCTCTCGGCGGCGACATGAGCGATGGAGCGACTTCGGCAGCGCTCGACGAGGCGGTGGCCCCCTTCGACGGACGACGGACGACGGACGACGGACGACGGTGCGGCCGGGCGCACGGCGGCCGCGCTGCGGTGAGACGCGTGGCTCATCGCGCGTGTGGGGAGGCGGCGCCTAGGAGGCCTCCCTCGGTCGTGACACGTGGGCGACGAGGAGAATCAGCACACCGCAGGTGGCGACCAGGACCCAGCCCGGGCGGAACGCGTCTGCGAGCCCCCTCGGACCGGCGGTTGCGGCCAGGCCACCGGCGAGAGCGATGCCGACGGCGGAACCGAGTTGCCGTGCGGTGGAAGTGATCGCCCCGGCCACACCGGCACGGGAGGGTGGCAGTCCATTGACCGCGGTGTTGGTGATCGGGGCGTTGGCGAAGCCGAACCCGACGCCGATGAGCGAGTATGCGGCCAGAAGCAGGATCACGCTCGTGTGCGGAGTGAGCCGGACCAGGCAGAGCCCGCCGGCCGTGATGAAACCGCCGGCGAGGAGCAGCGGCAGCCGCGGTCCCGTGCGGCCGACCATGCGGCCGGACCAGGGGGCGCAGACGGTCGCTCCGACGGCCAGGGGCAAGGTCGCCACTCCGGCGGCCAGCGGCGTCCATTCCCGAGTGTGCTGGAGGTAGAGGGTGTTCATGAGCAGCGTCATGGTCAGAGCGACGAAGACCGCCACCGCGCCCACGACGGCACCGCTGAAGGCCGGGCGCCCGAAGAGCCGCGGATCCATCAGCGGCTCACGTCGGCGGAACTCGACCCACACGAACATGGCCGCCGCCACAGCAGCCCCCGCGTAGCCCGCCAGCGCCGCAGGCGACGCCCAGCCGATGTGGGGCCCTTCGATCAGGACGCCGACCACGACCGCGAGGACCACGGTCAGCAGGACCTGGCCGGGCAGGTCGAGACGCCGCGCCCGCGGTGCCCGGGATTCCGGCACGAAGACCGCAACGAGCAGCAGAGCGGCCGCGATGACCGGTGCGTTGATCCAGAACAGCGCCCGCCAGCCGAGCCCCGAGAGCAGCGCACCGCCCGCGACGGGACCAGCGGCCATGCTCAGGCCGAACACGGACGCCCAGATGCCGATCGCCTGCGCCCGTTCCTTCGGGTCCGGCATCGCGTTCACCACGATCGCGAGCGCCACGGGGCTGAGCATCGAGGCACCGACGCCCTGCAGGGCGCGCGCCGCGATGAGTACGCCCGCCGACGGGGCGAGCGCGCAGACCAGCGATGCCGCACCGAACACGGCCAGCCCGCACTGGAACACCCGGCGGCGTCCGAAGCGATCCGCCAGTGCGCCGGAGGAGATCAGCAGACTGGCCAGGACGAGGGTGTAGGCGTCCACGATCCATTCGAGACCGCGCGTGCCGACAGCCAGGCCCCGCCCGATGGCGGGCAGACCCACATTGACGATGGTGGTGTCCAGGCCCACCAGGAACATGCTCAGGCAGCAGACCGCCAGTACCGTCCAGCGTCTGCGCGCACTCAGCATGGGTGGAACAAGGTGTGTCGTCGCGGTCACGGTCTACCTCTGAAGTCCGGGAACAGTGTCCGGCAAGGTTCAGCCCGAACGGCAGCCGCAGCCCATGAGTTTTGCGAACACTGCAAAAATGTCCCCATGAACACAGGAACCGGGGACACGGAGCTGGAACAGATCCTCGACGGCATCGGGCCCCGGCTGCGCACGCTGCGCCGGGAAAGGGGACTCACGCTCGAGGCACTCGCGGCCACGACCGGGATCTCGGTCAGCACACTGTCCCGGGTGGAGTCGGGCAAACGGCGCCCGACTCTGGACCTGCTCATCCCGCTGGCACGGGCCCACCACGTCGCACTCGACCAACTGGTGGCGGCGCCCGCCAGCGGCGACCCCCGGGTGCACCTCCGGCCCCTGCGCAAGCAGCGCGGCAGCGTCCTCGTACCGCTGACGCAGTACCCGGGCCGAGTGCAGGTCTTCAAGCAGATACTGGCCCCCCGCCAGCCGGAACTGGTCACCCACGAGGGCTACGAATGGCTCTATGTCCTCGCCGGTCGGCTACGCCTCATCCTCGGGACGCAGGACTTCACGCTGCGGCCCGGCGAAGTGGTCGAGTTCGACACCACCGAGCCCCACTGGTTCGGCCCCGCGGACACGAACACCGTGGAGATCCTGCACCTGTTCGGTCCCCGAGGAGACCAGGCGATCGTCCGCGTGAGACCGTCCACAACGGATCCGCTCTCGCCGACCGGAACGTGATTGTTGAGTCCCGAGGAACGCTGCCTGCAGCCCGGTCACATGCGTCTCGTGCGTGAGCGCGCTGGTGACGGATCCGCCGCGTGCGGCGAGGCGGTGAAGGAACGTGGCCGCGTTCTGCGCGAGATTGACCGACGACAGGCCCCGTGTACCACCGAACCGACCTTGCCGGCTTCTACGTAGCCGGCGGCACCAGCGGCAATCAGTTCAAGAACGCCCCTCCGGCAGGCCGCCTCATGACCCCACCCTGATCCACGGTGTCGAAGGCGGGCACGACCACGACCGCAGTGCGCTCCCGCCCACCTGCGAACACACCGCCGGCAATCGACCTCGGTGCCTTCTCACGCCGACGTCGGCCAGCCGCCTCCACAGGCACAGTCCTTGGCTGACGCCGGGCCGCGACCCGCCGGGCCGACACGCGCCTCGACGGCCGGCGCGACGAAAACCGGCTTGAGCACTTCCTGACACACCTGGTCAACGGGGCGACCGGCTTCGAGCACCGGCCGGCGACCTGCGGTGCCGAGGACGCCGCCCGGCAAGCCAGGGTCGTCCTTGGAAGCGCAGGCACCGAAACGCCCGAGGGACCGCTGATGCCCGATGTCGTGACTGGGGCGCCGTCTTCGTCCGCCGGTAGACGCGGGCGTGAAGCCGTCTCCGCTGCCGGCAGGGCAGGAGTGGGGGCGGGGGTGACGGTCAGGCGTCGATGATGACGGGGATGATGAGGGGCCGACGGCGGTAGGTCCGGAAGGCCCAGTTCGCCACGGCACGGGCGATGAGCTGTTCCAGCTGGTGTGCGTCGCCGACTCCTTCCTGGGCCGCGGTCGCCAGAGTCTTCTCGATGACAGGGACGACCGGTTCGAAGGTGGTGTCGTCGTGGACGAACCCGCGGGCCAGGAAGTCGGGTGTCTCGGCGAGGGCGCCGGTGTCGGCGTCGACGATGGCCACCACGGTGACCACGCCTTCCTCCGCGAGGGTGACGCGGTCCTTGAGGGACGCCTCGGTGGCCCCGCCGACCTCCATGCCGTCCACGTAGACGTTACCCGCGGGCACCTTGCCGGTGATCGATGCCCGCCCGTCCACGAGGTCGACGACCACGCCGTCTTCGGCGATGACCACCCGCTCGGGATCGACCCCCGTTCGGATGGCAAGGTCGGCGTTGGCCCGCAGGTGGCGCCATTCGCCGTGCACCGGCATGACGTTGCGGGGCTTGACGATGTTGTAGCAGTACACGAGTTCACCGGCGCTGGCGTGCCCGGAGACGTGCACCTTGGCGTTGTCCTTGTGGACGACATGGGCGCCCCACCGGGTCAGCCCGTTGATCACCCGGTAGATGGCGTTCTCGTTGCCGGGGATCAGGGAACTGGCGAGCAGGACGGTGTCGCCCTTGCCGATGCGGATCATGTGGTCGCGGTTGGCCATCCGGGACAGAGCCGCCATCGGCTCGCCCTGGGACCCGGTACACACGAGGGCGATCTTGTGGTCGGGGAGCTTCTCGAGTTCCTTGGTACTGACGACCACGCCGCTGGGAACCTTCAGGTAACCGAGGTCGCGGGCGATGCCCATGTTGCGGACCATGGAGCGGCCCACGAAGGCGACCTTGCGGCCGTGCTGGTGCGCGGCGTCCAGGACCTGCTGGATGCGGTGTACATGACTGGCGAAGCTGGAGACGATCACCCGGCGCGGGGCGGTGCGCATGACCTGCTCGATCGCCGGATTCAGGTCGCGCTCGGAGGTGGTGAAGCCAGGGACCTCGGCATTGGTGGAGTCCGTGAGGAAGAGATCGACGCCTTCCTCGCCGAGGCGGGCGAAGGAGCGCAGGTCGGTGATGCGGTTGTCCAGCGGGAACTGGTCCATCTTGAAGTCACCCGTGTGCAGCACCATTCCGGCACCCGTGCGGATCGCGACGGCGAGACTGTCCGGGATGGAGTGGTTGACCGCGACGAACTCGCAGTCGAAGGGGCCGAAGCGGCGTCGGTCCCCCTCGCGGACCCGCACCGTACGCGGTCGGATGCCGTGCTCCTTGAGCTTGGCCTCCAGGAACGCCAGGGTCAGCTTCGAGCCCACGACGGGGATGTCGGAACGCTCCCGCAGCAGGTACGGCACGCCACCGATGTGGTCCTCGTGGCCGTGGGTGAGCACCACGGCAACGATGTCCGCCAGGCGATCACGGAACGAGGTGAAGTCCGGCAGGATCACGTCCACGCCGGGCTGGGTCTCTTCGGGGAACAGCACGCCGCAGTCGACGATGAGCAGCTTGCCGGCGTGCTCGAAGACGGTCATGTTGCGGCCGATCTCACCCAGACCGCCCAGGGCGACGACCCTCAGCCCTCCTTCGGGCAGGGGAGGGGCGGCTTTCAGTTCAGGATGCGGATGACTCATGTTTCGACGTTACCGGAGAGTCCGCGGAGGTGATCCACTGGCTGCCCGACCGGCCGGCTCGACACAGTGCGCGGCTGCGCTGTTCAGGGGGTGGCACGGGCTGTTACGGCAGCGTTTGTGATCATTGCTGGGATCCGCACTCCTCTGCCCGTGCTCCGTCCCTCCGACCGGCGAGTGACCCTCTGAAGGCTCACCCGTCCTCGCGCTCGCGTCGGCGGGCCGGGCGCGCGGGCCCGGCCCGCCGACGCGGCCGCGGCTGCTTCGCGCACCGGCGGCGACCTGCGCGCCGCGCGCGAACTTCGTCGTGACCTGTTCGGCGGCCGCCGCTGACCACACGTGGCGAACGCCGCCCCTCCCGCCGGAGTGTGAGACCCGCGGCCTCACACGGCCATGGCTTCCTGGAGCCAGCGGGAGACTCGATAGGGCAGCCACCAGGCCAGCTCACCGACGCGCAGGACGAGGTGTTCGGCCGTGAACTCCTCCAGCACGTCGGCGGGTACCTCGGTGTGGTGCACGCCCGGGGCGAGAAGGGCGATGGCCTCCCGGTAGCGCGGTTCGTCGGCGGTGAAGCGGCGCAGGTCTCCCCAGCGCCGGTCGCGGATCTGGACGAACCCGGGCCCCTGGCGCCAGACGAGCTTGCACAGGTAGTGCCGGGTCCGCCAGGCGTGCAACGCGTCCTCGGCCTCTTCCAGGCCGGCGATCGTGCGAGGCGGTTGCAGGTGGGAGAGGACCTTCCACTGGTGATCCGACTCCTGGGGCGACAGATGGAGGTCCCAGTCGACCGAGACGGCCCGGGCGGTGAGGTCACGGACCAGGCACAGGCGGTCGACGGCCCGCCGATGCGTCACGGGATCGTCGACGGACAGGTCGACCGCCGTGTCCAGTTCGGCGTGACGTACGCCGAGGGCCCAGAGACGGTCGGCGTCCTGGGGCACCGGAGTCACCGGCAGGCGGCCCAGTGACATGCCCGGCAGGTCACGGGCTTGATGGTCGAGGTCGCGCCAGGCACGTAGCGCGAGGTCCGGTGCGGTGGCTGTCATCTGCGGTCCTTCGTTCCGGGGCGGGACGGGGCAGGACGGGGCGGGGCGTCGGGAGGCCGGGAGGCGGGAGGCGGAGGAGGGGACGGCGCTCAGGCCATGGCGTGCGCGGGCCCGGCGTCGGCGCCGGTCGGGGCCGCGGTCTCGTCGCGGGCGTGGGTGTGCCGCATGTAGTCCAGGCGCAGCAGGTCCTGGTTCACGGCGGCTGGGGCGATGTGCACGTACTGGCCCGCGTCGGTGAACACCATGCCGTGCTCGATCCACTCCTCCAGCAGGGTCTCGATGTCGTGGGGCGTGCAGCGCGTGCCCCAGGAGGACGCGGACGACGTCAGCTTGCGGTGCAGCGCCACGGCGGTGTGCGGTTGGTCCAGTAGCCGGAAGAGCGCGGTCTTGAGCGGGTCGGTGAGTTCCATGGTCCGCCAGTCGAAGGGCGGCCGCCGGCTGACCAGCACGATCCGGTCGCCCAGGTCCGTGTGGGTCAGGCGGGCGTCGGCGTGGTGCTTCTTCCACGCGGCGATGGCGTCGTTGAGGAGCTTCACCGTCGGCTCGGTGATACCGCGTTCCGGTGCCTGGAAGACGTAGGCAAGGTCGTGCAGTTCCGCCTCGGGCAGGTCGTAGGTGAACAGGTAGTGCTCCTCGGGCCGCAGTCCGGTGAAGCCCAGTTCGGGGCGCTTGAAGTACGGGCTGAAGCGCTCGATGGCGATGCGCGCGGACAGGTCGACGGGCGGGTTGAGGTGCTCCAGGGCGGGCAGTTGGTGGATGACGGGTTCGTAGTCCTGCGCGGTCTCGCCGGGGAATCCGTGCAGGTAGTTCCACGACACCGACAGACCGGTCTCCGCCGCGTCGCGGAGCATACGGACGTTCTGGCAGCCGCTGACGCCCTTGTCCATGAGGTCGAGGACGCGGCTGTTGAGGCTCTCGATGCCGGGCTGGACGTAGACCAGGCCGGCGTCGGCCAGAAGCCTCAGCTGTGGGCGCCGCATGTTGGCCTTGATCTCGATGTGCATGCGCAGGTCGTAGCCGCTGTCGATGATGCGGGGCAGGACGGTGGTCAGGTAGCGCATGTCGAGGATGTTGTCGACGAGGTACATGTCGAGCACCCGGTGGCGTTCGGCCAGGTCCATGATCTCGCGGTAGAAGGTGTCCGGGCTCTTGCTGCGGAACTCCATGAAGGAACCGTTGAGTCCGCAGAAGGTGCAGTGGTGCTTCTCTCCCCACCAGCAGCCGCGGGCGCCCTCGACGACCAGCTTCGGTTCGACCCAGTTGCGTGCCACGGACGCCGCGAGTCGTTCGAAGTAACCGCTGTAGTCGGGGGGAAGGATCGCCGCCGGCGGCAGTGGTCCGGACGGCATGAGGTTGGCGGTGTGCGCGGAGTCCGCCGTGCGGTGGCACAGGCCCGGTATCGAGGCGGCGGCTGCCGGGGCGCCGTCGCGCAGCGCGGTCAGCAGCCGGGGGAAGGCGTCCTCGCCCTCTCCGCGGACCACGTAGTCCACGAAGGGGAAGTTCCGGTGGACGGCGGCGCCCTGCTCGGCGTCGCAGTTGGCGCCGCCCAGCACGGTCACGATGCCGGGTGCGAGGCGCTTGATGTGCCGGGCGGCGGCCAGCGCGGCGGTGTTCTGCTGGAAGGTGGACGTGAACCCGACCACGTCGGGCTGCAGATCGACGACACGGCGGGCCGTCTCGTCGACGAACTCCGGCACGATCCGGTGCAGTTCCCGGGTCATTCGCATCCGGGAGCGGCGCAGCTTCGGTGTCATCACCTCGACGAACTCCGGCTCCCGCCACTCGGGGTCGTCGTAGAGGGCTGAGGAGAAGACCCAGTCACCGCAGCCGAGGAAGTAGGAGGAGAGGGCGTAGTAGTCGTAGTCCTCGGCCGTGAACTCCGTACGGCCGGTGATCCAGTCGGTGAACTCCAGGTTGGCGTGCAGCACCTCGCACGTGGCGCCCTCGACGCGTTCGTCGACGCTTCGTTTCAGGATGCCGAGCGCCAGTGAGGGCAGGTCGATCGGTGACCAGGGCATGTTGACGAGAAGTACGCGCACGGTGGACTCCTTGGGCGCGGGCGGCCGACGCGGTGGGAAGCACGACGGAGGTACGGAGGGAGCCCGGCCGGCCCGCGTCAGGTCGGGCCGGCCGGGCGGTGCGTCACTCCTCGTCGTCGCTCTCGGCGGCGTTGCGGAACGGGATGGTGATGGTGATGCCGATGCCGGGCTTGCGGTTCTCCTCGTCGCCGGCGAGCGGGTCGTTGTGGATGATGTCCTTCTGCACGGTCGTCCTCCTTCTCGGTTGCACGGAGTGTTCTTCGAGCGGGTGGTTCTGTGCACGACCCGGTCCCGCTGTGTCTGTCAGCGGGGCCGGGGTCCTCCCGGGCGTTCCGGGGGACGTGAGGGGGCGGCGGCCTGCCGCGCGGGCAGGTGCGCCTGCAGGAAGGCCAGGGAGCGGCGCAGTACCGCCACATGTGCCGCGCCGTCGTAGCCGTCGTGTCCGGTGTCGAGCCACATCTGGTCGTGGTCGACGTCCGCGGCGGACAGCGCGGCGAGGTAGCTGCGGATCTGCTCGGGCGGGCACTTTACGTCCCGGTCCGCGCCGACCACGAGCAGGGGCGCCCTGACCTGCGCCGCGAAGGTGAGCGGTGAGCTGTCGGAGTACCGCTGCGGTACCTGTTCCGGGGTGCCGCCGAACCAGCGGACGTCCAGGGCACGCAGCGCCGGCGTGGTCGTCCGGTGGGCGGCCACCCAGTCGGCGACGGGTTTCACCGCGATACCGGCCTGCCACACCTGCGGGCGGGTGCCGAGGGCGAGCAGGACCAGATAGGCGCCCCAGGACACCCCCCACAGGGCCGTGGCCCGGTGGTCGACGAGTCCGCGCCGGACGAGGTCGGCCCGTACGGCGGCCAGATCGGCCACCTGGGGGTGGCCGACAGGCGCCCCCACGGCTCGCCGCCAGCGGGGGCCGTAGCCGGTGGAGCCGTGGTAGTTGACGCGTGCCACGGCATAGCCGGAGGCCACCAGCGAGTGCACCGTGGCGTCGTAGGCGTCCCGGTCGTGGTCGGCGGGCCCCCCGTGCACCAGGAACACGGCCGGCGGGGGAGTGACACCGGCCGCGGCACGCGGGCCGCCGGCACGGCCTTCTGCGTCGGTGAGCCGGCCGTCACCGGGACGCGGCAGGCTGAGCAGGGTGTGGACCGGGCCGTCGGGTGTGGGGGTCCACAGGTCGGTGTGCTGCCCGGGTACCCGCGGCAGCGGGCCGGGGGCAGGCAGGGCCACACCGTCGGTCGTGCGCAGGACGGGCGGGTGGGCGGTGTCGGTCCACAGGTAGTGCAGCCCGCCGCCCGGACGCGGTGCCGCGTCCAGCAGGCTCCCGGCCGGAGTGGGGATCAGACGGCGGGTGTGGGAGCGCATAGACACCCGGTGCAGCAGGGAACGGCCTTGGCGCTCCTGGCGTACGAGCACCTCGTCGCCGTCGGGATACCAGCGCGCCGTCACCTCGGTGTCGAAACGGCACCAGGAGTGTGTGCGCAGTCCGCGGCACGCCGTCCACGTCGCCAGTTCGTAGTGGTCGTCGCCCTCGTGCACCAGCAGTAGTTCGGATCGGCCCGGCCGTGGCGAGAAGCCCCGGCACCACAATCTGCCGCCGGGGCCGTCCGGGCCGGGCAGTGTCGCGACGATCCGGCCGCCGGGGGTGACGACGGCGACGACCGGCGTGCCGTCGGCCACTGTCACCAGGGCCACCAGATCGCCTTCCGGGGTGACGCCGCCGAGGCTGCCCTCCTCCGCGACGCGGAAGACCTCGCGCGGGACGCGGCCCCGTCGGCCCATGAGCAGGCTCGTGCCGCCGTCCGGCAGCCCCAGTGCCGCGGCGGCCGTCCCGTCGTCGGTCACGGCCAGGCCGCGCGGTCGCCCGGTCGGTGCCCCGGGCAGGCCGGGCAGCCGGGGCCCTCCGGTGAACGGCTGGAACCACCAGTGTCCTTGGCCGTCGGCGTCCTCGTCGAACCACCACACGTACGCTTCGGCGTCGATCGCACAGTGCACCGTGCCCCCGGGGCGGTCGGTGACCTGCCGCGCCGTGCGGGTGGCCGCGTCCCACGCGAACACCTCGCAGCGGCCGTCGGCGTCCGCCGTCAGCACCATGCGGAGTCCGTCCCGAGGGCACACCTCCGGCAGGGCGCCGAGGAAGACCTGGAAGGCGTCACCCATCGTCGCCCCCGCGCCCGGCGACGGCCGCGGCGCCCGCACGTAGGACACCGGGGGCCCGGACCTGCGTGTACACGGCCAGCATCAGGAACAGTACGGTGCACAGCAGCGCGGGAGTGCGGAAACTCCAGGTGGTCATCAGCACCGCGGTGAGGGCCGGCGCCCCGGCCGCGGCCAGTGCGGACACCGAGCCGATCACGCTCGCGGTCCGCGACTGCACAGCCGTCGGAGTACACGCGATGGCGACGCTGGACAGGACCACGGTGACCAGCGGTACCAGCAGGGACAGCCCGGCGAACGCCATTCCCCAGCCGAGCGCACCGTCCGCCCACAGCAGGGAACCGCACGAGACGGGCAGCAGCCAGGCTGTCAGGGTCAGCAGCCGTGTCGCCCCGAGCCGCCGTACGGCGTGGGCCGCCGTCAGCGAGCCCAGGAGACCGGCGGCTCCGGCCCCGGCGAGGACCAGGCCGGCCGCGGCGCTGTGCGCGTCGGAGCCGAGCCGGAACAAGGCGGTGTAGAACAGCAGTGTCAGCGCGCCCCCGGCGGTCGAAGTCCAGACCAGGACGAGCCGCAGGACCGGTGATCCGGCGACGGTGACCACCCCGGCCTTCGCGGAGCCGAGCAGTCCGGTCCGTTTCTTGCGCGGACGGGGACCGGTGCCGGGGGCTGCGCCACGCTCTGCGGCAGGTGCGTCCAGCGGTGTGCGGATGGCCCGCACGCCCAGTGCGGTCGCCGCGTAGGAGAGCGCGTCGGCCAGGAAGGGCAGAGGGCGGGCGAGCTGGAAGAGGACGCCGCCGAGCGCCGGGCCCACGATGAGCGCGACCTGGTCGCCGACCTGCATGCCGGCTGCCGCGCGGGGCAATTCCGCGGTGGCGGCCAGCTGTGCCAGGGCACCGCGTGACGCGGCGTCGTAGACCACGGCGCACAAACGTTCCGTCAGAGCCAGCGCCACGACGACCCATAACGCGGGGCGGCCCAGGCAGAACAGGGCCAGCACCCCCGTTCCCAGCGCCGCGAGCGCCGCCGATCCCGTCATCAGCCTTCGCCGTCGGCCCCGGTCCGCGGGTACCGCGACGAGCGGTCCGAGGACGACTCCGGTCAGTGCGGCCGCGCTCGCGAGCGAGCCTGCGGTGCCGGGGCTGTGCCCGAGTTCCAGGAGCAGCAGCGGGAGAACCAGTCCGGACGTCTGGCTGCCGAGCCCGTCGACTCCGTTGACCCACCACAGAATCCTGAGGTCCCGGTGTGCCCGGCCGGGCACACCGTCGTGCTGGTCCGCCCGTGCCGTGCCGCGTTTCCGCCCGGCGGTGGGGCCGTGCTCGTCATGCGGCGGGGCGGGACGGCCGGAAGGCCGGCGGATCGGTGACGCGTCGACGTTCCCCCACCTCCCCACCGGCCTGGAGGCCACCCCGTACGGTGGCCCCCTCGTGTAGAAAATGTGCGCGAAGCGTGAAACCGGACGGGAGCCTAGTCAGCGCCGGACGTTGGCGACAAGAGGCCCACAGCGCGCAATCGTTGGCCGAATCGGCTGAAGATGGCCGAGGAACGGCTGGTCAGGAGCGTGCGGTCGTGCCCGGGCCCGCGCCATGGGTGCCGACCCGGAGGTAAGTCCTCGATCGGTCGGTTCGCCTTCACGTTCGCACAGGCGAGGTGTTGTGTTCGTGTGGTCCTACCGGGTCGGGCGGATTGCCGACGTGAGGCGGTAGGTGTTCCCGCTCACCGTTTCCCGTGTCGGAGGCGGGGTGTCGGCCGGTCCCCCGATGGTTGCACCGCCGAAGTCGACCACGCGCGGGCGATGGGGCGGGGGCTTGCTCCGCGCCCTCGGCGGTGACTGCGGCGGTCAGTCCTGGCTTGCGGGTGTGTGGCGGGCTCGCGCGTCCATTGGCTGACAATCCTTGCTGCCCGAGGTTCCCTCCGAGATGTGAGGAGGGCGGGGGACAGCGGCCCCATGATCTCCAGATCGCCCCGCCGAAGGTCGAGTCCAGCCGCCGACCGACACGCTCGACCGCTTCACCGAGCTGGTCCGTGTCGGACAGGAACGACAGCCGCTGCGCCCTCGCAGATCCGACAGCCACGCGGTTCACGGCAGCGAGGTGGACGGCAAGACCCGGGCTCGGCAACCACTGCAACCGCAGATGGCGGTGCCCGCCGATAGCGGGTGCGCCGCCCGATAGCTCAATGCCCGGTTGCGGCCTGCCTGTCCATTCGCGCCCGTCCCGACGGCCCTCGGCGGAGCTACGGGGGAGGCGCCGAAGGCACCACCCGGATCGCGGTGCCTTCAGCCGTGCCCGTCGTGCCTACGGCAAGCGTGAGGTGCGCCTGACCGGGGTCAGGCGTTCACGAGGAGCCTTCCACCGAGGCCGCTGCACTGGTTCGCACTGCCCGTGGTGGCGCGGAACCCGGGCGGGATGGGCGAGGTGGGGCACACGTAAAGGCCGGCACGGGCGAGCTTGTGGTACCAGGAGCCGATACCGCCGCACCCGTACTTGTCATGGCCGGTCACGACATACCCCGACACGATCGGAGAACCCGCGCAGGTCCAGATGCCGTCCTTGGCGAGCTTGTGGTACCAGGAGCCGATGCCGCCGCACCCGTACTTGTCATGGCCGGTGATGACGTACCCGGGCACGATCGGTGAGCCCGAGCACGTCCAGATCCCGTCGCGGATAAGTTGGTGGTACCAGGAGCCGATGCCGCTGCAACCGTATTTGTTGTGGCCGGTGATGACGTACCCGGCCACGATCGGTGAGCCCGAGCAGGTCCAGATCTTGTCGTGGGCCGGTTCCTGGTACCACGAACCCCTGCCGTTGCAGCCGGCACGGTTGAGCGAGGTGATGACGTATCCGGGGGGAACCGGCTCCCCGCCACAGGACCACCCGCCTGCCGCGGCCTGAGAGGAAGCGGCTTCGGCACCGCTTGCCGTGGTGACGGACGTGCCGGTGAGGACGGCCGCGAGCATCGCGACCGTTCCGACCATCGCGGCGAACCTGGTCCGGAGGACCGCCGTCGCCGTACGCATTCGCAGTCGTAAGTGACTGTTCATTTGACACCCATTCTGGACAGGCTCGTGTGCCCGGCCTTGTCGGCCGAGAGCACCTGGCAGCGAAACAGGGGGGACTCTACCGAGCACCGGTGAACGCAGTGCCGCTGTGGGGAAACCCGCGACCACGGTTGTCCAAAACAGATACCGACCTGGTCGGCTTCGGCGCACACGAGAACGCAGGCAGCCCTCGCGCACCCGGCCGCCCGGGGCGCGGGGCTCCCCAGCCAGGTGCGCGAGCTGTCACGGCTGGAGTCTGTCGCCGAAAGACCTTCGATCGGGATCCACGGCGTACACGCTCCGGAACCCTCCGCCCGTCTGCTTCGCGACCACGAGTCACACCCGCGCCCCGATACTCGGGGGCCAGTCCACCCGGAGCGGCTCCGGCGAAAGCCGTTGCACGCAATGATCGACGCTTTCACCACCGCGGGGTGTGGCTTGTCCGTCGTCAGTGAGCCGTAGCCTCCCCCAGTCGCCCGGGCACTGCTTTCCGACGGCTTCGAAGACCTTTCGACCAAGCCATGTCTCCTGTTCTTCGTCGTCGAGGCGCTGCCGTCGGTCACCGGCCGGAGCAGCGAGTGCCGCGTCAGGCAACGGGCGTCCTGTTTCCGCCTGGTGGTGTCAGCTCGTACTGACTGGTGCAGCCTGCTCGGCGTCGAGCTGGTGGTCAGCCCAGACGTAGCTCTCGGGGAGCAGGTCGGTGATGGAGACGGCTCGGACACGGTCGCCTGTGCCGACGATGACGTTGATGGCCGGGAAGTAGTCGAGAAGGACCTGACGGCACCGGCCGCACGGGGGAACCACTCCCCGGTCGCGGTCGCCCACGGCGACGATGGTGTCCAGGTCGTAGGCGTCCTGGGCTGCCGCCGCGCCGATGAGGACCAGCTCGGCGCAAGGGCCTCCGGTGAAGTGGTAGGCGTTCACGGCGGTGACGATACGGCCGTCCCGGGCGCGGGCCGCGGCGGCCATGGTGTGGTTGTCACCCCGGCAGTGCGTGCGCGCGACATCGGCCGCGGCCTGGATGAGTTCGTGGTCGACGCTGTGGGTCCGCCTGGTCATCTTCCCCGCCTTCGTGTGGTGTCAGGCGACCCTGGCCCGAGTGACGATGGCGCGCAAGCCAATATCGGTGGTCTGTTTGTTGTCGCCTGATGATGTAGCGGCGGATCATGCTGCCCTGGGCCTCGTGGCCGGCACCGCTGCACGTCCGTGGCGTCCACCGAGGGAACCCCTCGATCATTGTCGCTTGAGACTACGCGCGACCCCGGCCGCGACGGTCGTGGCGAAGACCCATCCCGCTGCTACGAGAAGGGCGGCCAGCCACTGGTGAGCACCGGTGGGCGCGAACGCCTTCTCCTGGCCGAAGTCGATGACCGGAAGCAGTAGATCCGCCGTGTAGACGACGGCGTTGAACTGCGGTCCCTTGCCCGGGTCGGACTGTGGCGGCTCGTGGAGTCCGTAGGTGACCACTCCGAGCAGCAGCAACGCCAGCAGCCAAGTCACCGCGCGGGCGGGCCGGAAGCCGTAGCCGACAGTCACGTCCTGGACGTGCCCCCACAGCCTGGCGGGCCAGGGCAGGGTGCGTCGGTGTCTGCGCTGTGCGGCCAGCAGGACGGTCCGTGCCTCACCGTCCTCCCCGGCGCCGCGGTACGTGACGGCGAGTTGTTCGTAGCTGTGCGGTGCATAGCCGTCCTGGTCGCGCTCCAGCAGGGGCAGCCGCTGGGCTGCGGGCAGCCTGGGCGAGAGGAACTCGTAGACGAGTCCCTCCAGCCGTACCGTCTCGGGCCACACCGACGGATGGGCCTCGATCGCTCTGAACGTGGAATGGTGCAGCCTGACGTCGCCCTTGATGGGCTCCGCGTCGCGGAAGGTGAGCTGGCGGGCCTCGCAGCTACTGAGGCCCAGCGCGACTCCTCCGGGATTGTGCAGCCGCGCCTCGATGAAGGAGATCCAGCCACCGGCCCTTGTGCCGGTGAGCCGGACCTTGCCATCGGCGTTGAGGCCACCCGCGTTGAGGAGGGTACCGAGGCTGAGACCGGGCGCGTCGAGCGCATGGCCTCCCGGATTGTGCAGCCGGGCGTCCTCAAGATCGAGGGCGCAGGCCACCTGGGCCGCCTCGAGTACGACCTGACCCTGTGCCACCAGGCGCGGGGCGTTGATGTCACCCTCGACGCGAGCGTGCCCGAGCCGGACTGGGCCGGACACCCGGCAGTCGGCGAGCAGCAGGTCGCCCTCGACGTGCAATGCCGTAGCGGTGAGGCCGGGCATCCGTGACGCGCGCAGGTCGAGCGCCCGTATGCGGGCTCCGCGCAGATCGGGCGTGCTCTCCAGGTCACAGTCGGCGAGCTGGACCGGATAAGGGATCTCGGCGTACGCGAGGTCGAGTCGGCCGGTGACGGTCGCGCCGGTGAGGCGCAGCGCGGGTATCTCGCCGTCCTCTTCCGGGCCGGAAAGCAACAACCCGCGCAGCACGCCGGCTCGTACGGGCGGCCCCATGGTGTCCGGACCGTGGGCGATATCCGGGCGGGCCGGGGCGCCGTGATCCTGGCGCGCGTCCACCGGTTCGCCCCGTGCGAAGGCGTGACGGATCCGGGACTCGAGGGGGGTCAGGTTGGCGATATCCACGCGTGGGACGGTACCCGCCACGCCTACCTGGTCCGACAGTTGCCTCACGACTGCGGTCGCTCACTGGCCTCGAACTCGGCAACCCGCGCTTCC
Organism: Streptomyces sp. NPDC096048; assembly: GCF_044763415.1. NCBI lineage: Bacteria > Bacillati > Actinomycetota > Actinomycetes > Kitasatosporales > Streptomycetaceae > Streptomyces > Streptomyces sp. NPDC096048. Next base: position 92,897 of record NZ_JBIWGG010000017.1, read on the forward strand.
AGTTGCCGGATCCGCTCGTCCGCCCCTGGCGACGGACTCCCGTGGGCGGTCCGGGCCGGCGGCCCGTCGTCCCGCGCGGCGTCCGGGCCGCCGCCGTCGGCGCTCGCGGTCCCGCTGCACCCTGTTCCGCAGGGTTTTCCGGTTGATCCCCAGGTCGGTGGCGACACTCTTGCGGGTCTCCCCGGGCCCGGACTCGAACAGGGCCACGGCACCGGCCCGCAACTCGTCCGAGCAGTAGTCCTCCATCGCCACCGGCGCTCTTCACGCCTACTCCGGACCAAGCAGAACCAGCACATGTCAACCATTGATGTTGGCTCCCCCGTTGAGCAGGGCAGGCACCCTGGGATCGGCACCCGCCTTCGGCGCGGCCGTGGAGCCGGGTCCTTCCGACACGCCCTCATCGACGAGACCATCGAGGGAGAGGAGTCGACCACCGCGGCCATCACGGAGCTGCCGGTCAGCCTCATCAACGACAATCCTGATCACAGGGGTCGCCGGATCGTTCTCCTGCCGGGCGGGCGCGACCAGGACGGCTGGCGGCGGCCCTGCACCCGCGAGGAAGCTGGCTGTCAGGGGCACACCGGCATGGCCGCCGCCGTGGCGTGCACCGCAGCCACCTGACACCTGACACGGAGACCGCCGTTCGCCTCGTACCGTACGGCCGAGGAGACGGGCGCGCGGCGTGCAGGGTGCGCGCGGCTTCGGCGCAGTACGTCAGTGGTCGGGCGGCCGCTCATCGCCGGGGCCGTGGCGCTCGGAAGCCCCGGATGGACGCAGGAGAAGGGCGCTGGCCACGGCGAGAAGCAGCAGCACGGCCCCGGAGGCCGCCTGGTTGACACGGATCACGACGTCGGTGTCGCCGCCTTCGTACGTACCGAGAAGGGCGGCGACGAGGAGCCCCACGCCGACGACCGCGACCAGCAGGTCGGACCGAAGGCCGCGTGGACGGGACAGCCGGACGATCGCCGTGATGACCACGATGATGGCCGCCCCCGTCTCGATGAGGTGCGGGGCGCGGTACTCGACGGGATACGAAATCATCCAGAAACCGACGAACAGCCACACACCGGTGAGCAGCATGAGCAGACTCAGAAGCTGGTCGCGAAGGACGAGGGGCGGAACGCCGAAGGACGGCCGTGCAGGATCACGTGATCTGAGGAGGGAGCGTTTGTTTCTTATCTTCTCCGGATAGCCACCCTCGTCCCTTTCAACCTCGCATGCGAATAGCCCTGGAATCGCCGTGGCGATGCACTCTGTGGTGCCCGTACGCATCGGCCGGCCAGCGATATGACCCGAATCTCCGTCGGCACCGGCTCCCAACTGCCGATGACTCCGCGCACCCGCGGTTCTCCCCGCCGGTCCTCGGCGGAACGAAGCCCCGGGCGATTTCATCAGCGCCAGTGCTCGACAAAGCGTCCGTGGTCGGCACGACCAGGTGTGCGTGATGTTCCGGGAGAAGATCGGCACCAGCACCGCCATGCGGGTGCTCGCACTGCCCATACCTGCGGATTGCACCTGGGCTGCCCAGCTCCTGCAGGCGAGTCTGGGCGGCGACCGCAGCGAGGCCGCGCACGCGCTCGCCGCGGCGCTCCGGGAGTCCGAGGTGTTCAGGGAACGGGGCCACGGCCAGGCGGGGCCCCGACCGACACATCGGAACGCACCGGCCCCTCTGCCCGTGCAGAACCTCGGCCACCTCGGTGAATCACGCTGACCGCACCGGATCACGCGTGCTGTGACGGGCGTGGCACGCGTGATCCGGTGCACCCGGCACTGGAAGCTCACAGTGGGCGACGGACAGCCGGGGCGCCCCGGGCGCCGCGGCGGTGGCTCGCACGCCGATCGGATCATCGCCTGACCTCCGGGCCCCACAGCCTGACCGCAGGCGTGCAGCGGCTGCCGTCCACTCCGTCTCTCCGGGCATCAGGGAGGGGGCCCAAATGGCGGACTGCTCCGGCTTTGCGTCTCCGCGCAGCAGGTTTGCGCTCGCCAAGCGCGGGTTAGTGCCCTGTCTTAGTCAGAAGGCGAGCGTAAGGGAGCCGACGTCGTGTCCAAATCTACGAAGACGCATCGCAGCCGCGTTCTTTTCCTGTCGGCGATGCTGCTCGGCGGGGTGATCGTCGGCGGATGCGGCGACGGCGACACGGCGGGAGACGAGCAGGGTGCCGACGTGGAAGAAATCCAGGAGACGAGCTTCTGGAGTGATGTAGACAAGTGGGTCGGTAAGAAGGTCACGGTCAGCGCAGACGTGAACGAGGTACTCAACCAGCACTCCTTCACCTTGACCGGTCACCCCGAATCGGACGTGGACGAAGTGCTCGTCGTTTCGGCGACCACCGCCGACGTCACGGAAGGGCAGACCGTGAAGGTCACCGGCACCGTCAAAGCGGGCTTCAACGCCGAGGCGGTGAAGAAGGATCTGGGCGTGAACTGGAACGACCCCCTCTACAAAGACTGGATCGACGAGCACTACCTCGTCGCCTCGTCCGTCGACACCACGGTGAACGGCTGATCGATCCACCAGCCGGCCGCAGCCGGACAGCGATGCACCTTGCAGCCAGCAGCGGTCGTCCGCCATCGGACCGTTCCGCACGTCGCCCGGGTATCAGCACTGCACATTCCTACCGGTGCTCAGCCAGGCTCGTGAGCCGATGCGGCGAAGCGGTGGCCAGGGCGTTCACTGGGTCGCACTCTGGCCCTCGTACAGGCCACCTCGCCGCCGCACGTGGCCACCGACCCAACTGCTCACCACGCCGAGAGAATGAATCCGTGCTTACGCAGGTCTTGTAGGCGCAGAGGACAGCTCGGGCTCCGCACACGGTCGCGGGCGGCCCGCCCACCTTCGCCGAGGAAGTGATCGTCGTGAGCGCCAGCCGCCCGGAAGACGAGTACGAAAAGCTCGGATCAGAAGCCGTTGCCATACTGATCTTGAAGTCTGTCGATCGATCGGGAATCTCGATCGAGTGATCAAAGGCCTTGCCCGGTATGAGAGCGGGGCCTGGCGGTATGCGGGGAAATTCAGGGGAGCGGATGGCCGCGCGCTGCTACGGTCGGGCGCCATGAGCTGGCTTCCCGAAGACTTCGTCCACCCCGTCCTGGTACCGCTGCCGGGCGGTGGTCATCACCTGCGGCCGATCCGGGAGACGGACACCCCGCTCGACTATCCGGCTGTGATGGGCTCACGCGAGCGGCTGTGGACCATCTTCGGCCCGGCCTGGGGCTGGCCTGCGGCCACTATGACCTACGAGGCCGACCAGGCCGACCTGCTGCGGCACGAGAAGGAGATGGTCGCGCACCAGTCCTTCAACTACGCGCTGTTCGACGCGGCGGAGACAGTTCTGCTCGGCTGTGTCTACATCGACCCGCCGGAGAGGGTCGGCGCGGACGGCGATATCTCCTGGTGGGTGGTGGACGAGCTGGTGGGCAGCAAGGTCGAGCAGGCTCTCGACGCGCTGGTGCCGCAGTGGATCGCCGACGACTGGCCGTTCGAGCAGCCGCGCTTCCTCGGCCGTGAGATCTCCTGGTCGGACTGGCTCGCCCTGCCGGAGCATCCCGGCACGTAGGTGGTTGTCACCTGTACCCATCTCGAAGACTGTCGGTCGAACGGGAGTCTCGATCGGGTGACCGCGGTGGTTTCCGCGCGGGGCAGCAAGGCCTTACGGCCGCCGACGGCAACACCGTGACCGCCCAGCCTTCCTTTCCGCCGCTCCTGCCGGAGAGCGCCCACGTCGCGCGGGCCCCGCGGATCCTGCCGACCGTGATCAGCCTCCAGGAACACCGCGTCCCCGCCGACGACGTCCTCAGACCCGCGGACTCGGCGGTGCGACGGCCGCCGCATGTATCCGGTCCTCCCGAAGCGTGGCCGGCGCGTCGAGTCCGTCGGGACGCACGCGCTGAACCTCCACAGGCACACTCCGCCGCTCGTGCGGTTCCTCGCCGAGTCGCCCCGCGTCCGGAGCGCGCAGGTCACCGCGTTCGACGGGGCGCCCTGGCGGCGATGCCGTTCCTGCCGCGCCCGCGGTACGGGCGCACCCGTGTTCGTTCCGGCCCGCTGGTGACGTGAGGCGTCCGAGCTGTCTGGCCGCGCCCAACCCCGGACCGAATGGGACGCCGCCCTCACCGACTGGCGGGCACGGCGGCGGCTGCCTCGGCGGGTCCACCTCGTGAAGGACGACCGGCGCCTCTTCCTCGACCTCGACGAGGCCGGCCACCGGACGCTGCTGCTGGGTGCGCATGCGGCTCCAAGGACGCACCGCCACGGAAGGGAGCCCTGACCACTCCAATCGAACACCTGTCTGTCGCGGGTGAATTGACGGCGAAGATGCGTCCGGAGCACAACCAATCCCCGCTGTCCGTGGTCACACCAGCCAGGAGGAAACAACTCCTACGACTGCAAGGGGGAAATATGCGCATCACGCGTTCCGTCCTGTCCACCACCGCCGTGACGGCCTTGGTCTTGGGCACCGCGACGGTGCTCGCCGCACCCGCGTCCGCCGCTCCCAACACCACGCCTCAGAAGGTCTGCGGAAGCGGCTACAAGACCGTCAACTCCGCCGCCGTCGGCTCGGGCGGCACCGTCTACCTCACCTACAACGCCGCCACCGGCAAGAACTGCGTCGCGACCATCCGCAGTACTCCGGGCACCGCGACGGACATGTCCGCGTGGATCTACGTGCCCGACACCGAGGCGTACGACGAGGACTACGGGCGGTACACCTCGTACGCCGGCCCCACCTATGTCTATGGCAAGGCCCACTGCGTGGACTGGGGCGGCAGCATCGGCAATGTCAGCGTCCAGATCACCGGCTCCAACTGCGCCGCCCTCGCCGAACACCGGGTCACCACGATCCGGTGATCCACCACTCATGACGGCCATCCTCCGGCGGTGACCGGAACGGGCGGTCTGCCGCGTCCGGCGACGCGGCAGACCGCCCGCAGTCGTCACTGGCCGCCGTCGGATCGGCCGAACCAGAGCGGGCCGCCTACTGTGCCGAGCCGGCCGGGCCAGCACTGCCGCGAGGGTACCCTCGAAGTCAGGGTGCGGCGTCCTCGGCCGGAGTGTCACGCCCGCGTCCGCCCCTGCCCCACCGCCCACGGCGGGGGAGGGGCGCTACCCGACGGGCTCGTACGTCACCTGCTGGTCCGGGCAGCCGCCCGCCAACTCCCGCAGCGCCGCCACGAGGTACGTGACGCACTCACAGTGTGCGGCCGGGCCCATCGCACCCTGGGAGAACACCGCCCTTGACCCCTGCCACCGCCCCGGGCGGGCCTGGACGCCGTCATCCTCGACTACACGGCGTCATCTACCTGCGACCCACCACCGACCAGTGGCTCCGCCTGGCCCACACCGCCCCGTGGCCCGACGACGACCTCCCCGCCTTCCAGAACGCCGTCTGGAACGCCCGCTCCGCCTACGACGCCGGCCAGCTCAGCGACCTCGCGTACTGGGCAACGATCGACGGCCGGGAAACGTGCGGGACCTGCCGTCGCTGCGGGACATACCACTGGCTGCCTTTCGCCCAGAGGGATGAGATCAGCATGAGGTCAGACGGCCCCGAGGAGGCGTTCCAGGCGGCTCGTGGCGGTGACCACGCCGAGAAGGCGGACCGGCTTCCCGGCAGGCTTCTCGATCACCGCGATGAGGGGGCTGCGGCTGCGTGCCATCAGCTCCGCCTCTTGGATGGCTGTCCAGTCCGGTGGTGCCGTCGGCAGGAAGGGCCGCCGGCCGGGGAGGCGGTCGGCGTGCCTCGTCGATCACTGCGGCCAGGCTGGCGTCCTTGCACGTAGCCGGGCACGACCGTTGCGACCACCTGGCAGGCGGGCAAGGCCGCGAACGGCTGCCCCTTGGGCGTCGGCGGCCAGGAGACTGGGCGGCCGCCGTTCCACGATCAGGCGCACCGCGGCGATGGCCTCGGCGTCCTTGGACAGCGAGACGGCCGGCTCGGCGAGATCACGCGCGCACGGCTGCCCCCGGGCATGTTGTCGGGCGGGAGGGTCCATCGCGGCGGCTCGGGTCCGGCAGGCGTCGGCACGGCTCGGTCCGCGAGCGCCGCTGGGTGGAGTACAGGGACACGGCCGGAGCCAGGCCCTGCGGCGGTCCCGGTTGCTTGTCGGTCTGGTCCGGATTGCTGTTGAGCAACGCGGTGATGAAGAGGCCCAGGATGGCGATGGCGAACACGGTGAAGGCGATCGGCCACCAACGGTGCCGGTTGTCTTCTTCCTGCCGACCGTCGGTTTCCGGCTCGCTGCCGGATATCTCCTCGCGGGGGTTGTCGGGGAACTGCTGGTTGAGGGCTTCCATGGTCTCGGCCAGCGAGGGATCGTCCTTGGCGAGTCGCCGTTCGAGCTGGGCCAGGATCCGTCCGACGTTCATCTCGGGGCTCATGTCCGTCACCTCGATTCTTGCATGAGAGGCCCTGCCCCGGCCTTCTCCTGCAACTGCCGGAACATGCCGACGCGGCGGAAGATCTCCATCGGCAACGGGAAGAGGAGAGTGCAGTTCCGTTCGGCGGATATCTCCGCCATGGTGGACAGGATCCGCAGGTGGAGGGCGGCGGGATGGCCTTCGAGGCGGTCGGCCGCGTCGGCCAAGGCCTCGGCGGCCTCGTACGCGCCCTTGCACTCACCATAGCCGTGACCGGAAGCGAGCCCGTCGTATGCCGATCGGCGTACCGCTCTCACACGCGCTCGGCGCGCTACTCAGAGCGAGGAAACGGCCAGCGGGGGTAGACATGCCGGGCCCCCAGAAGGGCGGGTGGTCGTAGTGGGCGTAGAGGCGGTCGTAGTACTCGCCCCTCTGCACGAGTTCCGGGTCGTACTCAGGTGCGTCGACCACCTGGTCCCGAGTGCGGTCGATGCGGACCTGGTCCTCGCTCACGCCTGCCACGGCGTCGACGGGGATGTAACTCTTCTCCTTCCCGACGTCCAGGAACCCGCCGTGCTCCAGCAGAACGAACCGAATCCTGGTCGATGATCAGATCGCCGACCTTGCCCAGTTCGTTGCCGGAGCGGTCGGTGACTTCACGGCCCCGGATGTCATCGTCGGCGGATGGGATCGCGTGATCGGAGTCGGAAAGCTTGGTTAGTACGTGAATGTCGCCGGATTCCACGATGCCTCCCTCGCAGGGGCGCGAGACGTTCGTGGTAGCCGGGTCCCCCCCCCGGCTTGGGCCTCCGGTTTCCCACGGCTGGGCATCCGATGCGGGTTCCCAGTGGCCGGGGCCCTTCGGCGTCAGAGGTGCGACGATCAGGCCACGCGCCCGCCGCCCTGTTCGGACTCCTCCTCTTCGTCGGGGAGGTGGACGTCGTGGACCGCGATGTTCACCTCCACGACTTCCAGGCCGGTCATGCCCTCCACCGCCTGGATGACGTTGGCGCGCACGTCCCCGGCGGTGTCGATGACGGAGGCGCCATACTCGATGACGATGTCCAGGTCTACAGCCGCCTGACGCTCGCCGACCTCCACACTGACCCCTCGGGTGATGTCGCTGCCGCCCCCAGGAACGCGTCCCTTCACTGCCCCGAACGCCCTGGCCATCCCCCCGCCGAGGTTGTGGATCTCGGGAATCTCACGGGCCGCCATGCCCGCGATCTTGGCTACGACCTTGTCCGCGACCGTGGTGTCTCCGCGTATCCCCGGAGGGGCGTCGGTGCCCCTCCGGCCTTTCAGAGTCGTCCCCTTCTCGCCCGTTTCGTTACGGGATCTCGTCGTTGTGTTGCCGGTGCGGCCCACGGTCTCTGACATCGCAGTCACCTCGCGCTCAGTGGGTTTGCGAGCGTTGCCATCCCTTTCCACGCTAGACCAGTCGGGCATAACGGTAAAAGATGGCCAGATGGGCGGTCAGTTCTCGCCGGTGGATAGGGCTTTCTGGTCGGCGAGGGCGATGGCCAGGGACCCGGCAGCCGTCGGGTGGAGCGGGGCATGGTCCGCCGGCCCTTGGACGTACGGCTGGGCGCTGCACAGCCTGTGCCCTTCGAAGTCCGGCTTCACCGGCGTGAAGCCGGCGGTCTTGGCTCCTTGCCGCAGTACGGCGTTGAGGGCGGCCAGGCGTGAGCGCAGAACCTCTGCCTTCTGCCGGGTGAGACCTTCGTCCTCAAGGCAGCTGACGTCTGCGCCGAAGGGGTCGTAGTACTCGTTGACCAATACCTCCGGGTGCTGGGGGAGGGCGGCCAGGATGCGCAGGAGCCTGCGGTAGTCGAGTGCGAAGCGGGCGAGCCTGTCCTGGAAGTACGCCGTTGAGGCGCGGTCGTCGCACGATGGAGAGATCGCGCAGAGCTGGACCAGGTCCGACCAGCGCACATCGTTGGCTCCGACGCTGACCAGGACGACGGACGCTTCGTCGGCTCGCTGTGCCTGGGCGATCTGTGGCGGGGCGATCTGTTCGCCGAGGATCTGTACGCCGAGGATGCCGTCGCGGACCGTGGCGCCGGAACAGGCGAGGTTGAGTACGCTCCAGTCGTTGGCGCGGGCAAGCGCCTGTGGGTAGGAGTCCGCACTGCGGTCACATGCCCGGTCGAGGTCGCTGGGGTCGGGCAGAGGCCGGTTGCCGCTTCCCGCGGCGGTCGAGTCTCCCAGGGCTACCGCCCGTACGTTGTCCAGCGGCGGGCCTTCAGCCCGGGGGACCGGGTCCGGCGGACTGTCGCCCACCAGATCCCGCAGCGACCGTACCTCGCGCAGCGCCTGCGGGGTGCCGGAGGCCAGCAGGTAGAAGCCGACGGCGTTGACCGCGGTCACCAGGGCCAGGCCGCCGGCCAGGACGAGAACGGTCCGGCCCGGCGGCATGCGGCGCAGGCCCGTCCAGGCGGCCAGGGGGAGGAGAACCAGCCCGGCGGCCATCGCGGTCTCCCACGCGCCGTAGCGCACCCAACCCGATGCCAGCTTCCGGCCCACCTCCAGGGTGAGCCGTTCGTGATCGCCGGACCGCAGGAGACGTGCCACCTCGGCGTCCTCTCTGATACGGGTCAGCTCCAGCCGGGGCCTGATCGGTCCAACGAAATGCGCTTGGGTCGGGATCGTCTGGCCGAAGAGATCGAGCTGGCCGGGGCCGGACAGGCTCCAGCCGAGCGGCGCGGCGCCCACGCGCACCGTCTGGCCGGCCGCGGACACCGGCTGCAGCGGGGTGATCAGCACGGCCAGCCACACCGCCGCCAGCGCCAGCGCCGAGAGCCCCAAGGCGTACGCAGTGGCGATCATCAGCCGGCGCCGCCCTCGTCTAGGCTCGTGCCGTGTCGGTCGGTGCCGCCTCAGTCTCACCGGTTCGGCTTCCGTGTTCTTGGCGCGGTGCGGGCACGGGGGCCCTGGTCCACGCGGCGGCCGGGGAACGAGCAGTGATCAAGAACTTGCTTGGCGGCATGCGCGGTTGCCCGCTTGCCCGACCCCTGTGCCCATCGCTCCAGTGCAGTCGTCATTCCGGTGAGGGGGGAAGTCAGTCCCGGTGCGTCGGTGGCGTCGCCGTCGACGTAGGTAGGGATCTGGGAGCGCACCTGCAGGGCGATCTCACCGGCGCGTTCGAAGCGCAGAGTGATCCACACGTGGTCCCCGCCCCGGATCTGCTGGCTCAGGTCTCTGAGCAGCAGGTGTGCGTGGCCTTTATCCAGCGTGACGAGCTTGCCGGAGGGAAGCTCGACCGGCCCTCGTACCGCGCCGTTGGCGTCCACGATGTCGACGGACCGTGCGACGGTCGTCTCCGCTCCGAGCAGCCTGTCGGTGTCTTGTCCCTGATTGAAGAACCAGGTGTACAAGGGCGCGTCGTCCCCCTTCTCCCGCGGGCCATCGGGAAGTTCGGCGATGTGGGCGTAACGGATCAGGACCGGCCCGAGACGGGCGTTGGCGTCCGGTGGGTTGTAGCAGTTCCCCTCACCGCCGCACCCTGTCGCGCCCAAGACGACGGTGGGACAGCCCACGACAAGAAACGTGGCTGCCCTGTGCCGCGGTCTCGACGTGCTCATGTTCATGACCATGCCGTTTCTCTCCGAGTCCTGGTGACACACGGGCCGCCGTTCATACGCATGCCACGCAAACCGCTGCCGCGTGTCAGTTCCTGGACCAATCGGGGGACGTGGCACGCAGAGCGAGCTGTAGAGGTGAGAAGGGGGGGAGCTGACCAGCGGGATACAGGTCTTCAAGGAGTCTTTGAGGGCACTCCGGCCGGGAGTGAGGTCATCAGTCAGCCGCAGCGGGGACGACGGCGACGGGGCAGTGGGCCGTGTGCAGGAATTCGCTGCTCACTGAGCCGAGGAGCAGCCGGCGCAGGCCGGTGCGGCCGCGTGAGCCGACCACCAGCAGATTGGCCTCCTGCGACAACTCCGTCAGGCGCGTCGCCGGACGCGCCCACTCGATGTGCAGTTCGACCGGCACCTGCGGATGCTGTCCACGAAGCTCAGCGATCCGTTCCTCAACCAGTGCCCGAGCGCTGTCCTCGGTTTCGCACACCTCGCGTTCTGCTGCGGTGACGCTGCCTGGACCGGGCAGCAGCGTGGTCCGGTGCAGGGCATGCACGACGCGCAGGTGGGCTGAGCGGCGGTCGGCCTCCGCGAAGGCGAACTCCATCGTCTCCTGTGAGTAGTGCACGAGGTCGGCGCCGGTCACGACGCGCTCTGGTGCGGGGCCGCGGTGCGAGCCGGGACGCGTCACCAGCACGGGGCACCGGGAGTGCGTGGCGGCCTGAAGGCTCACCGAGCCGAGAGCCAGACGCGGAAAGCCGGCTGCGCCGCGATGCGCCAGCACCAGCAGGCACGCCTCCGTAGAGCGCTCCACGAGCGTCGAGGTGGGACCACGGAAGGGCAGTTCCCCCGCGACGGCCAGATCAGGGAACGCGGAGCGGGCCACGGCCTCGAACCGGTCCACCACTGCTGCGCGGTACACCCTGGGCAGCGACGCCGCCATCATCATCCCCCTCGCCCGTTTCCTGCCGTCCCGGCTGATGGACACCGTCCTCGCAATGAGCCACCGGTCCCGGAACCCGAAACCCGCGCCCGCACCCGAGTCCGCAGAAAGCGCTTCATGACCACGCTCGCCGACCGCCTCGAACTGATCGAGCTGATGGGCCGCTACGCCGACATCGCCGACCTCAAGGACTTCAACAGCCTCCCCGCCCTTGTCTACACAGGCTCCGTGCCCCTCGACTTCTTCTCGGTCATCGGCCTGCCGCCCATGGCCGTGCCGCTCGACGGGTACGTCCAGGTGCTGGGCCAAACCTTCGCCCCCTTCTCCGCCACTCACCACACCATCACAGGTCACGTCGTCGAGATCGACGGCGACCGCGCGACCCTTCATGCGCACGCCCGCGCCGAATACTGGGTTCCGGACGAACGGGCAGGCGGCGGGCCGGACCGATGGCTGGTCGTCGGCTTCTACGACAACGAGGCCGTCCGGACACCGCACGGCTGGCGCCTCAGCAGCGTCAAACTCACCGCCACGCACCAGGAGAACGCCCACCTGTCAGGGTCTACCCCAGTCATATGAGCATGCCAGCCAGCTCCTGGCGCCACTTACACGGCTCACACGGTGTGCCTTTTCAGAGTGGCCACTGATCGAGTGATGGTTGAGCCGGGGCACGCTAGTTGTCACACAGGCAGGCTTGCTGTCGCTGTGGCCGAGGCTGCATGCGTTGGACTCGACCAGCTGAACACCGATGTCATCGAAGCTGGTTGAGACAGCCAGGGGTTGTCAGTGGCTGGTGAGAGGATCACCGGCATGGTTTTCGTACGTACTACTCCGCCGCGGCCCGTGGACGTGTCCGTGGTCTTTCCCGAGCTGGCGCCGTTGGCACGTCCTGCGATTCGGCTGCACCCTCGTCCCGGGTCGCCTTCGGTCGAGGAGAGCTCGGTCGGCGGGCCGTTGCTGTGGCCGGCTGAGGAGCCATGGCCGCACTGCGAAGCCTCGCACCTGCACCGTGACAGTGGGTACCGCCAGTCGCCGGCCGAAGTGCGGCTCATAAGGCGCATGCGGGCCCGGTGGCACGGTGATCACGATGGTCCTGGGACAACGCCCGAGGAGGAGGCGATCAAGGAACGGAACGCGGCGAGGCTCGCGGAGCGCCTCGACGCAGGCCCTCCGTTGCCCGCGGACAGCCCGGTCCCGATGCTGCCCGTGGCCCAGCTGTATCTGCGCGACATACCCCTGTTGCGGCCGCCCGGACAGGACGATCTGCTCCAGGTTCTGTGGTGTCCCTACGATCACGATCCGAATTGGAAGCCGTCGACCGCGCTGTTCTGGCGGTCCGCCGCCGAGGTCCTTGACATCCTCGCCACACCGCCCGAGCCGTACGAGGTGAACTATGAGGGTTATGTGCCGGAACCGTGCGTGCTGGCACCGGAGGCGATCACCGAGTACCCCGCCAGCCTTGATCTGAGCCCGCAGGTGCTGCTGATGGTGGAGGACTGGAGCAGATGGCGGGCAGCCGGTGCCGACATGGACAGCTCCTACGCGGACTGTCCGCGGGACTTCTACGACGTTCATCTGGCTGACGCGCCCGGCTGGAAGGTCGGTGGCTGGCCTCCGTGGGGCCGCACCGATCCCAACCCCCGATACTGCACTGTCTGTGATGTACAGATGCTCCCGCTGCTTCGGATGGCGGCATCCGCCGCGGCCCACGCCTCTGGCGACCCGGTCGACGGCTCACCGAGACGGCCGAGCACCGTCCCGGGGACAGCGGCGATCGCGAGCACGGGCGGCTTGCGCCACAGGACCTCCGGAGTCGGGACCGGCACCAAGGCCATCGCCTCGCGCGGGATTACGAAGCACTCCCCGAGAGAGCGAGGGCAATGAACCACGGGGCGATGGCTAACAAAATGGCCCGCCAACTGACCGGAGAATCTACACCAACCTGGCGAATCGAAACGGACATCCCACGTACATCCGGGTGAACCTTGATCAGATGCTCTCTTGGCGTCCGCCTGGACTCAGGCCCACAAGGCGCGGCCGCTGTGTCGACGGCAGGGTGGTGCGATGTTCCCAGCAGGAGGCACCGGCCATGGCGGCCCGCCGGGATGCGCGGCGCGGGCAGCCGGTCCGCAGCCCCTGACTCTCCTGCGCGACGGGTATGGATCATCCCCTGTGCGCCGGGGTTGTCTACGGCCCTTCGCCACTGACGAGGAGCAGTGTGTGCGGCCAGAGGGTGTCGAGGACCGCGGGATCGTTCTTGAGTTTGGCGAACAGTACCAGCCCCTCCAGGTGGGCGATCACTGCGCGTGCGACCGACTGTTCGGCGTGCTCGCGAGGAATGCCGCCTTCGTCCGCGGCCTGGCCGAGCACGGCACCGATCAGCGCTGTCTGCTCGTCGAAGATCTCCTCCAGCCTGGCGCGAACGTCAGGTTCCTGAGTGCTGAGTTCGAGGGTGAGGTTCCCGAGCAGGCAGCCGTCGACCGTGCCGTAGGTCTCCTTCCTGTGCCGCTGGACCTGCGCCATGCCCTCCAGTAGCCGGCGGAGTCGGACCAGGGCGGGGTCCGGGCCGTCCAGCGCGAGGGTCCAGGCGCCGCGCTGGCCTTCCCAGTAGGCGTTGACCGCCTGGAGGGTGAGGTCCTGCTTCGAGGTGAAGAAGTGGTAGAAGCTGCCCTTCTTGACCTCTGCCGCGGCGCAGATCTCCGCCACTCCCAGGCTGCTGTACCCCCGGTGCTGCATGAGTTCGCCGGTGGCGTCGAGGAGCCGCTCGCGTGCGGTGCTGGTGCGTCCCATGGAGCAAGTATACGGTCGGTCAACTAATCCGAAGGTGCACTGAGTGGCGTAATAGTTGACCGGTCGTCTAGGGTGCTTTCCGGAGGCGGCCCGACACCCGCGTCCAGTTGACCTTTTGCTCCGATTCCGGGGTATACACCACCTCATGGAGGGCTACATGTCCGTACCCATCTCTGTCGTCATCGCCTATCACAGTGGATACGGGCACACGGCCCGGCAGGCGGCGGCCGTGGCGGAGGGCGCCGCGACGGTGCCCGGCGTCCTGGTCGATCTGCGGGATGTCTCCACGCTCGACGAGGGCCTGTGGGCGGCTCTGGCGGAGGCGGAGGCGATCGTCTTCGGCTCCCCTACGTACATGGGCGCCACCTCGGCCGTGTTCCAGCGCTTCGTGGAGGCTAGTGCCCCTATCTGGGCCGCGCGCGGCTGGCAGGGCAAGCTCGCCGCCGGGTTCACCAACTCGGCGGGGGTGAACGGCAACAAGGACAACGCGCTGCTGTCCATGACGGTCCTTGCGGCCCAGCACGGCATGAACTGGGTTCCGCTTGGCCTGATGCCCGGCTGGATCTACAGCTCCGGCGGCAGCCCCGAGGATCTGAACCGGCTGGGCTCGTTCGTGGGAGCCATGGCGCAGTCGCCCTCCGACCTCGGCCCGGAAGAGTCCCCTGCAGAGGCCGATCTGCGGACCGCGCGGCACCTTGGTGAGCATGTCGCCCGGACGGCGCTGCAGTTCGTGCACGGCCGCCAGGCCGCCGACGCTCCGGCGGTGACGGCATGAACGCCGGACGCCTCGGTGATCTGCTGGGCATCGCCCTTCCCGTCGTGCAGGGCCCGTTCGGCGGGGGCCTGTCCTCAGTCGCGCTGGCCGTGGCCGTGTCCGAGGGGGGAGGGCTGGGCTCCTACGGGGCGCACATCCTTGAACCGCAGGAGATCGCGGACCTCGTCGGAGAGCTGAAGGCCCGGACCAGCCGCCCGTTCGCGGTCAACCTCTGGGTCCCCCAGCAGGACGAGGCCGGACCATGGCCGGACCCTGCCGAACTGGCCCCGCACATCCGGCGGTTGCACCCGTACCATGAGGAACTCGGGCTGCCCGCGATGGCGGCCGAGGACGTCACGTCGGGACCGGACTTCGACGCGCAGGTGGACGCGCTTCTCGAAGCCGTGCCCCCGGTCATCAGCTTCGTGATGGGGATCCCGCCGCAGAAAGTGATGGACGAGGCCCGCCGCCGAGGCATCAAGGTGATCGGCACGGCGACCACCGTGGACGAGGCCGTCGCACTGGGGCGCGCCGGCGTTGACGCCGTTGTGGCCTCCGGCGCCGATGCCGGCGGCCACCGGGGCGCCTTCCTGCGGCCGATTCGTGAGTCGCTCGTGGGGACGTTCTCGCTCGTGCCCCAGGTCGCCGACGCCGTGAGCGTCCCCGTCATCGCAGCCGGCGGGATCGCCGACGGCCGGGGAATGGCCGCGGCGCTCGCCCTGGGCGCCGACGCCGTACAGATCGGCACCGCCTTCCTGGCCACCCGCGAATCGGGGGCGAGCGAAGCCCACAGGCGGGCGCTGAGCTCCCCCGAGGCGCGCACCACCGTCCTCACGCGCCTCTTCACGGGCCGTACCGCCCGAGGAATCGTGAACCGGTTCGTCCGTGACATGACTCCGTACGAGGAGACCGTGCCCGCGTACCCTGTGCAGAGCGCACTGATGCAGTCCATCCGCCGCGAAGCCGGTACCCAAGGGCGGGAGGATCTCAGCAGCCTGTGGGCCGGCCAGGCCGCGGCACTTGCCGGCGGCGCCCGCGGGGCGCGGGACTACCTCAGCGTCCTCATGGACGACTTCCGGGCACGGGGAGGCCAAGGAGCCTGACAGGTCGGGTCGTCGACGACGGCGGTGTTGGCGGGGACGATGACGGGCGGATCTTCGTGCCGCACCCAGCGGGTGGTGACGTAGGCGCGCTTGCCGACTCCCACGCATTTGGTAGCGAGGTTGCCGAAGCCGTCCGGCATGTTGAAGACCTCGGCCGGGGTGTTGTCCCCCGAGCGTCCCTGGACCGGCGCGTCGCCTTTGCCGCGCTCGTCATTGTACTGCTGGGAACAGCCGGTGCCCAGGCCGATGGCCGCGATCACCAGAATCACGCGCCGAAACGCAGGGGTCATGCCGTGCATCGTCGACCCTCTCGGACAGGGAACCGGGTGGGATGGAGGCGGGGGCGAGGAGAGCGGGTCGTTGCCCCGGGCGGGGCGCGAGTGGTGGCGGCGCTGACGCGCCTCGCACGGAAGACCTCTGGGGGCGTTCAGCCGGGGGCGGCTTCCGGTGGGATGTGGAGGGTGAAGGTGCAGGAGCCGTAGGGCCGACCGTTGACCTGGAGTTGTACGCGGTGCGCGCCGGGGTGGTGTCGGCGTGTGCTGAGTGGCCGGAGCGGGTGGCGGCGGACACCCGAGAGGCGTTCGCCGGGGAAGAGGTCGCGGCTGGTGAGTTTGAAGACCTTGGGGGAGAGGCTGCCGTTCGCCTTTCGGTAGTGGACGACGTAGTCGATGACGAGTCGCGCGGTACGGGACCCCGTGTTGGTCACCTCGTAGTCGAAGACGAGGTCCCCACCCAGATGCACGTGGGCTGTGTGAATGTCGGGGCCGACGACCCGGACACGGACGTCGGGGTCGTGGCCGAGGAGGTTCAGCGCGGCACGGTCGCCGGCCTTGACGAGGGTCCGCAGGCCGTGCCGGACCAAAGCCGGTGTGGTGGGGGCGGGCTCGGCGAGCCAGCGGGCGGCGGTGGCGACGGCCGTGCCGGGGTGGTCGTGGCTGATGTCGTTGAGGTGGTTGGCCACCGAGCGCCTGACGTACTCGCTCGGGTCTCGGTACAGCGCGTCCAGGACGGGCAGGGCGGGGGCCGGGTCCGTGACGAGCGCGGTGAGCCGGGGTGCCCATGGGAGGCGCGGGCGTGTGCCCTCGCTTGCGAGGCGTCGCACGTGGGGATCGGGGTGGCCGGTCCATGCCAGGGCCGGTCGCAGGGCCCGGTGAAGGTCCTCGCGGAGGAAGGGACGCACGGCCGTCTCCGCGGTGAGTCGCGGAGTGAGTGCGGCGAGCAGATCGAGGCCCGGTTCGAACACATGGCAGGCCAGAGCGCGTTCGGCGACCGCCGCGTTGACGGGGAAGGTCATCCAGCCGGTGAAGGCGGACCTGCTCAGCGCCGTGCGGACGACCTCGGCGAAGGCCGGGTAGGCGTCTGGGAGATCGGCGAGGACGGCTTCCTTCACTGTGGTGACGCGTCGGCTGAAAGGGAGGCCCTCCAGTAAGGCACCGCAGCCGCGGAGGGCCCCGACCGGTGCGGCGCTCGCTGCCGCCATGACGGAGGCCAGCAGGTCCGTGGTGCGAGGGTTGATCAGTTCGTCGGCCGTGGGCACGGCTTTCCCTTCTCGTCCGGCTGTGGCATCCGCGGCGTGTCGCTCCACGCGCCGGCAGGCCGCAGGTGCCGGTTCGGCTACTGGCGGCTGCTGTGCAGCACTTCGGCGTGCCGCATCTCGTGGACCTCGCCGATCAGGCGGAAGAAGTCCCCGGCGGCCGGATCCCCGGGCATCTCCTTCGCCGCGCGGGCAGCGGCCTCCGGGGAGGCCCAGAGGATGAGGTCGAGCAGGGAGCCGTCCTCACATCGGGCGAGGTGCGCGCCGAGGAAGTCGGACCCGTACCGCTCGCGTAGGACGGAGATCAGCCGGTCCCGGTGGGAGGCCAGCTGCTCGGGGTCGGCGCAGGCGAAGCGGACGTACTCGATGGTCATGCTCATGGAAACCCCTTCATTCTTCAACTCACGGTCTTGAGTCGCGAAATCCGTGAGTTGAAGCTATCACGGTTTTGATGCTGGGAATCCGTGGGTCCGGTAAGTTGACGGCATGACCCTCAAGAACCTGCGCGAGATGCCGTGGATCGGCGAGCGGCCGGCCCTCGACCTGGCCAACACGGTCGTCATCGGAGCCGGTCGCGCGGGCGGGGACGTCGACCTGCTGGCCGACCCGGAGCTCCTGGCGTCCTGGCGGGAGAAGACGCTGGACCGGGAATTCGCCGGCCTGCCCAAGGAGGATCTGGCGGAGCTGCGCGCCCCGGTCCGGGCCGTGCTGGAGGCGGCGGCGCGGCAGGCGCCGCTGCCGGAGCCGGCGAGGGTGCGACTCAACGCGCTGGCCGCACGGGCTCCGGTGACGTTCCGGGTCGACGGCACCGGTCGCCTCGCGGAGCAGGAGGCCGGCGGGCCGGTCGCGGGGTCGGTCGCCCGGCAGGCGCTCGTGCTGGCCGCCGGACCTGAGCAGGCGCGGTTGCGGCAGTGCCCGGCGCCGAGCTGTGGGATGTTCTTCCTCGCGCGCAGGCGAGACCAGGCGTGGTGTTCGATCGGGTGTGGCAACCGGGCGCGTGCCGCCCGTCGGGCGGGCGGCATCGACTGATCCTGCATCTGTCCCGCCGGTCGCCGGGCGCGCCACAACCGGCGCCGCGTGTTGTGGACGAGTTTGCCGACGGGCAGGGGCCCCTTGTCCGCTTGCTCAGGGCGTCTGAGACCTCCCGTTTGGCATATGTCACGGACTAGCTCGGCAAATGCGTGACCTATGCCCAGCCTCGGGGCTGCTGCCGTCCCGCTTTCCGGCAGTTAAGGGGCGCACGGATGAATGAGGAGGGGAGTCGGCGCTCACCGGCCGGCCGGGGGTGCACGTCGTGCCGACGGGGGTACCGGCGGCCCTGTGGTCGGCGGTCGGAGGGAGTTCGGCGGCGGTCAGGTGTGTGCGTCGCGCGTCAGGGGCCCGCGAAGAGCGTCAGTGCGGCCCGGGCGGCTCGTTCGAAGGCCTCCGTGCTGCCGCTCGCCCGGCACAGCACCTGCGCACCCTGGAGGAGGGCGACCAGCAAGGCGGCCTTCTCCTCCGCGTCGGTCGCCGCGAGTCCGGCCTGTCGCAGGTTCCGTTCGAGCTGTTCCGTCCAGAATGCGAAGGTCGCGGCAGCGGCGCGGCTCGCCGTTCTCCTCGTCTGCGGGAACGGCCACGGCGGCGACGGCGCATCCGGCGCCCTGCGCGGCAACTGGGCGACCGGTCGCGCGAACTCCAAGAAGGCCGCGGCGACATCCTTGGGGGCCGCCGCACCGAGCTCCGCCAGGTGGTCGCGTACCTCACGCCCGTGCTGCGCGGCGGCCCCCGCGGCCAACTGGTTCTTGCCGCCGGACATCGGCCTGGCGTCCGTCGAAGCGCGGGCGGACTTCATCGAGAAGGCCACCGACATCGTTACAAGGACATGACACCCGGTCACGACCGCGACGACATCCGCGTCAGCATCGTCAACGCCCCCCGACGGAGGCTGGGGTAGGGGCGGCCACGCATACACCGGGGAGCGCCTGGGGGAAGCCATCGCCCGGGCGGCCGCCGCGGCCGAGGCGTAGGCCTGACCGACCGGCAGCGCTCTGGCGGCCCGAGCCGTCCGCCCGTGGCACTCGGGCAGCCGGAGGCGAGGTGGGGGAAGCCGCCCCTGCTCGACAACCGCCGCCTCGTTCCGGCTTCTCGTGACGTGCACCGTGGACAGGTTGCGCGGCGCATGCGTTACTTCGCCATGCCCGACGTGGGGCTGATCGGGCGTCGACGACCTGGAGGAGGAACCGTGAGGGTTTCGCGTCTGCGGCACATACCCGGGATCGGCGTGGATGTGATCGGAGATGCGGCCGACGCCGCCAGGGACCCCGACATGCTGCGTCTGGAGAATCTGGACACCGACCTGCGTCCGCCCCGGATCGCGCTCGACACCACCCGCTCCGCCGTGGAGGACGACGCCGCCAACAGCTACCTGCCGTTCCAGGGGCACTGCGGGCTGCGGGAGGCCGCCGCCGCTCACGTCTCCCGGCTGTCAGGGATCCTCTACGATCCGGCCACCGAATGCGTGAGCGCCGCCGGAGGGCTCAACGCCCTGCTGAACGTGCTCCTGGCCACGGTGGAGCCCGGCCAGGAGGTCGTCGTCTGCGACGGTGTACGTCGGGCTCGTCAACCGGATCCGGTTGGTCGGAGGCGTCCCCCGCCATGTGCCGTGCGTCCCCGCGCCCGACGGCTGGCAGGTCGACCCCGAAGCGCTCGCCGCGGCTGTGGGGCCCGAGACCGCCGCGGTGCTGGCCATGACGCCGGCCATGCCGACCGGCGCGCTGCTCGGCCCGGCTCACTGGAACGCCCTCGCCCCGGTCCTGGAGAGGCACGACTGCTGGTTGATCCACAACGCGGCGATGGAACGCATCCTGTTCGACGGCCACCGCCCGGCACACCCGGCCGCACACCCAGGCCTCGCGGAGCGGACCATCACCGTCGGCTCCGCGTCGAAGGAGCTGCGTCTCATCGGCTGGCGGGTGGGCTGGACCGTGGGCCCCTCCCGGATCCTCTCCGACATCGCCCTGGTCGGAATGACCAACGTCGTGTGCCAGGTGGGAATCGCTCAGCGGGCCGTCGCTGCCGCGCTCGACGCGCCCGACGCCGACGAGGACGTCGCCGCGGCCACGCGGGTCTGGGAGCAGCGCCGCGACATCGTGCTGCGGCAGCTCGACGACTACCCGCTCGTACGCCCGCACGGCGGCTGGTCCCTCCTCCTCGACACCGCCGCCCTGGGCCTGACTCCCGGCGAGGCGTCCGAGCGCCTGTTCCGCCGCGGGCGGGTCGCGGCGACGCCGATGACGGGATGGGGGCCGGGCGGCGACAGGTACCTGCGACTGGTCTTCGCCAACGAACCCGCCGACCGTCTCGGCGGTCTGCGCGGACGCTTCCGTACGGCCTTCGGATGACGGTCACGTCAGACTCAGGTCGCACCGGGACGCGACCTGGGCTCGATGCGGCGGCTGTGGTGGTGTACCCAGCATGACGGTGTGACAGAAATACTGCCGTCTCTTCATATGTCCCTTCTGGAATCCGTCGTCGTGATGGGTGCCGTCGCCCTCGTGGCGGCACGCTGGCTGCCCCGACGGGCGCGGCGGCCGGTCGCGTTCGGTGCCGGAGCGGTGGTCGCGACGTCCGGCCCGGCGCTGGTGTGGGTGTCCGTGCGCTGGCAGATGGTGCCGGTGCTGGCCGGCGCCACACTCCTCCTGCCGTTCGCCGTCATGGCCGAGCTGCGGGCGCGTGGCGGCCGACCGCAGCGCAGGACCCGATGGTGGGTGGCTCTACCGGCGTCGCTGGTGTGTCTGTGTCTGATCGCGGTAGGTCCGGTCGCGGCGTGGGCTCTGCCCGTGCCGGCTTTCCCCGCCCTGTCGGGCCGCTTCGCCGTGGGCACCAGCGTGGTGCAGTGGACCGACACCGGCCGGCCCGAAGGCGCCACTCCCGACAAGGACGACCGGCGCACGGTCGTCGTGCAGGTGTGGTATCCGGCGCGAGATCCGTCGGCGGATGAGCGGCGTGCCGCGTACCTCGGACGCACGGGCCACGAGGCGGGCATCGTCTCAGAAGCCCTCGCCGACTACGTCGGCATGCCCGGTTTCATGCTCGACGGCCTGCCCCGCGCCCGCACCCACGCAGTCGCCGGCGCGCCGGTGGCAGACGGCAACGAACGTTTTCCGGTCGTGCTGTTCTCCCCAGGACTGGGGGGCGTGCGCACCCAGAATTCGGCATGGGCGGAGGAACTGGCCAGCCACGGCTATGTCGTCGCAGCCCTCGACCACCCCTATGACTCCGCCGCCGTCGTCCTCGCCGACGGCCGGACCGTCCGTACGGAGGTGACCGCGACGGGCGACGCCGACCGTGACGAGGAGAAGGCCGTGCAGTGGACCGAGGTCCGGGCCGCCGATCTGAGCTTCGTCCACACCCAGCTGGACCGCGTCGCGCGAGGCGAGATCCCGGGGCCCGTGGGCGGTCGGATGGACACCGGCAGAGTGGCCGCCACCGGCCATTCCCTCGGCGGAGCCGCCGCCTTGCAGGCGGCTCGCCAGGACGCTCGCTTCGACGCCGTGATCGACCTGGACGGCTTTCCGCACGACCCCGCCCCGACACGGTTCCCGCAACCGGTGCTGGCGCTGACCCAGGACACCGGCCGGGACATCGACCCGGACTACCTTCCGCGCCTCACGCGCGTACTCGGCCTGAGTGGCTCGACCAGCTACCGGCTCGCCGTGCCCGGCTCCGCGCACCTGACGTTCACGGACGCGCCGCTCTTCCTGCCCCCGGTGGAGTCGATCGTCGGATCACGCGGCCGTACCGACGGACCGCGCATCACCGCCGCCGCGTCCCTGGCCTTCCTCGATGCCACGCTGCGCGGTCGGCCGGGGGACCTCGTCACCGTTCTGGGAACGCTGGGAGAGCTGGGCGTGTACGTGCCGCGCGGCGGTACCTGAGGACCGCGGGTGCCTCGTCGCCGTGCAGCGGCGCATGGAGAGCGACCGACCGCGCTCGACCGGCTCCGGTCCGGGCCCGGTCGGCGCAGCGCCTGAAGCGGCTCGGAGACGACCGGGACGAGCCCCTCGACCGCTTCTTCGCCCCGGCCGCCGCCCGCGTCGAGCACCTGGTCGCCGGGAAGTGGACGAAGACCGGCCGCTGGCCGCACGTCCGCTTCGCGGGCCGGATCCCGTTCGAGGACGCCGTCGGCGTCTACGGCCGGTCCCTGGCCACGGTGCTCATGCTGCCCGAGCGGTACGCCGCGGTCGGGCAGATGACCCAGCGCATCTTCGAGGCCGTGCTCGCCGGATGCCTGCCGCTGGCCCCGGCCGGATATCCGCTTCGCCGACCGGTTCGTCCTGAAGGAGCTGGTCGTGCGCTCAGGCGGCGACGTGCTCGAACCCCTCTCCTACCTGCGCGAGATCGCCGGCACCGAGCAGCACGCCGCCCTGATCGCCTCATGTGTGGGCCCGCTGCGCCTGTTCGGCCTGTGCAAGCAGGTCAACACCCTGGAGTCCGTCCTGCACGGCCTCCTCCAGGCCACCGCGACCGAGCGGGGAGCTGCCTGATGCAGACCGCTCGATCGACCACGGCGCGCGGATCCTCCGGGCGCGTCCCGGAGGATGGGTCCGCCGGACACCCGAACCTCTCTACGCCGGAGCACCATGAAGAAGGTCGCCATCGTCGGCTGCGGAGGCAGCGGCAAATCCCACGTGGCCCGCGAACTGGGCAGGATCCTCGACGCCCCGGTGACGCACCTGGACGCCGCGTTCTACGACGACGAGTGGAACGCGTTGGCCATGGACAAGTTCACCGACGTCCAGCGCGAGCTGGTCGCGCAGCCGCGGTGGGTGATCGACGGCAACTACAACTCGACGCTGCAGGTACGGCTCGAAGCCCGCGACACCGTGGTCCTGATGGACGTGTCGACCGCGGCGGCGCTGTACGGGATCTTCTCCCGGCAGATCCGGCACGGCGCGGGGTACAAGGGCAACGGGGTGCACAACCGCATCCACTGGGGCGTGATCAAGTATGTCGCCACGTACCGGCGCAAGATGCGGGCCCGCGTGATGGCGAAGATCGAGGAGTTCGGCTCCGGCGCCGATGTGGTGCTGCCGGCCAACCGGCGTCAGACGCGCCGCTGGCTGCGGAAGGTCGCCGCCGAGCAGTCCTGACCGGCCCGCGCCCCCGGCAAGGGGGTGTGGCATGAACGAGCCCAACCCGTTCCTGGACCCCGTCCGGCAGCCGGAGCTGTACGGACACGCCTCGCGGCTGGCCGGGCGGACCAGCGCCCTGATGCGCGCCAAGACCGCCGGACACCCGGTGCCCGAGACCATCGTCAGCCTGGTGCAGACCCATCACGCCCGGCCGGACCGGCTCGGCGCGGCGCGGTGCTCGACATCGGATGCGGCCGCGGCACGAGCAGCCTCACTCTCGCCGAGCAGCTCCGGCTGGTCCCCACGATCGCCGGTCTGGCGAGCCGGTGATGGTCGTCCATGTCGCGCCCCGCGCGGGGAAGTTCACTCACGTTCCTGTCGGCAGATGACACTCGAAGGCCAGCCGGTGCGGCCAGGAACCACTCCCGGGGCGCCATCCATTACGAGCGGCGCGACCAGATTGGTCGGGGCTACCGATGGGCCGCCGTCAGGCGGCCGCCGAAGATGATGTCGAAGGCGTTCAGCGCGGTCTTCCGGCGCATCGTCCAGCGGTGACGTCCCTCGCCGCTCGGGTCCGGGCTCATCAGCGCCATGAGACGCTCTTCATTGCCGCCCTCTCGGAAGGGGAAGTGGCCCTCTCAGGGCCTGGCGACTGCGGGCGTCGACACTCTCGATCGCCATCCCGAGCCACCCGAAGAGTGGGCCTCGCCCCGTGCTGCTGAACACACGAGACGCTGAATCCTGAGGATTTGTGGCCGAGCTGCCCAGGAGCAGACCGTAGTTGTGCGTGCGGCTTGTCCAAAATCGCATGGGGTAATGCCTCCTGTGCTGGGGCTGGAAGGGAAACGGGCCGTCCGGCTCAGCTGGCACGGACGCGGGTCGGTCTGAAGGTCACGACGAGGCGGTCCTCGGCGGCCTGAGCACTGAACGTCAGGTTGCGGTACTTCTGACGGGCGGTGGCCAGGGAGGTGCGCAGTACGCCGTCGTCGCCGTAGTGGACCCAGATGGCCGTGGACTGGACGGTGCCGTCGGCATTGGTCGTGCTCAGCACGACCGTCTTGCCGTTGAGCAGGTCGAGGTGCGAGTCGGGAATGGTGAGTGTGTCGTTCACAGATGCGAGCCCGTTCGTGCGTGGTGCCGGGCCCTGCGGTCGGACGCCGGGCCCGGCAGGGTGGCGGTGGTCAGGCGTCGCCGTTGAGCAGGTCGGCGGTCAGGACGTTGCCGGCGACTCCCCAGCCTCCGTCGGCGACTTCGTCGACGAGGACGACGGTGGTGGCACGGGCGCGCTCGCCGTAGATCTCCGCGCACAGATCGGTCGTGCGCTCGACGAGCTTCTTCTTGTCAGCGGCGGTGATGGTGCCTGCGGGAACCTTGAAGTTGGCGAAGGGCATGGCTGTTTCCTGTGAAGTGAATTGCTGGTGTGGTGGGTGGCCGGTTCAGAGGCTTGCGTGCGGCGTGAGAAGTTCGGCGATGCCGACGCGCCGGAAGAATTCGGCCCGGATGCGGTCGTACACGGCGGAGACCACCTCGCTGCCGTCACGACTGGGGTCGACGTGGGTACGCAGCGGTCGCTCCCCGTGCCGGAGCGCGACGACCCGGGCGATCTCGTCGGCCACCTCGTCGGCTCCGTGTCCGGGCGGGAAGATGTCACCCAGGGCTTGGGTCATCGTGTCCCTGAGCCGGCCGTAGGGCTCGTCATAGGCGGCGATTCGCTCGGTGTCGGCCGGTGTGCCGGCGTGCGTGAAGTGATTGGTGCCGCTCGGAAAGGCTCCTGGGATGACGAGAGTGGTCTCGATGCCGAACTTGATCAGCTCGGCGGCGTAGCTCTCGGCGAGGGCGTCCATCGCCGCCTTGGCGGCGAAGTAGGGCGCCAGGAAAGGGGGATGCCCGCCGCGGGTCGAGGAGGAACCGACCCACACGAGCAGCCCTCGGCCCTGACTGCGCATGATCGGCACCACGGTGCGGTTCACGCGCTGCGTGGAGAGCACGTTGACGTCGTAGACGTCGGCGAGCTGTGCGGCGGTGAACGCCTCGGCGGGTCCGAGAACCATGTGGCCGGCGTTGTGCACCACCATGTCGACCCGTCCCTGTTCCGCCATCACGAGGTCGATGGCGCCATCGATCGAGTCCTGATCCTGGACGTCCATCTCCACAGCCGCCGCCCGCACTCCGCGTTCACGTGCGAACTCGTCGAGCGCTGCCACGGCGGACGCGTTGCGGCCGGAGACGGCGCGCATGCCGGCGTAGACGCTGTGCCCGGCCTCGACCAGGGCCCGTGCGGTGAGATCCCCGAAGCCGCTGGACGCGCCGGTGACGACCACGACGTGCCGTGGCGGCGTCACAGCGTGCCGCTTCCGACGCACGGGGTCCGCCCGTTCATCCAGTGCCCCTTCGGGCCGGGGGCGGCGGTGGCGCGGATGCCGGCCGGGACGGCCGTGTGCTTCCGGGCGAGGCTCCGGCGGACCGTGCGGCCGATGGCGCGCGGTACGCCGGTGACTGCGGCATCCCGTGAGGCGGGTGCCGGTTCCGTGGGCGGCGTTTTGTTCATGCTCTCACGATGCGGGACACCGGCAGGCGGATCCAGGGGAGGACATCCCCTGGATCCGCCTGCCGGACGGGTTGAGACTGGATGAGACTGGAGAGGTGCGCTCTTTCGACCAGCAGACGGGAGGGGGGTTCGACCCTTGATCCTGGACACACGAGGCAGTGGGTCCTGAGGATCCGAGAACGGACGTCTCCTGGTCATTCCGAGAACGGACGTCTCCTGGTCATGAAGAACTGTCCGCCGCAGTTCAAGGCGGCCGCGGCCGCGTTGAACCAGTCGCGGCCCGAGGCGACGATCCGGCGGGTCGCTACCGATTCGGGGATCAGCCGGAGACCCTGCGGAACCGGGTCCGGGCAGCCGGCGCGGGCCGGGCGGAGGTGGCGCCGGGTGGAGGTGTCGGCCCGGAGCCGCCGACAGCTGCGGACGCATCCCGGCGTCCGCGTGGTGTGCAGGGATGGCTCGCTGGTCTACCGGCAGGGCATCATCAAGGGCGCTCGCTCCGGACGCGGTACAGGCCGGTGATCGTTTTCATTTGCGGCAGGAGCTTTCCAAGCGAGTGACGGACGTGGCCGCTGCCCACCGGCGGCGCCTGCCCGCCGCGGTTCCCGCTCCTGAGCCGGCCCCGGCGAGCACGGCGGCATCGCCGGAGCCGACCGATACTCCGGCCCGGCGGCACGCGAAGCGGCTATTCGAGGCAGTGCACGCGATGACCGGCTCCGGCCGCTCGTTCAGCGCAGTTGCCCCCGAGCCGGGCCTGAACCGGCGCGTGGTGGCCCGATACGCCCGCGCCACCAGCTGGCAGGAGCGCGCCCGCCGGATACTGCCTGTGAAGTACCAGCCTCAATCCCCAAAGGGTGTCGCACAAGGCCGCGAACTGGTTATCTCTCTTTCATGGCTGAGGTGTTGGGGGCCGAGCAGGTGCGGGTGGAGACGTCCACGGGGCTGCGGGTGACGCAGTTTTCGCGGTTGCCGGTCCGCGTAAGCTGGTGCCAGTGGGGCCCGGTGCGGACCTCGATCGGCGCCCGCAGGCTGCCTCGATGCTCAAGCCTCCCGCGTCCCCCGGGCCCGGCTGCCTTCTCCCCGGTCGCCCGCAGGTCGACCTCTGAGCGCCAGCCACATCATCAATAGGCTGCGGAACCACGATCTCCCTACCCGTGCGGCGCGCGACACGGCGTGGATCACCGCCATCACCGAGCTGCTGCCGATCGTGGTCAGCGACCTCTTCGGGCTCTCGTCCGCCACGACCGTCCGTTGCGCCGCGCCCGCGCCCGCGGCACCGGAGCCCGTGACGAACGGTCAGGCCGGTCACCGTCGACGAGGCCGGCCGAGCCGCAACGGGCGGTCGTGAACGGAGAGGTCACGTGCCGTCGACGATGTCGAGAATGGCGCGTACCGGGTCTGCGGCCCGGTACTCTGCGCTGAGGTCCCGCGCCCGGCGTCGGAACTCCGGCTCGTCAAGCACCCGCCGGACGGCCTGTGCGACCGCGGCGGTTTCCGGTCGGTCGGTGCGCAGGTCGACACCGACTCCGAGGTCCGCGACCCGGGCGGCCACCGCGGGCTTGTCCTCGCTGCCGCCTGCCACGACGAGCGGCACGCCGTGCTGCAGGGCGAGCTGCACGCCGCCGTATCCGCTGTTGGTGACCACGACGTCGGCCAGTGGGAACAGCGCGTCGAACGGGATGAACGACTCGACGTGTGCGTTCGACGGCACGCGCAACTCGCCGGGGACGATCTCGCGTCCGCCCAGCCCGGCCACGACGAGCACGTCTTCGTCGGCGAGTGCGTCGAGCGTCGGTTGGACGAGATCGGTCAGGTCGTGATTGGCCACCGTGCCCTGGGTGAGCGCGACGACTCGGCGCTGCGAGAGCTCGGGCCACCACGAGGGCGGCTCCCATGCGGTGGGCGGCTCGGGCGGCAGGGCCCCGACCAGCCGTAGCGTGGGCGGCGCATCGATCCGGGGGTACTCGAAGGACGGGACGGTGAGCTGAGCGAACACGTCGGGCAGCAGGACCTGCGCGTCACTGATCATGGGCAGTGTGGCCGTCGCGCCCAGCCCCGCCATGACCTGCTGGGCGTCCGCGGTGGCGCCGGCGAGCTGTGCGGCGAGTTCGGCGTTGAACGCCGCAGCCGCTCGCCGCACGTCGAGCCCGGCGCGCGAGGGAGGAGGCCCCATCATGGTCAGCTCGGCCCCGCTGAGGGGCAGAGGGAAGATCCCGAGGCCGACGGTGCGCCGTGGTCGGATCCCGGGTGCGCCCAGCAGCTGCGGCCACGTTCCGTAGAAGGCGGCCTCGTGGATGACGGCGGTGTCCGGCTGCTGTGCCAGCACCTCCTGCAGCACGGCGTTCTGCGCTGGTGCCATGTTGGTGAACCAGCCGAACATGGCCTCCAAGGAGGCCGGGCCTGGCGGCAGCTCGTGCAGCCACGGCTGCAGCTCACCGAGGCGGCGGTCGTCGAAGTCGGCCGGTCCGGCCAGCGGGATGAACGCCGCTCCCGCTGCGTCGGTCTGCCGCGCGAACCGGCTGCCGCTGAGGACCGTGACCTGTCGTCCGGCCGCGACGAGGTGGCGGGCAAGGTTCAGGATCGACCGGACGTGACCGGTGAGTGGGGTCGCGGCGAGCACGATGGGGGCGGCTGTCATGAAGGGCTTCCTCGGGGTCGACGGAGGTCGGCCCGGGGGGGGCGACCCGATGAACCCGATCCTGGTCCCCTTGCTTGGGGAAACCACCGGACATCGACCGGACAGCGCCGGTACGGGCGGACGGCCGGGCTCAGTCCTGCCCGGGAACGTTGTCTGCTCGCCGGGCAAGGTCCCGGAACCGTTCGCCGAGTTGGTCGGAGTCCAAGACTGCATTCGAGCCTGCCACTTGCTCCCACCATTGCGCTGATGCCACGTCACTGAGGTCGTCCGCCAGGGCTGCGGCTACGCCCGCCAAGTGTGTCCGCGACCGCTCGTCCTGCTGGGTGGGCGAGTTCGGCGGCGGCGACGAGCATCACGGCGGCGTACCCCCACGGTGCCGCCCGCGCCCTGGTAGCCCTCGTCTGCCCAGCAGACCAGGCCCCTCTCGCTGAGGGCGTCGATGATGCCGTGGATTCGGGCGGCCTTGATGTCGTGCACGGCGCCGGACAGAGCGGGCGAGGCCCACAGCAGCCTGCCCTGTGGATCGGCGATGACCTGCACGTTCATACCGTGCCTCTCGTGTTTGCCGAAGTAGGAGGCCCGGTCGGCGGCGATCCGGTCCTTCGGCAGCAGCGGCACGTCGAGGATCCCGAATGCCTTTGCTGAGACGGCCGCCACCGCTGTGGCGAGGTCGGGCGCTCGCACCGCGAGCAGTCCGACGGCTTCCGCGATGTACCGGTACACCGTGCTCACACCCACCTCGAACCCAGCCGCGGGCTGAGCGTATGTGTGCCCAAGTTGCAGGCGTGCCAGCACCAGCAGCGCCTGGCGGCCGGCGGACAGACGGCGCCACCGAGTCTCGCGTGCCGTCCGTTGGGTGGCCAACCGCTCGGTCAGCAACCGCGGGTGCTGGGTGGACAGGTCGAGGGCAGAGGGACAGACAAGCACGTGCGGTTCCTGGTGGTACAGGCTGTCGACTCCTCGTACGTCCGCGCGGCCCGGCGGGGCCCAAAAGCGGGCCCAGCCCGGTCGACCGCACACGGCCGGGCAGCGAGCACCACCTCATCATCGACGGAAAGGGCATCCCGCTCGCGGTGTCACTGACCGGCGGCAACCGCAACGACGTCACCCAACCCGGGCCACTGCTCGACAAGATTCCCGCCGTCGCGGGCTGGGTCGGCAGACCCCGACGACGCCCCGGCGCACTCCTGGCCGACCGCGGCTACGACCACGCCAAGTACCGTCGCCTGCTCTGGCAGCGAGGCATCCGCCCCGTGATCGCGAAGAGGGGTGAGCCGCACGGCACCGGCCTGGGCATCTTCCGCTACGTCGTCGAGCGCACGATCGCCGGCGACGAAGGCCGGCGCGGGCCTCCGCGGCGAGGCCCTGCTCACCGGCCGGACGACAGGCAAGCGCAGCGCGGCCAGCAAGACGGGCTTGCGCGAGCACGGCCTCGCCCTGGTCGACACCGTCATCGCCTTCCACCAGGCGGAGATGGCCGATCAGGCCGACTGGCGGGTGGAAGTCGCCCACCCCACCCCGGCCGGGAACCTCGTGCCCGACGCCGTGGCGCTCCTGGCCGACGGCTCCAGCGCGTTCGTGGGCATCGACCGCACCATGTCCTACGCCCGCCTGCTCGCCAAGCTGGAGCGCTACGAGTCCTACCGCAGCGCCCCTGCGTCCGGGCGCGGAATCGTCGCCCGCGTCCCACGCAGCCATTGGCAGGAGACCTACGCCGGGCCGTCCCTGGAGCGGGCCTTCCCGCCGCCGCTGTTCCTCTTCGCCCCGGGCCCCTCGCCGTGCGGCCCCGGAAACGAGGGAGGCCGCCTTCCACGACCGTGCTCGGCCGAACTGGCGGATCACCGTGGCGACGACGATCCTGCACCAGCTCACTCATGACGGAGCCGACCGGCCGGTGTGGCGGGTCGTCGGCCACGGTGAGGGCCGGCGGGCGCTGACGGCGCTGCCCAAGCCGCGGTGAGCACGGCGGGCCCGGCCTCCACCCAGGCCGGGCCCGCCGGCTCTGTCCAGCTGTCGGTGGCGGCTGGGAGGCTGGTCGGATGAACGATGGTGACGAGCAGCTGCTGCGCGGCCGGGCGTACGGCCACGACCACGACGGCCCCAACCCCGGCCCGCTGCCGCACCAGACGTACGCCGTGCTGGTCGGCGGGCCGCTGGGCGGGCTACTGCTCGACATCACGGGCTGGCGGCCGGAAGGGATAGACGACGGTGTCGTCCTGATGACCGAGCTGGGGCGGTGGCCCGGCGAGCGGGCGCTGTACGACCCGTGCCCCGACGCCCCGCGCCCATCGGTCGGCCCGGGTGTGGTGTGCCGCTTCTACTACTCCGGCGACACGCCCTGACCCTGGCTTCGATCACTTCTTGCGACAGCGTTTGTTAACGAGTTTTGACGGCATCGTCCGGTCGGGGGCTTCGCGGATCGTCACGAGTTTTGACGGCACTTGCTGATGAGTCGGGCCGGCGGGTTGCGACAGGGCTGTCACAAGCCTCGAAGATCGCTTGACCTTGCCCCAGGGGGAGAGTCGACAGTGTCTCTGTCGATCTCATGAGCGGGCAGTCTGTGCTCGCTGGTCAAGGACGAAGAGGGGGAGTTCGCGTGACCGCGACCTGCGTCATTCTCGACATCGGCGGCGTGCTGGAGATCACGCCGGAAACCGGATGGGTGCAACGGTGGGAAGAGCGGCTGGAGCTGCCACTGGGCACTGTCCATGAGCGGATGCGCGACGTGTGGCGGGCTGGGAGCGTCGGGAGCATCAGCGAGCGCGAGGTGCACGAGCAGGTGGCGGTCCGTTTGGGGCTCGACGCCCCCCAGGGTGAAGCCTTCATGGCTGATCTCTGGGCGGAGTATCTGGGGACGCCGAACGAGGACCTCATCGACTATGTGCGTGGGCTGCAGGGACGTTGCAGGCTGGGCATCCTGAGCAACAGCTTCGTCGGCGCCCGGGAGCGGGAGACGACGCTGTATCACTTCGACGAACTGGTGGAGCAGATCGTCTACTCCCACGAGATCGGCGTCGAGAAGCCCGACCCGCGGGCCTTCGAGGCCGCATGCGCCAGCTTGAACGTGCGGCCGGAGAACTGCCTGTTCATCGACGATGTCGCAGTCAACGTCGAGGCCGCTCAGGCGGCGGGTATGCAGGCGCACCTGTTCGAGGACAACGCGCGGACCATCACGCGCGTCGCGGCTCATTTGGACGCCGGGCCTTTGGTTCCCGGGCGTGTCCCGCTCGCGTGACGTCGGCCTGGCCGGTCTTCAGCGGTTGCCGGCCAGGCGTTGAAGGGGTTGATCAGCCCGCCGCGGTCTGTTCCGCTCGCGCCCGTGTGCTGGCAAGGCGGTAGGAGTCGGTGCCCGTCTCGATGATGGTGCCGTTGAAGGTGAGGCGGTCGACGATGGCCGCGCAGAGACGAGGATCAGTGAAAGTCTTGGTCCAGCCGCCGAACGACTCGTTGGAGGCGATCGCGACGCTGTTCTTCTCCTCGCGTTCAGTCAGGACCTGGAAGAGGAGTTCGGCGCCGTGGCGGTCGAGTTCCATGTATCCGAGCTCGTCGATGCAGAGAAGGTCGACGCGGCCGTAGCGGGCGATGGTCTTGTTCAGCTGCTTCTCGTCGGCCGCCTCGACCAGCTCGTTCACCAGCTTCGTGGCCAGCGTGTAGCGGACGCGGTAGCCCTTCATCGCGGCCTCGGTGCCCAGGGCGATAAGCATGTGGGACTTGCCTGTGCCGGAGTCGCCGATCACACAGAGCGGCTGGCTCTTCTTGATCCACTCACCGCTGGCGAGGGTGTGGATGGTGGCCGGGTCGATGTTCGGGTTGGCGTCGAAGTCGAAGGATCGCAGGGACTTCTCCCGGGGGGAACCCGGCCGCCTTGATCCGCCGTTCGGAGCGGCGCCGTGCCCGGTCGTCGCACTCGGCCATCAAGAGCTCGGCGAGGAAGCCGCGGTAGGTCATCTGGTCCTTGGCCGCCGCGGATGCGATGTCGGGGAACTCGGCCCGGATCGTCGGCAGCCGCAGGAGACGGCAGGCGGTGTCGATCGCGGCGTCGGCGGCCTGCTCGGTCATGTTCCGTTGGCGGGGCAGGGTCACTGGGCTTCTCCCTCACGGTGGGTGCTGCCACTGGTGCGGTGGCGGCGGAGCAACTGGTCATAGGGGGTCACCGAGGGCAGCGGCCTGGTGTCCGGCGGCAGGTGCGCGAGCCGCCACTCGTGCAAGGACGTGACGGTCGCCGACGACTGGCCTGCCGGATGCGGATCGCGCGGGGCAGGAAGGGCGGTGGACTCGTCCTCGGTCTGGGCGGCCTTGCGGGCCTCTAGAGCAACGGCGTCCGCTGTCAGCGCTCCAGCCCGAAGGGCCGTGGCCAGGCCGGCGGCCAGGTGTTCGTGCGCGATATGCCGACCCAGCAGCAGCACTTCGATCAGTGCTCGGGTGCCGTCCCTCTCACCGTGGACCTTGCGGGCAGCGGCCCACCAAGCATCATGGACCGGGGTGAACCTCCCCGCCGAGCGGGCCTGCTCCAGGGCCGTTGGGCCCGGGAAGGCGCCTGGTTTGGGCACCAGGGCCTCCAGGTAGTGATCCAACTCCAGACGGATTCCGCACTTGGCGATCAGACGCTCATGCCGGGCCACTTCCACGTTCTGGTCGTAAACCACCAGGTGAGAGGCGTGCAGCATGACCCGGACCTTCTTGCCGATCAACCGGACGGGGACCGAGTAGCGGTTGGTGCGGACGGTGATCTGGCTGTAGCGGTCCACCCGCGGTGTGAACAGCCGGCCCGTTTCGAACGGCTCGTCCGGCAGGGGCGCCAGCAGCGGCTGTTCGACGGCGAAGTACTCGTCGATCGTCCGCGGCCTCGCCCCGATGCGACGACGTCCGTCGTGGAGGTCCCACTGATCGACCAGTTCGTTCAGTTCGGCGAGCGAGCCGACTTCCGGGACGGGCGTGAAGTGGTTGCGGCGGAAGTAGCCGATCTGTCCCTCGACCCCGCCCTTCTCGTGGGCGCCCTCGATGCCGGGTCGGCAGTAGAAACTCTCGATGCCGAAGTGGGAGCGGAACGCGATCCACCGGTCCGTCTCCACCCGGGCCCGGCTGAGTCCCAGGACCTGGGCGACCGCGGACTTCAGGTTGTCGTAGCGGACCTTGTTCCGCGGGACACCGCCCAGCGTTTGGAGCGCGTGCACGTGGCCTTCGAAGAACGCTTCCTGCCCGCAGGAGGCGAAGACGCGGTGGACGGCCCTGCCCGAGTAGGACAGGCGGAAGGAGAACAGGTAGCAGGTGACCAGTTCGCCGGCCAGCCACACCTTGACGTCGCCGAAGTCGACCTCGGCCTCCATGCCGGGCTGGTGGGACTGAGGGACGAACGCCTCCACCGGCGCCTTCCCGGACGCCGCCAGGATCTCGGGCTTCCGGTCGGCAACGTAGCGACGGACCATCTGGTAAGAGATGTCCTCGGCACCGTTCTCCTCGACGAGCCGGTGGAAGATCCGCGTGACCGTGTGCCGCTGTTTGCGCGGTGCATCCAGGTCCGCCCGCAGCATCTGGTCGATCACGAACTTGTACGGATCGATCGCGGTAGCTCGCGGTGGGAGCTTCTTCCGGGGTTCAGGCCAGGCGGAGTTCACGGCCTTCTGCACCGTCCGGTACGTCACCCCACCCCGTACTTGCGCTCCAAGGCTCGCATCGAGACACCAGCCCGGTGGTCACGCCGGATCGCCGCATACAGCTCGACCTTCGACATCTGCGGCATGACCAGCACCTTTCACCAGGAGCATCCCGATGCTGCCCTGGCAAGGACCGCAGTGCTGTCAAAACTCGTGAACATCACCCGACCGTGGATCGGGGTGCCTCCCAAACCCGTGAACAACTGCTGTCGCTACCCGGGTTCTGGCTCGCTTTCCGTGATGCATGCACGCTGAGTGACGACTGACGCTCCGATCAGACTCCGGGAAGTTGCCTGAAAATGAGCAGGGCAGATTTCGATGTCGTCGACAGTGCGGCGTCGTGGAAGAGACATCGCCCCGGCTGGAGGGCCTGCTGTTACCGTCCATCGCGGACGTGTCGGTGCTGTCGCTGGACGTGAGCCACGAGGCGGTACGCATCGGCGTCTGCAGGACGGCGGCTGGGGCGGCATGCCCGGACTGTGGGAGCGAGTCGACCCAGGTGCACAGCTCCTATCTGCGGTTTCCTGCGGACGTGCCGAGTGGGGGACGTCTGGTGGTCCTGCAACTGCGAGTTCGGCGGTTCTTCTGTCCGGACTCTTCGTGTGCTCGGCGGACGTTCGCTGAGCAGATACCGGGACTGACCCGGCGGCACAGCAGGTGGACGGAGCGGTTGCGGTCGACTCTCGCCGCGGTGGGTCTCGCCCTCGCCGGCCGGGCCGGCGCCCGGATGGCACGGGCCTTCGGGGTGCCCATCAGCCGCAGCACGGTGTTGCGGCTGCTCGATGCATTGCCCGAACCCGAAATCCCTGCTCCGCGAGTCGTGGGTGTTGATGAGTACGCCACTCGGAAGGGACGGGTCTACGGCACGGTACTCGTCGACGTCGAGACCCGCAGACCGGTGGATCTGCTGCCTGACCGGGAGGCGTCCAGCCTGGCCGCCTGGCTGGCGAAGCGCCCCGGGACCGAGATCGTCTGCCGGGACCGCGCGCCGTTCTTCGCAGAGGGCGCCACAGCCGGGGCGCCCCAAGCGACGCAGGTCGCCGACCGCTGGCACTTGTGGCACAACCTCGGGGAAGCCGCTGAGCGGGCGGTCGCCCGCCACCGCCAGTGCCTTCGCGTGCTGGTCCCCGATCGCGAGGGGAAGGCCGACGAACCGGCGCCGCCCGTCGACAAGACAGACTCTCCATGGCGGAGCGAGCGATTCGCCAACCGCGCCCGAGACAGGCACGCCACGGTCCACGCGCTGCTGGAAGCCGGCCACAGCCGCCGTTCCATCGGGCGCCAGCTGAACATGACCCACCGCACCGTCAAGAGCCTCGCCGACGCCGCGAAGCCGGAAGACCTCTTTCGTGGTCAGTGGCAGCACAACCGGACCTCCGTCCTCGACGAGTACAAGCCCTACCTGGACGAACGCTGGGACGAGGGCTGCACCAACGCCTGGAAGCTCTGGGAAGAGATCCTTCCCTTGGGCTATCGAGGAAGCTACGGCCGGGTCAGCGCCTACCTGCGAGAGAAACGGACCTCGCCACAACCGGTCACGGCGCAACCGCCGGCACCCCGCGTGGTGACAAGATGGATTCTCAGCCGGCCCGAGACGCTGACCGAGACCGAACAGCTCCGGCTCAAAGCCGTCCTGGCCAACTGCCCTGAACTCGATGCCCTGACCGGTCACGTTCGGTCCTTCGCCCAGATGCTCACCGAGCGCCAGGGCGAACGGCTCCCTCAGTGGCTCGACGCCGTCCGCCAGGACGACCTGCCCAGCCTCCACACTCTCGCAGCAGGAATCGACCGAGACCGTGACGCGGTCACCGCCGGACTCACCCTGCCCTGGAACTCCGGCGTCGTCGAAGGACACGTCAACAGGATCAAGATGCTCAAGCGCCAGATGTTCGGACGCGCCTGCTTCGCACTGCTCCGCAAGCGAGTGCTCCTCGCCCCATGACCGATGTCAGAGGCACCTGGAATTCTGCCTCCATCCGAGACAGCCATACCAGGAGCCATGCATGGGAACGTGGGGAACCGGCCCGTTCGACAGCGACCTCGCCGCAGACTTCGTCGATGAACTTGAGGGACTCACCCACCAGCAGGTCATCGACGTGCTTGAGCAGGCATTCCAACGAGTCACCAGCTCAGGAGCACGCGTCGATGGCGGAGACGGCGCCCAAGCCGTTGCTGCTGGTGCCCTCGTCGCCAGCACCATCCCGGATAGCCCCATCGCGATTGATCCAGACGACGGTCCGAGGGAACCGCTGCCCAAACTACCGGCATCGCTCCGCGCATCGGCCAGGCTCGCACTGGACCGGGTACTCCAGGACGGATCAGAAATGGCGACGGGGTGGGTGGACAGTGCCGACGCCGACGAGTGGCGCCAGGAAGTGCAACGGATCCTCCAGGCACTCGAAGCACCCACTGATCACTAATCGTGACCACGTCACGGAAAGCGAGCCAGAACCGCTACCCGTGAACAAAGTCACTGACCCCGACCGCCGACACCCGCGTCCGGCCTGCCCTGTTGCTCCCAGTTGCTTACTTGGCACTGAACGGCCAGCCCACCCATCCGCGGACGCCCGTGCTGCCTCGCGGTGAGACGGCCGACGACGCAGCGTGATGAGTATGTGCCGGTACGCCCGGCGCTTGCCCCGCCGGGCACGACGGCGTTCACAAGGAAGGTGGGGGAGGGCATGCGGTGGCCGAGGCTTCCTGGGGGTGGCTGAGGTGGGGCCCGGTTGCGGCCGACAGTTTCTGGCGGGTCTGGTTACGACGGTGAGAAGTGCCCGGCCGGGGCGGGGGCGTACGGCCCCCGCCTCAGCAGTGGACGATGCCTACTGCGGTTGAGCTTGTGGAGTCGGCTGCTGTTCCTGCTCCTGACCAGCGTCCGGATCGTCCTTGTCCCGGCGTGGCCTCGACGGGGTCGAGGCGTGGATCGTCGAGCCGAGTGGCAGACACAGGACGACGATGCCTGCGGACATGGCCAGGGCGAAACTCCACAGCCCCATCGTCAGGGCGATGGCCAGGTGGAAGGTGATGCCCGCGCCCATGGCCCACCAGCGCAACCGCTGAGGCAGAAGGAGACAGAGGACGAGAGATCCTTCGATGGCCAGAGGTATCCACGTCATCAGCGCTACGCCGAGCGGGGTGGAGATGACAGGGGCGACCAAGGTGTCGAGCCACGGTGCGGGCCCGAACTCGAGGTTGTTCCCCCAATACCACATCGCTGTGCCGTTCTGCCATTCCTGGTGCGGGAGCTTGGCGACGGCCGCCTGTAGGTAGACGACGACCATTTGCAAGCGGAGTACGACGAGCGCGCTGACGCCGACCAGGGCGAGAGCACGACTGGCCGTCGTGTCGATCGTCCGTTCGTTGTCCGGCTGCCAGTGCCATCGGCGACGGTCCCCGAGAGCCGGCAGCATCAGGAGTATCGAAAGGATCAGTGCGATCTGGTCCCCGCCGTCGACGATGGCGATGCCCGCGAAGACGCTGTAGTTGATGTAGGCGTGTGGGAGCGCGGTGAACCGCGGGCGCCATCCGGACGCGACGACCAGGAGCGCTGCGACGCAGCCCCACTTGAGCCAGGTGAGGTGTGAGTAGTTGTCCGGAGCCAGGCAGAACAGGCTGGCAGAAGTGGTCGAGTCGCACAGGGGGTAGTCCCCGACCGTGGCCACGGGGCGGAACAGGGCTTCGGCACTCGAGGCGGCGAGGGTGCCTGCGGTGCCCAGGGCAACCAGCGTGCGGGCGAGTCCGTAGACGTTGGTCCACGGCAGCACAATCACTTTCTCACTCATGGGCACTTCACGTTCCAGACGGCTACGCGCTTCGGGGTGTGCTGGTCCGGGGAGAAGTGACGCCATGCCCAGGGGACCGGATGCATCTCCGCTACGGCGGCCCGCCCGCACAGGGTGGGCGAAGGCGAGGAGTTGGTCAGAGGGATCGTCCGGTCAGCCGCACGCCCCAGGCATTCGTCCAACGGCGCCGACGTGTCGCACTTGGTCCACTCGATGCCATCCTCGTGCAGGAGCAGCGCGATCTCGATTCCCTGGGACCGGGAGGCACGGTCGAACCCGAAGACGTTGCTCGCCCGGGAGTGCGGCGTCAATGAGGCACTCTCCCACTGTCCGCCCTGGAAGCGGTACGGCGCGTACTGGGGGTCGGTGGCCGACTTGGTGAAGAAGGCCCACCCCTGTGGTGCGACGACCGTGGCCACGCTCCGGGCGCCGTCCTGGCCGGGTAGGGAGATCACGTTGTGAGGAAGGAAGCTCTGCGCCACGTACAGGGCCACGACGGTCCAGCCCACGGTGAGCGCGGTGACCCAGGGGCGCGGGACCGGGACACGCTGGGCGGGCCGGGCAGGACTGATCCGAAGACTGCGGGATATTCGCATGATCTCGAATTTCCAAGGGGATTGGCGATCGGCGGACACAGCTGTGAAGAGTCTTCCCAGGAGTGACGGGCCTCTCCAGGCGCCTTGGAGAGGCCCGTCACCTGCACCGGAAGTGCCTCAGGCGGCCAGAACCTTGGTCAGCTCGGCAACCTGTTCGTCCTTGGAGAGCTGGTCCCCGCCGCTGGGGGGCGAGAACCAGAAGTTGACCTCATTGGCCACGTTCGCCGCGGCCTGGAGGTTGACGGCCACGGAGACGTTGACGGCGCCACCCAGGTTCACGGCGACGAGTACGTTGACGGCGAGGACAACGGTCGCGCACTGGCCCACGCCCTGCCCGGCGTCCGGGCCCTCGGCCTTCGCGGCCAACGACTTCATGATGTCCCGGGCCTCGTCGATACCGCTCTGGACCTTGTTCGGGTCGCCGGAGCGGAGCTTGGCCGCGAAGCTGCCGAAGAACTGCGGCCTTTCCTTCTGGATCTTGTCGAGAAGCGCCGTGGCAGCCCTCCTCTGCTCCGCCGTACTGTTCTGCTCGCGCAGGGCGGCCACGTCGACGAACTTGCCGGAGTC
Source organism: Streptomyces sp. NPDC096048 (assembly GCF_044763415.1). Lineage (NCBI taxonomy): Bacteria > Bacillati > Actinomycetota > Actinomycetes > Kitasatosporales > Streptomycetaceae > Streptomyces > Streptomyces sp. NPDC096048. The sequence goes on from NZ_JBIWGG010000017.1 coordinate 131,855, forward strand.
GGCGAGCTCCTGGGCCACATCGCCCTGGGCGAAGGTCAGGCCGGCGAAGAGCGCCCGCCCCTGCGCGGTGGCTTCGGCGGGGGTTGCGGCGGCCGCCGCGGCGTGTGTTCGGGGCGCCGCGGGGTTGGCCATGGCCCCTTGGACAGCGATGCCGCTCAGCGCGAGCACGGCAACGCCTGCCACGGCGACACTTGCGCGTCTGTGCATGTGTAACTCCCCGTCATCGATGGATGGTTACTTCCCGCGACGCTGTGATCACGGGCACCAACACGCTAACAACGACACCCGAAAGCGCTATCGATTTCCTGGGTGACGAGCCACCGAGGCGCAAGATCACGCCGTTCTCCGATCGCTGCACATCACATACGGGAATCCGGGAACACCATCCGAGATGTTCTAGTTGCAGGCGAACAAACAGATCGCCTGCAAACTACATAGAAGGGATGAGGCACACATGACGACCAGGGAAGCACCCCGCACCGGACTCGGGCGCCGCATCGTGTCGACCATCACGCCGTACGTCGTAGGCGCGGCCGTCACCGGCGTGGCCTTTCTGCTCTTCAGGGGCTCCTTCGCGGACGAGATCGCCACCCATTTCACGCTCGACGGGACAGCTGACGGATTCGCCTCCCCGGGAGCCGCATTTGGCCTGTATCTGATGATATTCGGAATCGAAGCCGCCGGTTCCGCAGCCGCGCTCCTTTCGATCAAAGGCCCTTGGACAGGACGTTCGCTGGCTGTCTTCTCGTGGGGACTGTCCGCGGCAACGGCCTACCTCTTCGTGGTGGTGATGCAGGCCAGTACTGACCTCCAAGGGGGGACGGCTCAGCTCCCGTCGTACCAGCTCGCCATCGCCGTCGTCGCCGGCCTCGCCGCAGGATCTGCGGCATGGCTGATCGGGCGGAGGCGTCCGTGAACCGGCCTCCGACACGCGGCACCGTCGCCGTCTGGCACCGCTCCGTGACATCCGGCTGGATGCTCGCGACCGGCGCGGTCGCTATGATCGGCCTGCTCGTCATCGCCGTCCTCGTCGGGGCGCACCGGCCCATGGCGCTCTGGCTGCTGATCATTCCCGCCGCCTTCCTGGCCACCGGAGCCGTCACCATCACGGTCTCCCCGAGCGGCGTGACCGCGGCTTCGACGTTGTTCCCTCTCCTGCGCCGACGGCTCCCCCTCGGCCGGATCGAGAGCGCCACAGCCCGCTGGACCCGACCCGCCGAACTTGGCGGCTGGGGTTACCGCTGGAACCAGGGCCTCAGCGCCGTCTCACTGCGCGAGGGCGACGCCCTCTGGATCACCCGCACCGACAAAAACCGGTTCGTCATCACCGTCGACGACGCCGAAACCGCCGCAGCCCTCCTCAACCAGCTACTCGACCAAGACAACGGAACCCAGTGACATGCTGGTCCAAATCGATCACGCCTCCCCGGTCAGCCTCGGCGAACAGGTCGCCGCAAGCGTCCGCCGCGCGGTCGCCGAAGGCACCCTCCGCAAGGGCCAGCGACTCCCCGCCGCTCGAGCCCTCGCCAAGACACTCGACATCAACATGCACACCGTGCTCCGCGGTTACCAGATCCTCAAGGAGGAACAGCTCATCGAGATGCGGCCTGGCCGGGGAGCAGTCGTCAGCGCCGCTGCCCCCGGCCACGCCCTCGCCGTCGACGCCTGCCGGCACTTCGTCCGCCTCGCACGGCAGGCGGGCCTGTCCGGCCCCGAAACCCTGAGCATGGTCCAAACCCAACTCCACGCCTGACGCAACCCCACATCAGAGCCAGGGCCCGCCCATGCCGAGGTCGGAACGCTTCCAAGCGAGTGAACCAACGCCGAAGGGCCCCACCTTCAGCACCCTGCCAATCCCTGCAACCATCGCCGCAATGCCCTGCGAGGGCGGCACATACGGACGGCAGCGCTCCAACGGCGAGCCCTGCCACAAAGGCGGCGCCGCCCCGCGCCGCCGCCCCGCCCCTCTCCGTACGGCTGTTGTGGCACCCTTTCTGTGAGGCCGCCCCTCGGTGCCGGCGGCACGCTCCGAGCTGCGCCACCTCACCCGCGCCCACGGAGCCGACCGGGCCGCGTGACCGGTCGCTCCGGTCCGACCAGGAGCACGAGGTTGCGGCAGGGGTTGCGCCTGTCTGTTGTGCTGGATGTTGCGCCAAGGGTGGTGCTAGGTGTTGCGCGGCCCGCAGGGCCGCCCCCGTGTCCGCGCAGGTCACCACGCCGTCTTGCCATGGTCGGCCTGCTGACATCCCCGTTGCGGCTGCTCTGCCCATGTCCCTTGGCTGGAGTGAAGGAGGAAGGGACGTGCGGGATGGGCGACGCGGCCGTGGCCGGGGATCGGGGGCGCTTGGCGGGTTGCGCGTCGGCTGGGGCCTCCGCGCGTGCCGCCGTCGTACTGCGAAGCTGTCAGGCGGGGGACGTCGGTGGGGGAGAGGGCGGGGCGGGCGCGGTGCCGGCGCGCGCGATGGCGCCACCGGCCGGAGGCGTCACGGGCGACATCGACGCCGACTTCCACCACCAGCCCGGGCTCGACCAACGTGACGCCCAGTCGCTCCCGGCTGCCCCATCCGGCGGAGAACGACCAGCCTGTCCACGGATGCCCGCGCCGTCCCGCCTCGAGCAGGCCGGCGACCGCGGTGCCTGCCGCTCGGGCGAGGGCCGTGGTGTGACCGACGTACTGGAGGCGGCCTTCGGCGTCGTACCTGCCGAGCAGCAGCGTCCGGGGCTGAGTCAGAGGGCCGGTGACCGCGCCGACGATCGCCTCACTTGTCTCGCGGACCTACTGGCGAAGAGACAGTATTCGATCCATGCACTATTCGCGCAGCGGTCCGTGGCAGACGGTGTGCAAGGCCCGCCGTATCGCCGATGCCGGAGCTACGGGCGAGCCTTCCTAGGCCGCTGTCCAGGGGCGCCGGTCCTCCGGCCTCTGGCGCGCCGTAGGAGAACCTGTATCCGGCGAAGTCGGCGAGATGGACGTAGCCGATGCGCTGGCAGAGGGCGTTGCTCGTGGGGTTGTCCGGGTCTGTGAACAGGACGACGTCCGTCGCCCCTGCATCCTGCGCCGCCCTACTCGCCTCGACCGTCACAGACGACGAAAGGCGGATCAGCGCGTCGGCTCAGACGTGCCGCGCGCCTGGTCGCGGCTGGCGACCACCAGGTATGCATCGCTCTCGGGGTCGAAGGTGGAGGACTGCACCGTAAGCCCGACACTGCGCAACTGCGCCACGAGGTCCTCGTAGCGGTAGGGCCAGATGGACAACCGCTCCGAGCAGGCTCGCACTGCACCATCCGGATCGATCTGGGCGACCACGATCTCGAGGAAGTGTTCCTGCTCCCAGCGCTGCTCGATCTGCCAGTAGTAGCTGACGACCGCCTCGCGGTCGTTGCGGCGGATGAGCCGATCACGGACGTCTACCCGTGAGCCGGCGGAGCGCACGAGTTCCCAGTTGCGTGAGTGGAGCACAAGGCGTCCGCCCGGATTCAGCAGCCGCGACATCGCTTCCAGTGCGGTCAGGCGCCCGGCTGCGCCCTCGGCGTGCCCGAGCGAGTTGCCGACGCAGAACACCAGATCGAACGTGGAGCCTTCCAGGTGGTCGGGCAGTTCGTCCCAGCTCGCGCGGAGGGCTCGAAGCGAGACACCCTGCTCGTCGGCGGCCTTCACGGTCCGGCGAACCATCCCGCTGCTGGCGTCTGCGGCGACCACGTCAAGGCCAAGACTCGCGAGACCGACGGCGAGCTGGCCGGTTCCACACGCACAGTCGAGGACGCGCGCGTTGGGCGGCAGAGAGCCCATGACATCGCTGTAGTAAACCGCGGCTGCCTTGGCAGGGGTCAATCTGTCGTCCCCGATCAGCCACTCGTACACGTCGGAGAGCGCCCCATAACCAGCCACCGCGATACCTCCATCACTTGACGACACGCGGGCTCCTCGCCTGCGATTCGGACCTTGCGCCTCGCACTGTGCCGGGCCGTGTCAGCGAAGCATCGAGCAGGACCCAACCACTTCCGACCGTTGAGACTCCACCGGATTTCGTGGGAAAGCACGACGCGCCGCACCGACTCAGGTTGTCACTCCGCCGGCGCCCCATCGGCCACGATGGCGACTGCGGCCCGCAAGCGCGCGTTCACTGCGGAGCGCTTTGCAGGCACGGACACCCAACCGAGCGGACGGTTCTCGTCCTTGCAGCCCGGGAAGCCGCTACGCGGCCGGGCTGTCTGTGGCCGGGGGCGGAGCCGCTTCTGTCGTAGGCGACGGAACATGCCCGTTGGACAAGCGTGCCTTTCGCCATGGCAGAAGCAGCGCGCTCGCCATGCACAGCAGGCCGGCGATGAGCAGGGCGCCGCGTACGCCTGCGGCGCCGGCGATGAGGCCGCCGGCGATCACGCATGCGGCCTGGCACGTCTTCGTGCCCACTGACCAGGAGGTGCCGACTCGGGACATGAAGGCGTCCGGTGTGGCCGCCATGCGGTAGGTGGCGAACGACGGGTTGAAGACCCCGGCGGAGAAGAGCAGGCCGAAGTCGGCGGCCACGATGACAAACAGGCCGAAGGCACCGGAGGGCGTCAGCGGCAGCAGGATCGTCCACAACGTACGTGCCACCCCGGACACCAGCAGAACGCGACGCTGTCCGAATCGCCGGGTGAAGAGCGGAGTCAGGCGCGAACCCAACACACCGCCCAGGCACGGCAGTCCCAGAGCGAGTCCGTACTGCCACGGCGCCAGACCGAGGTCATCCAGCATGAGGACGGCCATCAGCGGGGATGCCATCATGACGGATCCGCCGAAGAGCAGCGCGTTGAAGAACAGCGGCCGTAGTCCTGGGTGGCGCAGGAGGTACTGCCAACCGGCCGCGATGTCCCGACCCAGGTGAGCGGTGGCGGCACGTGCCGGTGGCGCGGATTCGGGCTGCCGGATACGACGGATCCCCACAGCCGATCCGAGGAAGGACAGCGCGTCGACCACCATCGTGGCCGCCGCGCCCAGTGCCCCGATCAGAAGCCCGCCGACGGGCGGGCCGGCACTGACGCTGATCCAGTTGGTCGTCTCAAACAGGCTGTTGGCACGAAGGCGGTGCTCGGGCAGGACAAGTGCCTTCAGATGCGCGCCACTCGCGGCGTCGAACGCGACAGACGCCGCCGTCTGGAGAACGCCGACGACACACAGGTGGGTGAAGGTGAGCTGGTCGAAAGCCATGGCGACAGGAACGCTGACCAGCAGCATGCAGCGGGCCAGATCGGCGGTGATCATGACCGGCCGTTTGTACTGGCGCTCGATTCGCACACCGAGCGGCAGCGCGATCAGCGCGCTGGCCACCGCAGACAACGCTGCGAGCACCGAGACCTGGAGTGCCGAGGAATCCAGCACCAGAAGGGCGAGCAGCGGCAACGCCCCCATGCCCACGGCACTGCCCGCTGCGCTGACCGCGTAGGCGCCCCACAACCGCCGGAAGTCCCGCCCGAGCGTGCTCCGCCGTACCAACCGAACCTCCCGAGACGCGCAGGCGCTCAGGGTAGTGAGGCGGACCAACGACCACCTCGTGATCAAGCCATCAAGGCTGGTCGGTCACAGGTCCCAAGCTTGCTGCCCAGTCCTATCAAAGCCTGACACGCACGCCTCAGTGAATCGTTGGGCGCGGGCGCGAGCGAGCTGCGGCCAGGTAGTCGGACCAGTTCTCGCCGGCCATGGCTGGGAAGCGTTCTGCGGTTCTCGGCTGGAGGCCGATCAAGTCGGAGAGAGTGCTAAGGGTTGTCCCGTAAATGATCTCCGGGTCGCCTCGGGCATGGTTGATCACGGTGAAGCCCGTTGATCTATCCGGTGAGGACGAGGTTGTGCATCCGGGCGATACCGAGCATGGCGTGGTGGACGCCGTCGCCTTTGAGGCGGCAGTCGCGGAGGATCTTCCAGGTATTCATGCGGGCGAAGACGTGCTCGACCCGTGCCCGGACCCGCTTGTGGGGCCTGTTGTGATCCTCTTTCCAGGCTGGGAGTTCGGTCTGGCCGCGCTCCCGACGGTGCGGGATGACGAGTCCGGTGCCCGGGTAGCCGCCATCGGCGATCGTGAGGGTCTTGCCGACGGCGGCCTTGGCGCCGGGCTCCTCCCATGCCTTGCAGTCGTTGCGGTTCCCGGCGAGCGGTCGGTCGACCACGACGATCAGGCGGGTGACGGCGTCGATGACGACCTGGTGGTTGGTGGAGTACCGATAGTTCTTCGACCGCTCGGCGATCGTGTGATCCCGGGTGGGGACCAGGGTGCCGTCCACGATGAGCACAGTGTTCTTGGCGAACCGCTTGCGGGGCCGAAGCGCGAGCAGGGGGCCGAGGTGGTTGATGACTCGACCGGCCGTGGACTTCGAAACGCCGAATAACGAAGCGAGCTGTCGCAACGTCAGGTGGGTACGCCAATAGGCCGTGACCAATAACACCCGGTCCTCCAGCGGCAGGCTCCACGGCCGGCCTCGGTGGACTGCATCTGCTCCATCGCGCCGCAGTGTGGTCAGCAGCTTGCCGAAACAGTGCGGGCTCAGCCCTGCGAATGGGGCTATCCAGGACGGCTCCGAGGCCGTGATCACACCAGGCACGACAGAGATCATTTACGACCGGCACCATCTGGCGGCAGTCTCAGCCGAGGAGGTCCTTCCAGAACGGCACGGACGCCTGCGGAGCCCAAGGCGCATCCTCGTCAACCTTACTGAACTCGCGGTCGATGTAATCGGCCAGATCGTGGCCGTAGCAGATGATGTCGGTTCCCCACACCGACAAGACCGGATGCCCCGGGGTGTGGCGACCCGCAGGTATGAAGCGGTGCGCGTATACGGGAACGAGTTGCGGCGCTTGCGCAAGTACCACTCGGGTCACCTCCACGGCCTCATCATTGGTGGCGGGACGCGCCCCCAGGGCCGGATGCCAGCTGCCATGAGCGACGTCGGCCAGCACCTCTCGTGCGGGCCACTCCAGCCGATGGCGCAGGTCGTCTAGATCCGCGTGACGCCAGTCGGGCCAGGGCTGCTGCCACGTTGCGCCTTCCTCGGGAGGTGAGGCAACAGGCAGCCCTCCCGTCAGGAAGGCACGATGCTCTGGGGAGAACTCAAACCCATAGGTCGCCTCGATCCGGCTGAACTCTTCATCCGTGAGCCCTGGAGCTATCTCACAGCAGTCCGCCTCAGCCAACCGCCGCGCGGCCTCCGCACCCAACCGAGCGCTATCAGTGTCGATCACTCCGGCACCGTACGCACACTGCTCGCACGGCATCGCCACTTTTCGAACACCGGCATGGGCTTCCAGGTCGTTGCGGGACAGCCCTTACTGAGTTTTTCGTTAGTTCTGTGGTGGTGGGGGCTTCGGTGGTGTGAGCATGATGGTGTGTCTTCCAAGCCGCAGGATGCTGTTGCTGATGTCTCCGTTCTGCCGTTGACGCGGCCGCAGTTGGCCGAGGCCCGTCGCATGCGCGCGGCCGAGTTGTTCGAGCAGAGACGTCCTTCATCCGAGGTTGCCCGGGCAGTGGGGATGCACCCGGAGAGTGTGCGCCGGTGGAAACGCCTGTGGGAGCAGGGCGGGGCTCAGGCGCTGCGGCGGCGTCCGGCTACCGGTCGGCCGCCCAAGCTGGACGACGTCCAGGTCGAAGCGGTTCGGACTGCGCTGGAGCAGGGCGCCCGGGCGCACGGGTTCGAGGCGGACCTGTGGACCTTGGAACGGGTCGGTGTGGTGGTTGAGCGGGTGACCGGGGTGACGTTGGCCCGGGCCTCGGTATGGCGTCTGCTGACCGGGCGGCTGGGATGGAGTCTGCAGCGGCCCAGGCGCCAGGCCGTCGAGCGGGACGAGTGCGAGATCGCCCGATGGGTCGCCCACGAGTGGCCACGCATCAAAAAGGGGCGGTGAAGAAACGTGCCTGGATCGTGTTCCTCGACGAATCAGGCGTATCGCTGCTGCCCGAGGTGCGTCGCACCTACGCACCCCGCGGCCGCACCCCTAGTCTGCGGCACCGGCTGAACTGGAAACGAGCTTCGATGGCCGCCGCGCTGGGCTACCACGCCGCCGACCCCGAACGCGGCCCGCGGCTGTGCTTCCACCTCAAGCCGGGCAGCTACGACACCACTTCCCTGATCGATGTGCTGGAACAGATCAAGACCTTCTACGCCGGTGAGCCGGTGGTGCTGGTATGGGACGGACTGTCCGCCCACTGGAGCCGGGGCATGCGGGCCTGGGCGGCCGAGCAGGACTGGCTGACGCTTGAGCGGCTGCCGGCCTATGCACCCGAACTCAACCCGGTCGAACTGCTGTGGTCGGCCATCAAGACCCGCGAGCTGGCCAACCTCGCCGGCGACCACCTCGCTGATGTCGCCGACGCCGCCGAACGCGGCATCCACCGAGTCTGCGCCAGCGAGCAACTCCCGTGGTCCTTCCTCACCCACACCGGCCTGACCATTCATCCCCAAACACCACAGAACTAACGAAAAACTCAGTAGGGGTGGTTCTGTACAGGGGTACCGGGTGCGAAGTGGTCGACGGCTGCGGTCAGCTGATCTGTGTTGAGGCACCACCCGTTCACTGCCCGGGAGGACAGTACGACGTCGGCCGATACAGGAACGAGACGCCTTATGGCAGCGCGCGCCTTCGGGCCATCCCCCGGCAAAGGGGGAGCGTCCTTCCGCCGCGTGACTCCGACGTATGGCAGGGACGTGCCGCCCTCGGTTTGGCGCCAGAGCACGAAGCCGGTGATGTCATCCCAGGGCACATGAGTGGTGGTAGCCCTATATCTGGCGGGGCTTCCGCCGAGGAGCACCCCCGTCTCGTCTACCCTGAGCGCGACCTTGCCGCTCATTGCTGTGTACGCCATGAACAGCCCACCCGCGCCGAACAGCGGCAAGCCCAGTATCTGCCCGAGCAACGGTATGTCCGGCAGCAGAAGTACCGCGGTGAAGACAGCGGAGAGCGCCACGATCCCGGCCGTGCGCCGATCCCAGCCGTAACGTGCCTGATACACGGGCGAAGATCTGTCAGTCATGACGGAATCCTGGCAATGTCCGGATCTTAGGGGAAGCCCTTCGGTGGTGGCGCTCAAGATTCGTTGACACAAGCTCAAGCTACGATGACACAGGACACCCGGAGCGCCCCGAGCCTCGCTTCAGGCCCGAATCGACGTGACAGCGTGACACCCGGGCCCAGCGGGCCCGGACGGGTCTGTCCTGTGACAGCGAACCTGGACCGATTGACACCGGGGTTGGACCACCTATGGCGAGAATGGTGCTCATGCAGAGCAACGAGGAGGACATAGAGCCAGCGGACGGGATACGGTTGTCCGACGAGGCGGCTGAGGACCTCTCCAAGCTGGTGAGTGACCTGACGGGACTGATGGTCTCGGTGAAGGTCGAGGCGGAAGCTCCCGTAGCGGGGGCGGCCGTCCGGTTCGCTGAGCGAATTCGTGCAGAAGTCGGCCAACCGGATTGCCGCATCCAGGAAGACAGCGACGGTGCAGACGCGGTGCTGGGACCTATCAGCGGGGACGACGACGATCCTGGGCCCGCGTTGAGAGCCGCGATGACCGCTCTCGGTGGCAACTGGGGGGATGTTACCGTCACGACGTACACCGCGGGGCCGGTGCACTACGTCGTCCGCGCCGCCGAACAGAGCCCGGACGAGGCCGGTGCCACACGGATCCATCTATGGGCGGCAAGCGCATGGGCACTCGTCCGTTACGCCGAAGAACACGGATGAGCTCCCGCGCGCCGCGCCATCAGGCAACACACTGACCAGCGGCGGGACCGGTCCGGCTTCGATGGCAAACGGTCCAGGTTCACTGTCACAGGACAGGGTCATCACGCTCCGCTCACACCCTCGCGTCAGTGAACCTCTGCCATCTTGGTGTGTGCTGGTCGAGGGGGCTGGTGTGATCGTTGAGGGTGCTGCTCGGGCTGGTCGTGGGCGGTAGCCCTGCGTCTTTGCCTGGCCGTTTCCAGGTCGCTGGCTCGGGCGGGTTCGTAGGCTCGCGGGATGACGGAGATCGCCGAAGTGTCCGCCCATATCGCCGCCCTGCGTACCAGGCTGGACGAGGAGGACGATCAGCAGCCGAGGGTAAGCCGGAGGCCGAAGCCCGCGATGACCGTACCGCTGATCCGATCGAGAATCCGACGTACGGCCGGACGCCGAAGGTTTGCGGAGTGTTGGCCATCCCGAGAGCTCGGGGTGGCCAGGGCGTTCTCGTCGACTGGGTTCAGATGAGCTGTGTCCTGCCAAGGCTTTCGGTGTCTTCGTCGCCGGTGGCGGCTGCCTGCGCGTACCTCAAGGCACTCGTGGTGACAGTCTCTCCGAAGCACACGGACCAGGAGTTCGCCCCGACTCCTGACTTGGGGCAGGACCAGGTGGTGCCCTGCCAGACGCCGGCGGAGTTGTACAGGCTGACGGTGGCCGAGACGCGATAGAGGTTGTCTTGGTTGTTACGTACTATCACCGCGCCTTGTACGGAACCGCCGCTTGCTGACCTGATCACGCAGACCTGTGCGCCGACGTTGGTGTCGAGCCTTACGGTGCTGGCGCATTTCCACGTGCTGGAGCTGGAGGTGATCGGGTTTGTGTTGCCGTAGGCACGCCAGCTGCCGTCGGTGGCTGAGGCTGGTCCGGCAGTTGCCAGGCTGAGTCCGATTGCGGCCGTGATGGTGGCTGTGGTTCCCGCGAACAGCCGTGCAAATCGCATGTGGTTGCCTTCCGGTTTTCTTTCTGGGATTCGGGCGGCCGTGGCAGTTTGCGGACCACCGGCAAGAGGTCGTGTTGCTCCCGGGGCCGATCAGGGACTGCCCGTGGAAGTCCTCAGTATGGAAGGTCGCTGCCGCCGGCTGCACCTGCAACTATTCAGGGTCTTGCGGCTGCAGCTCGCGGGCCGATCGGTGATAGGAGCCGCACCGTAGTGAGGTGGTGACGGCGAAGTGTCGGGTCCACGTCGTCCTGCTGGACGGCACCCTGATCCGCACCCGACTCCGCACCGGGAAGGACAACCGCCGCCACTACAGCGGGAAACATAAGGCTCACGGTCTGCTCTTCCTCGCGCTCACCGACGACAGGGGCCGGCTGCTGTGGCTGTCGGCGGCCCGCCGGGACGCTCCTCGGAGATCACCACCGCCCGCTACAACAAACTCGTCGAGCACCTGCATGCCCACGAGTTGGACGCGATCGGCGACCTCGGCTTCGTCGGTCTGGACACCGTTCCGGACAATCCCGTGGTCATCACCGGTTACAAGGCCGCCCGCATCAAGCCCCTCACCTTGGCGAAGAGGCAGGTCAACGAGCTGATCGCGTCCGTCCGCGCGGTCTGCGAGCACGCCTTCGCCCACCTCAAGAACTGGCGCATCCTCACCAAGCTGCGGATCTCGCCCCACCACGCGACCACGCTGCTGCGGGCCTTGCTCGTGCTAACCCGCACCGAAGTCGCCCCTGCCGGACGATCTTCAACTACGACAAGCGCCCTCGACCAGCACGAGTCCACGCTCGCCAACCCACACCAACCCCAGTGACCTGCGGATTCGAAGTTGGTGGATCTTCAGTGAAACACGAAGCCCCAGCACCTGAACAGCCACGGGTGAACAATGGACCTGTGTCATCAACCCATCGTTTCCCCAGGTCGTCGGGACCGTCTGTGCCACTGTTCAGCTGTGTCATCTGTGTCATCTGTGTCACCAGGCGGGGTTATGCCCGTACCGTCCCGGAGCGCCCCGCCTCGGCGATACGGTGGTGGCACACGCCAGATGACAGCCCAGGAGCCCCGGATGAGCGAGCAGCCGGCCCCCGCGCCCGCTCCCGACCGCCAGCCCCTCGATGAGAACGCCGCCGCGTCCGTCCGCGCCTACGCGGCCGACCAACGCGCCCGGGTCGACCTCCTCGCCTCGGTCATCGAGGACATCGCGGAGCACGGCTACCCGGCCGCGGAGTCCGGTGTGCTGTGGGAGGAAGCCCGCGACGCCCACCTGGAGCGCCTCACCGGTGAGCAGCCCCGTGTTGCCTGAGCATGAGGCCGCGCCGCTCCCAGGTCGTCCTGGTGGAGCCCGCCCTGAGTCAGCTGGCGAAACTGACGGCGACCGAGACACACCGTCTGGACCGCGCGTTCGTCGCGATCAGCGTCAACCTCGAGCTGGGCACGCCGGTACCTGACACCCTGCTGCGCGACTACGTCGACGACATCGACGGGGGCCGCGTCATCTACTACGTCACGGCCCTTCGGCAGATCACGATCGTCGCGTACGTTGAGGCGTAGGGGCCTCCCGAGCACCCATGCAGCGCCCCGGACCATCAGGTGGTCCGGGGCGCTGCTGCATCCCGCTGCACGTTGCAGCGCGCGGTGCTGCTCGGTGGCCGCGCCGGAGCAGCCGGGCGCGGACGCTGCGCGACCGGCGCCCGGGCGGCACGCGGGTGCTGCCCGTGCAGCAGGCCGCGTGCTGCAACGCAGCGGCGCCGTGCAGCGACCTGTCGTCGGTCTGCTGCACAGCGCCGCTGCCCGTGGCCCACTTCTCCATCTCGCTCGGGTCCTTCTTCAGCAGAGTGTCGTGGCGGGACTGGGCGGTGGCCCGGGTGACGCCCATGGAGCTCGCCAGCGCGCCGTACGAGCCGCCCTGCGCGGCGTGCTGGCGTGCGGTCGCGTCCCGGACGCCTTCCAGGCGATTGAGCAGTCCCGTGGTCACCGTGATGGTCGTGGCCAAGTCGTCGGTGCTCGTCCCGCCGGCGCGCAGCTGCGCGAGGCCGCGCATGACGGTGCCGAGCAGCATGGCGTGCTGCCCGACGTCGTCGCCCAGCGCCTGGGCGTCGTCGGTGGAGAGCGGGATGGTGAGGTCGGGGACGGGGTCGGTGGTCATCGGCGGCCTTCCAGGGGCAGGGGCAGGGGCGGGTGCTGGGCTGGGTTCTAGAGCCATTTGAAGGCACGCCGGACGTCGCCCGCGGCCCCGGCGAGGTTGTCGGCGTGCAGCCGCTCGCCGAAGTCGTACGGGTCGGCGGCGGACTCCATGACTCGCTCGGAGGCGGTGTCGAAGACGCTGGCGAATGCCTCGTGGACACCGGCGGCCTTGAGGGCCTGGACGATGTCGTCGTGGTCGGCACCTCCGCGCCGGACAGCGTCGGCGAGCAGGTTGAGCGCGGCGGCCGCCGCCGGGGCGAGCACGGCCAGGCCCTTGCCGGTGGTGCCTGCGGTTCGTTCGGCCGCCGTCTCGACGCTGCTGATCCGGGCGAGGGCCGTCGACTGCTGCTCCATGGGGAACTCCATTCCGGTGCGTGGGTGCGAGAGGGGGCGGCTGTGGTGACCGAGGTCGCCAGAGAGCGATGACATTCCGGGTCGGCGGCCCCGGCAGCACACGGGTCAGGCGGTCCGGCTGAGGTAGCCGGCAGCGGTGTCGAGGTGTCGTGGGCGACCTTCGCAGCCTCGCGGGCAGCGGCCAGATGCTCGCTGATGGCTTACGCGTCGCGCAGCGCGTACGTCAACGTGACCATCTCGTCAGCCGCAGCGCGCACCGCCTGGTCCTCGATGAGCAGCCGCAGCGCGGGCCTCGATCCGCTCGGAGCCGGCCTGCTTGAGGACGGCGTCCCGCGCGGCCCCTAACCAATATCCACCGACGGAACCGCCGCAAGGACGCACACCAGCCTACAAAGCCCGCCCAGCACTCCAGAGCGCGAAGGACCCACACCGTGATCCCCCGCAACTGGCCAGGCATCAACGAGGCCGACATCGCCCAGCTGGCCAACGTGCCCATCGCCACCTGGCGGCGCCGTGACGCCCCCGCCTTCCGACAACGCGTAACCCAGCCTCTTCCCCCACAGCCGCATCCTGCTCTACGACCGCGCCCAAGCTACCGCCTACCTCGCCGGTCACCGCCTCCCCGAACTGCCCGCCGGCGAACACTCCGACGACCTCCTCAACGACCAGGAGGCGCCGAACTCGGCATCACCGCCAGCACCGTCCGCGCTTACGCCACGCAGGGCTACCTCCCCCGGCACGACCGTCTACAGCGTTCGTGTCTGGACCCGCCGCGACATCACCGAGCGCCGCGCCAACCCACCCGGACTGGGTCGAGGAGGCGGACGCCCGCCAGGCGCTGCAACGGGTCCCCGCAAAGCTCACCCCTATGAAGGCGCCCCCCGCCTGCGCACCGCCACCGAAGCCCTCCAGGCCACCGCCGAGTCCCTCCGCCATTCCATCGCGGCATCCCTGGCCCAACGGCACGGAGGATGCACGCGCACCTGGGAACGACTCCTCGCCCAAGCCCGGCCGGATGCGCATCCACGGATGCTATAGAGTGAGGTGAGCAACGCTCTGACCTGCAGTTTCAGGTGATATGCGGCTCAAAGGTGGCAATGCTCTATGTGTCGGCTGAGGGTAGCTCCAGGCGATGCAGAGAGACCCAGCCCGGCGGCAACCGGGCTGGGCCCTCCACGCAGTTCACGAGCCCGGTCGAATCCGCCGTCAGGCGCCAGCGCAGCTTCGTGCCGACCCACTCGGCGATGTACCGGCAGTGCGCCTCGGCGGTCGCCGGCATTACTGGGCCGGGTCCTGATCGGCCTTGGACCGGTTCGAGCGGGTCGTGACAGTTACCAACGACGCAGCCGCACCCTGGTCGTTGGCGTACGCCTCACGCCGCTGGGCCGTCCACGAGGCGGCGCCGCTGTCGCAGCTCTCGGCCAGAGGCACCATGTGGTCGGTCTCCAGGCCGGAGGCGGAGGCCACCGATACCTGGTCGTAGTAAGACCACCAGCTTCCGCCCGACAGTCGGCATCGGGGCCCGACCGTAGGAAGTTCGACGGCCTCGGCGATGAGAATTTCGTTGCGGGTGGAGCAGCCGTCGGACGGATCGGCGCCGCTGTTCCAATGGCGGAAGGCATCGCGGTCATATCCTTCACGGGACTCGGTCGCGACGGGCAGGACGGCGAGGAACGCGGCGGCCAGGCCGTGCAGTACAGAAGTGAGCAAGCACCGTTATAGCGGCCAGCGACGGGGCGCGATCATCGGTTCGCCGAGTGCGCCGTCCGTGTGAGTGCAATGGTCATACCGGACTCCAGCCCCGACGTGGCCGCAGCTGACCATTGGACGAGCCGAACTGCTCCCCGTGGTGAGTGCGTGGAGTTGGTCAAGCGGCAGCCGCCAGCCGCGGTCTTCCGGCCGCCGTGGCCGGCGACCGAAGCCGGTACCCGACTACGGGGCACGGGTCGCGGTCGAAACGCTTGTCACTCGAGATGCTCCGGCGCGCAGCGGCGCGGAAATCGATCCCCTGAGGGCTCGCTGCGCAGGGGACGGTTGCAGGCGGGGTCGGATGCCGCGACGTCCGCAGTTCCGTTCGCAGGATCATCAGTCGTCTTCGACGTCGAGCGGGGACGGGTCGCTTTCCCAGGCCAGATCGAGGACGTATCGTTCTGTATGGGGGGTGTGCCGCCAGTCGTCCGGAAGGCGGGCTTCCGGCCCGGATGCGGCCAGATCGCGCAGCGTCGCTTTGTGATAACTGCCCATGGCCTGGCGGCCGGTCCACCAGGCGGTTCCCCGGTACACGCCTGGGCGGGGCAGGGTCATGTCCCCGGCGGGACCGTAGCTGAGCTGGTTGACGACCAGGGCTCCGGTCTCGGACTCGAGGGTGATGGCGGCGTGGCCTTCGACGTCACCCGGAGCAGGGGGAGGTGCGTCCCAGATGCGGATGTCGACCTGGGCGGGGATGTCGGCCTGAAGGCTGTAGAGGTACAGGTGGTAGCCGTTGCCGGCCACCACCTGCCGGCGTGCGGCGCCCATGGCGGCTTCGTCGTCGAGGTAGGCGTCGGCGTCATACACCTCGATGAAGCGGCGGCCTGGAACGGCGTTGACGCTGTACTCGGACAGGAGCCCCATGAACGGGCCTTTCTCTCATTGCCTGTTTCTGAGCTGGGCATGACATGACTACCTGCGGCGTCTGGGCGTTTGCCCAGCTCAGAGTTCGAACGGCGGGGTTTGGGTGGCGGGGGCGGTTGGTCGACTGCTGCTTAGCACCACACCCGGCTCATATTCGGTGCCGTGAGGCTCCGTCCTGCCGGCGGTAGAGGTCGCGCAGCAGGGAAATTTCGGCGCCGTGATGGATCAGCTCCCTGTTGACGTGCAGGACCCTGTTTTCCATGGGAAACGGCTCGGGACTCATCGCGGGCGGATTGTCTAGGTCGGCGTCCGAGAGTTCTCGGACCCCCGCGTTCCATCTCCCGTACATCTCATCGAGTTGTTTTAGCGCCTCGTCAGCGGTCCCCGCGTAGGTGAACGTCTCGGCGTCGAAGCCCTGGCCGTCGAAGTACCATTCGACCCGACAGGCCAGGCACGAAACGATGATGTGCGCCAGCCGCCAGGCAATCGTGGTCACCGGCGCCGGCGCCGGCTCCGGGGCAGGGGACGCGAAGTCCATTGTCCACTCCCCTGAACCCGCCGACATCGGTGCGGCTGACGTGCCACGTGGGCGGATGCTCCAGCAGCAGCGCACCGGCTCCCAGAAGTACTCCTCGTCGGTAAGACCGTCCAGCCGTGGCCGCAGGTTCTTGCGCCAGTACCAGTCCAACTGCTCCGCGAGCCGCTCGCTTCTTGTCATTGCCGCACACTACAGACCGTCGAGCAGAGCGTGCCGGCTTGGTGGACGCAGGAAGACTCCGGCTATGTCGTCCGGCAGCGCGACCTGGGATTTCTGGGCAACAGGACACCGGTATCGATGTTGCCGGTTGCGCTGATGAAGTCGTCGTGGTGCGAGAATTGGGCTGACTTGGCCGCGACCTGGTCCTCGCGGGTCAGTTCCTCCACGACCCGGACCTTGTCCTCGTCCTTGACCTGCGCGACGACCTCCGGCCGCCGCAGCAGGTCGCCGGTGACACGTCCCGCGACCCCGTCGTCCTTGGCGAGCGAGTGGATCGCGCTGACCTTCTCCTGCGGGGTGACGGGCTTGACGACTTGGCGTCCGACCCGCCGGTTGGCCGAGTCCGGCGTCCAACGGGACTTACCCTCAGGCAGGTTGAGGATGGTGGTGAACCGTTCCTCGTCGTCGGCGATGGCCGCAAGGATGTTGTGGACCGTGAACGACACTCCTGGAACCCGCCGCTCCTTCGGCCACTTCGACGCGGTCCACCGGGCCTTGTCCACCATCGCGTAGGACAGCCCGATGTCTCGGCCAGGCGGAACAACGAGTCCTTGACCCTGAACAGCGCGTCGCTCCGCTCCTGGCCGCCGGCCTCGCGCATCGGCTCGTCTTTGAGTGCGTAGTCGCCGACCGTGAACTGGATCCGGCGGCGGTCTCCACCAGTTTCCGCAGCTCGGCCACCATCTCCGCGTACCGGTTCACGCTGCCGACCTTGTCGGCGCTCTCGATCTCTTCGGTCATGGGCTTCTCACCCTCAACCCACCCGTGGCACGGCTTGGGGCCGCGCCGCGTACCCGTCTACGACCAGGCCCAGGCGCACGCTTTCCTCAACGGGCAGCCCATCCCCCGCTGCCCACCGAGTCACACCCCAACGATCCACTCAACGACGAGGAAGCCGCAGCCCTGCTCGGAGTGACACCCAGCACCGTCCGCGCCTACGCCAGCCAGGGCTACCTCCCACGAGACGCAACCGTCTACAGCCTCTGCCGCTGGACCCGCCGGGACATCGAGACTCGCCGCGACACCCCTCCCCGCCAGGGGAGGGCGGCGGACGCCCCCTCGGCACAGCCCACGCCTACGAAGGCGACCTCCGGCGTGGGTGGGTGGCGTGGACGAGGTGATGGACAGGGCAGCGAGGAGCGCGGCGACCAGGCGCGTAGCACAGAGGTGACCATGTGCCGTTGATTGCGGCCGGCGACGGGGCGCGGTCATCGGTCGTCGAGTGCGCCGCCCGTGTGAGTGCAATGGTCATACCGGGACCGACCTCGACGTGGCCGTGATGGGGGTGGGCGAGGAGGCCGGCATCCGCCGGGGTCGGTCGTCAGGGGAGCCGGGTGGTGCCCCCGCTCCGGGCGCCCGGCCGGCCCCCTGCCATCGTCGGCTGCCCCGGTGCCCCTGCGGTCGGTGGGCCCCCCGGCCCGGTCTCATGTGCAGGGGTGGCCGTCTCTACGCTGCCCGGTCCCAGTCTTCGGGGATGGTGTCCTCCTCAGGAGGGGGCTGTATGGCCTTCTCGCGGGCGCGGAGCATAGCCCAGGCCGGGACGGCGAGGCTGGTGAGGTACCAGGGCAGCGGCCACACGCAGGACCACCATGGTGCTCGAGGGGCGAGGGCGAGGTCGAGTGCGGCGGTGGTCATGCCGGCGGCGAGGGTCCAGCACAGCAGGCGTCCGGTCCGCTGGACGGCGCGGGTGATCCAGGGTGTGGTGGGGGAGTGGCGGCGGGTGGGGCTGGAGCAGGGCATGCGTCTGCCCAGAGCGTTCATCGGGGAACGTCCTTCAACAGCAGGGGTGGTTGCCGCGGGCTGGGGGACCACGCATGCAGGACGGAGAAAGTGTGCATTCCGTGAAGCCGCATGCGTAGCGATGCCTCACACCCGCCATATGGTCTGAGACAACTTGCCTGGCCAGGGCCTTGCGCCCATGACCGGCAACGTTGATCGGTGAGCGCCGCCCGACAGCGCAGGGGGCAGGCCTGAACCTGGCCGGAAGCGGCTGGTCGCTGACCGTTTGTTCTATGAGGAAGGCCCAGGTCGCAGCTGCTCGGTCAAAGTGGCAGTCGAGATCGATAACAGAACCATCAATTCCGCCCGCACCGCATGGCGGTTGAGGTGGTAAAGCTCTGATTTGCCGCGCTGAAGCGGCGGGGCTCATTCCGGCGCGCATGCAGCAGGCGTTCGAGGGGACGCCGTGCCGGTTTGTGGGTTTCTTGTGACAGCTTGTGTGCCGCTGGTGGCCACCTGAGTCACCTGTTCTGACTGCCCGTCTGACTTCCTGTGGGGGGAAGCTGATGCACTCGCGTGCTGCGCGCACGCCGTTTCGGCGTGCCCGGAGAACACACAGAACCGCTCTGGTCTCGGCGATCACCTCGGCCGCCGTGGTGATCGCGGCCGCGCCCGGCCTGGCGGCCGGTCCGAAGCCCAGGCTGCCGGAGCCGGAGAGTCCGTGGACGAAGCCGACGAAGGTCGAGGCTCCCGCGACGCCGGCCGGCCCGGTCAAGGCGCCGGAGTCGGAGGCGGAGGCGAGACCGTCGGCGGAGGTCGCGGCCTGGCGGGCGGCGCAGAAGGCCCGCGCTACGGGAGAGGAGCCTGCCAAGAGCTCCCCATCCCGCTCGGCGGCTGCCGCGGACGCCGCGGCGGCCGCCAGCTACCTGCCCGAGGGGCAGGGCGAAGTGCCCTGGCACCAGATCCTCGACACCCGCCTGAACGATGCCCTGGTCGCGCGGGTGAACGTCTCCAACGGCAACCTGATGCTCGCCGCCACGGACTTCGATATCGCCGGTGTCGGCCGTAAGCTCCAGCTCACCCGCACCTACAACTCCCTCGAGGCGCCGTGGGGGAAGGTGTCGCAGCGCTGGTGGCAGGGATACGAGCGCTACCTGCAGATCAACGACGGTGAGGTGGACGTCTTCGACGCCACCGGCAGCCTGCTGCGCTTCACCGCGAACGCGGACGGCACCTACACGACGCCGACGGGCTACTCGAAGGATCTGAAGAGGAACGCGGACGGCACCTACACCCTCACCGACCGCAAGTCCGGCACCAGGGACACCTACAACGAGCACGGCACCCTCACCAAGGTGACGGACAAGAACGACGGCACGATCACCGTCGACCAGCACGACGAAGGCGCCGAGCACAAGGGCTTCAAGCTCACCGAGACCCGCTCCGGACGCTGGATCGACCTGGTCAAGACGGACGCGAGCCAGTGGCAGGCCAAGGACCACACCGGCCGCACCGCCGTCCTCGACCTCGACGAGGCCGGCAATCTCGCCAGGGTCACCGACACCGCCGGCAAGGCCACCGCCTACGAGCACGACTCCTCCCGCCGGGTGACGAAGGTGACCACGCCCGAGGGCACGGTCACCCTGTTCACCTACGATGCCCACAACCGCGTCACTTCCATGCAACGGGTCACCGGCACGTCGGGCAGCGGTCACACGGGGCCGACCTGGCGCTACGACTACAGCGCGGCCACCCCGTCGGACGCGGGTACGACGACGGTGACGGACCCGGACGGTGACGAGACGGTCTACACGCACAACGCGGACGGTGAGGTCACCAAGGTCACCGACCCGCTCGGCCACTCCCGCCACTCCACGTACAAGAACCACCTCACCCAGACCGCGATCGACGCGATGGGCACCGGCGCGGACGGCACGGGCGGCAACACCACCACCTACGGCTGGGACGCCCGCAACAACCCCGTCTCCCAGAAGCTGCCGATGGGCGCAACGGCGTCCGTGTCGGCGTACCAGACGATCGCGGGCACCGACCTGCCCAGCGACATGACCGGCGCCAACGGCCGCAAGGACTCCTTCAAGTACGACACGAACGGCAACACCCTGTCGGTCACCACTACAGGCACCGCTGGCGCGACCCGTGAGTACACCTACAACAAGGACACCCCGACCTGCGGAGGGTTCGAAGGCCAGCGCTGCACCGCCAAGGACGGCAACGGCAAGGTCACCTCGTTCACCTACGACGGTCACGGCAACCTGGTCAAGGTGAAGCCGCCGGCACCGCTGGGGGAGACCACGTACACGTACGACGCGCTGGGCCGGGTGGAGACGGTCAAGGACGGCCGCGGCATCACCGCCGTCTACGGCTACGACTCCCGCGACCGCGTGCGCGAGGTCTCCTCGACCAACTTCACCGTCACCTACTCCTACGACGGCGACGGCAACGTCAAGACCCGCACGGACGCCTCCGGCACCACGAAGTGGGCGTACGACAAGCTCAACCGCGAGAGCGTGCGCACGCTGCAGAACGGCGCCCAGACCGCGCTCGCCTACACCCCCGGCGGCGACGTCGACCACTACACCGACCCGACCGGCACGACCGACTACACCTGGGACAAGGCCGGCCGCCTCGACCACCTGACCGCGCCGGACGGCAAGAAGACCGACTTCGGCTACAACAACAACGACAAGCGCACCAAGACCGTCTATCCCGGCGGCACCACCCAGTCCGTCACCATCGACGACAACGGCCGCCCCCAGCGGATCAAGACCACCTCCGGCACCCAGACCTTCATCGACCTCGCCTACAGCTACAAGAACACCGCGGGCAAGGACACCACCAAGATCCGCACCCGCACCGACAACCTCACCAACTACACCACCACCTACGACTACGACTCCCAGGACCGTCTCCGCTACGCCCTGGAGGCCGACGCCGCGGGTGCGCGGAGGGCGTCGTGGCTGTACTGCTGGGACGACGCCGGCAACCTCAAGAGCCGGGACGGCAGCAAGAACACCTGCCCCGGCGGCACGAGGTACACCTACAACGACGCGAGCGAGTTGACCGCGAAGAACGGCTCCACCGCAGGCTGGTCCTACGACAAGCTCGGAAACGAGACCGCCGCCGCAGGCAACACGCCGCGCACCGGTGAGACCTGGACCGACTCCAGCCAGTTGGCCGGCATCACCGCGGGCGGCAAGAGCTACGACCTGGTCCACGCCGGCACCACCAACGCCGAACGCACCAAGCTCGGCGACACGTGGTTCCACCACACCGCCCTGGGCCTCGCCTCCACCACCACCAACGGCGTCGACACCGGATTCATCCGCGAACCCGCGGGCACGCTGAACTCCATGACGACTGGGGGGAAGTCCTACTACTACCTCACCGACGCCACCGGCAACGTCCTCGGCCTCGCCGACGCCACCGGCAAGCGCACCCACACCTACGCGTACAGCCCCACCGGCCTGCCGCGCACGACGCCGACGGAGTCCGTCCCCCAGCCGTACCGCTACGCGGGCGCGTACGCCGACCCGACCGGCCTGTACAAGATGGGCCACCGCTACTACGACCCCACCCTCGGCCGATTCACCCAGCCCGACCCCAGCGGACAGGAAAACAATCGCTACCTGTACGCCGAAGGCGACCCCGTCAACCGAACCGACCCCACCGGGCTCTTCAGCCTGGATGAGTTCCTCGACACGGGCAGTAGCGTTTTCGGAGCGCTGAGCGGTTGCTATTCGGGTATTCAGGCAGCCGCACAGTCGGGCTTCATAACCGCGGGCACCGTGCTGGGCGGTGGCGTGGGGGGTGTCGCAGCAGGAGCGGTTGGCTGCGTCACGGGAGGAGCCATCGGATACTTCGGTGGGGAATTGATCGTGTAAGCACAGGCTGGCGTGCGAGCGGTCAATTCAGGTTCTGCCGCGTCGTGGCACCAGGGCGACTGGTGACTCGATGCGGCAGCCGCATCCTCGAAGGTTGAGTTCTGAGTATTCCGCTGGAAGATAGGAAATGTTTGTGAGTATGAAGGTGAAGTTTCAGATATTCATTGCAGTGGGCTATGTGGCCAGCATCGCCATGCTGGTGACCGGGTTCACGGCAGACGGAATAAATAAGGCGGTTGCGTTCACCCTCGGAGTCGTCGGCGCCTGCGCGTCGGTCGTGCTGACTTTCCTCACATGGCGTGGCTCGAGAAAAGGGAAATCTTTGTATTGATCAGAAACTCGTGGGGTTCTCGTGGACCGCTACTACCTGCGCGAGACCGTCGTCGGCGACGGCCGCCGCCCGGCGCGCACGCCGCTGCGCGCCGCCCAGGAGCAAGCCGGCGTCCCGGTCGGTCGCTGGATGGGCCGGGGGCTCGCCGCGCTCGGACTGGCGCCGGGTGAGAAGGTCACCGAGGCGCAGATGCGGAACCTGTCCGGCGAGCGGGGCCGCCACCCGTACGCGGACCGGATCGAGGCCGGCCGGCTCGCCGCGGGTGACTCGGCGAAGAAGGCGTTCAAGGCCGGCGCCCTCGGACGCCGGGTCACGGTCACGGGCGTCGACTTCGTGTTCCGGCCGCAGCCGACGATCTACCTCCTGTGGGCGTTCGGGGACGAGGAGACCCGTCTGGCGATCGAGGCCGCGCACGAGCGGGCGATCGAGCGGGTGCCGGAATGGATCGAGGACGAGGTCGCGGTGATCCGGTACGGCAAGGACGGCATCTACCGGGTACGGCCGCCCGGCGGTCTGGTCGCCGCGCGCTTCCGCCACTACGAGGCGCGCTCTGGCCGGCCCTTGCTCCACGACCATTGCTTCTGAGCGTGAAGGGGCAGCGCCTGGACGGGAAGTGGGGCTCGATCCACACCACGGCCCTGCACCAGAACACGGTCGCGGCCTCCGCGCTCTACAACGAGCTGGTGGCCGCTGAGGTCTGCGAGACGCTGGGGCTGGCGACCGAGCCGCGCACCGTCACCCCGGGGCGCCGCCCCGTGATGGAGATCGCCGGGGTGCCGCACGAGCTGATCCGCTGGACCTCCCGGCGCAGCGACCAGATCGTCGCCTGCCTGGAAGAGTCTGGAGCACGAGTATGTCACCGCCGTCGTCGACGACGGCGAGCCGCGGTTCCTGCCCGTGGTCTCCGAGCGGGCCCGCGCGAAGATGAACCAGATCGCCGTCCGCAAGACCCGTCCGCCCAAGCGGAAGACCCAGCCGCTCGCGCAGCTGCGCGTCTGATGGAAGGTGAGCGCGATCCTCACCTCCAAGGTGGCCGCCGACGTCATCACCTCTCTCCTCGAGCACGCCTGCGCCGCAGCCGTGGCGATCCGGGCCCGCGTCGCGGCCGTGGTCGACGTCGCCCTGGCGGCCGCCGACGTGACCGCGACGGTGTTCGTGATGAACGACGGCGGCCGTTTCCACCGCCGGCACCTGCTCGCCGAAGCCCGCCGCCATCTCGCCCTGGTCCTGCGTGGCCGCCGCCGCGACCCCGGCCTGGACGAGGAGATCGTGGCCGCCGCCATCTCCACCCACTGCCTGGACACCAGCGAGCCGAAGACCACCATCGGCCTGCTGGCGGACTACCGCCTCTACAGCACGGTGGCCCCTGGCCGACCTTCCCGCCCGCCGCCGCCCACCCACTCCTGCGCCCGATCCGGACCGGCAACCCCCAGCCGATCCCGGTGAGCCGGCTGCGCTCCGGCCCCCAGGCCAGGACGCGGGGGAGTGGGGGATACCCCGCATCCCGCTCCAGCACGAGCGGGCCGTCCTCGCCGGTGCCGTGGTGCGGGAGGAGCTGCGCACCACCACCGCCGTGCGGGGCCGGGCGTACGAGTCGTCGCCCACCAGCAGGCAGCGATGCCCGAGCAGCTGCCCCCACCCGGGCCGGCCGACCCCGAGCACGACGACCAGGAGCAGGAGCCCGGCCGCCGCGAGGCGATGGACCTGAAGGCGTTGCGGGCCCTGCGGGAATCCCGCACGGACGTGGAAGCCCTCGATCTCACCGACGAACGCCTGCGCCACCTCCAGGACGCGTTCACCGAGGCGGCCGACCGGGCCCACACCACGATGAACCGCTACGTGCGCCGCGACGCCAAGCCGCCGCACCCGGACGACCAGCAGGCGCACCGGCCACAACAACCCGGACCGCACCGAGGCCGGGAGGCCGGCCACTGAGTGAACCCGATGGTGCGCACCCGGTGCGGTGCACCGACCCACCGGGTGGAAGTGGACGCCATCGACGGGAGTGGGGCCGCGCATCCACCCGGCGCGTTTCTCCTTGACCTCGGTTCAGGTCAAGGAGAAACGCACCGTCTCCATGCGGCCTCTCGGTTTGGAGTCGGTGGTGATGAGAGTCGGGTTGGTGGTCGGGTGGTTGGTTCATTGGTGCTGGTCAGTGGGGTGTTGAAGGGAGGACTGACACTGTCATGAGGCGAGAGGTTGATGGGTGGGATCGCTGTAATGGGGCTTTATCGCATGGCGGCTGATGGTGTCTCAGGTGCGCAAGTTCTTATGCGGTGAGGTGGGCCCGGTCGGTGTGATCGCGTGGGGTGGACCAAGAGGTAAGGGCCGGTCGTGGGCCTGTGCTGCCGAGGGCGTCGGTGGTGCGTCGTCTGCTGGAGCGGCGGCAGGCGGGGGAGCTGGCCACGCGGCATGTGCGTGCGGTCGCTGAGACGGTGGGTGTTTCGGAGCGTACGGTCTGGCGCTGGCTGGAGCGGGCGAAGGCGCCGGGGCGGGCGGAGGCGCCGGTCCGGCAGGATACGTGGTGTCGGACGAGGTGTGGGAACTGCTGGGCGAGGCGGGGGGCAATGCCTCTGAGTTGAGGCGTCGGCTGGTGGCTGCCGGTGGTGAGGTGCCGGTTCCGTCGATGTCGACGTTGAGCCGGGTGATCCGCAGGGACCGACGGGCGGGGCGGGGGCCTCGTCGTCCACGTCCCTCCCAATGTCCGACCGTCACACATTGTGGCAGTGAAGGCACATGGGCCCGCCCGAGGGCCATCGATCGGAGGCTGCGCTCAACCCGACAACTGAAGCACTCAGTCACAAGCGCCCGGATCCGGGCCGTCCCAGGCCCGCGCGCCCGTGCCCGGCTGCCCGTGCTCTCCCGCCCGCTGGGCCGTGTTCACCGCAGCGCACACTGCCCAGCGGGCGTCCTGTTCTGTGACCGCCTGAGGTGTTTCCTCTGACCTCGTGGACGGTCAGCGGGCGGCCGTCAGCCGGTGTGTGGCCAGCCGGGGACGCTGTACCCGCTCCCGTGCGGTGGGCGGGGCTCCTCCGGCCGGTGTGCGGGGCTTGTTCGCACTCCCGCCGGCTGTGGGGCCGCCGCGGCCCCGGCTGGAGAGGGTCTTCACCTCGACCGCGATGTACTGGCCGTCGTGCGTCGTGAACAGGTCCGGCTGCCAGGCGAGTGGAGCGTTGGGGCTCTTCCCGTTGAGGGAGGCTTGTGATGCCAGGTAGCTGTGCATACCGAGTGCGACGGCCTCGTCCAGCGCTGCGGGCGGCAGCAGTTCTGCCAGCCGCCTCCATGCCTGGCTGTTGGTCCGCGTGCCCGGCCCGCCCGCGCGGGCGGACGCCATGTGCAGCAGGCGCCGCTCGACGGGGCGGTCAGCAGTAGCGGGTTCTTGCGGCAGTTCGTGCGTTTCGGTGGCTTTGGCGAACGCGGCTGTCCAGGCGGCGTGCTTGTCGGGCGGGACGCCGCAGCCGGCCAGGAACGCCTTCAGTTGCTGCTCGTCGGCGGGGACCGCGTCACGGTTGACGATGCGGGCGGCGCTGCTGATAGGCAGGGCGAGCGGGTTACCTGAATGGTCCCGGATGTCCCGCAGACTCGGCGCCCCTGCCGCCTGGCTGAGCGTCAAGAGCGGTACTGCTGCAAGTCAGTTGGGGCAGACGAGCCGATGCAGGGTTTCGTAACGCACGTCTGACCCGGCCCCTGCAGACGGCGTGTCCGAGCCCGGCGCCGAGCGGAGGGGTGTTTTTTTTGGGGGCGACCGTTCCGTTCTGGATGGAGCCGCGTCCTGGTCGTGAGGGGTGCTGACGCGGGGTCGTGCGTCCGTGGTGCCCGGTGCGCCGGTGACACGGCCCGCCCGCTCTTGTACGGGCATGGCGCGCCAATTGTTCAGTTCACGAAACGTTCCAACCCTGTGATGCCCATCACAAGTTCGAGGGATCGACAGGATGTCCGGTTGGACGGGAGCAGCCCCTTCCGGCGGGCGTGTGGCATGCGTTCCCGCAGGTCACGTCTGGTGCCTGAGCGGTAACTTAATGCTGTGGTCTATGCCTGTGCGTGGCGGGGTGATCACGAGCAGTCAAAATTTGGTCGGGAAGGGCATGCGCGTTTGGCCCCTCTCATCAGAAATCCTGCATCCGAGGACCCAGAGCGGCGTCCTCCGCAACGTCATCTCCCCTTTGTGTCAGGCGAGTTGACGCTGCGTTGGCAGGAGAGGACCAGGGTCCCGATGACCGTGAACGATCTGTTCGTGCTGCTGGCGGCCGCCACCGCCGTGCGCGTCTTCCTCCCCGACACCGTCGCGGGACTGCGCCGGCTGCTGCGCGCCAGCGCCCGGGTCGGCGTCGCCGAGCTGCTCAGTACGCAGCCGGCCCGCCCCGCGGCCACCGAGGCCCTGGCCGCGGTGCCCGCCCGGGATGAGGAGGCATGACGATGGCCGTCCCCGAAGACAGCAACACCCCCTACACCCTCCCCACCCCGACCAAGGAACTGAACACCTTGCAGGGCATCCACTACGAGATGCCGTCCGACCTGGACGCCTTCTACCGCATGTACGCCCGCCCCCAGCTGCGCTACGCCGCCACCGTGCTGGGCGACATGAAGGCCGCCCAGCAGGTCGTACGACGCCTGTACGGCCACCTCGCCCTCAACTGGTCCGTCGTCCTCCTCCAGGACGGCGGGCCCGAGGCCTACGCCTGGCGCGTGCTGAAGATGCGCGTCGAGATGCACCTGCGCATGAACGTTGGCCCCTCCGCCGACGGACGCAGTACCACCCCAGCCGGAACCGCGCGAACCACCGCCGTCCACGACGCCGTGCGTGCCACGCTGGAACACATGCGCACGCAGTTGGCGGCCATAGAGTCCCCCCTCGGCCTCTACACCGCCATCGCCACCCTGCCGGAACGCCAGTTCGACGTCATCATCCTGCAATACGTCCTCGGCTACCCCTGCAAACAGGCCGCCGACATCATGGGCATCACCGTGGCCACCGCCCGCACCCACCGCCGCCTGGCCCGCAAGCGCATCGCCACCAAACTCGGCATAGACCTCGGTGACGACGAGGAGAAGGAGTAACACCGTGCCGCGCAGCATCGACGACTACCTCGACCAGGCCGCCCTCGCAGACACCGTCACCGACGCCGACCTCGACGCCCTGCACCGCGAAATCGTCCGCGACGTCACCGCCACCCTCATGTTCGGTGCCCGCCCCGCCCCCGAAGGCCACTACCCCACCGCCCTCACCGGTGCCGAACAAGCCCTGAACGCCCTGTCCGCCGAACTCATCCACAGCACCGAGGCCGCCGAACACCTCGCCCGCATCGCGGACGCCCCCTCCGACGCCGACGGCGCCCTCCACTTCGGCTGCCTCCTCAACCTTGCCCAGGAACCCGACAGCGCCCTGTGGTGGTGGCAGTTCGCCGCCGGCGCCGGCAACGCCACCGCCGCCTACTGCCTCCACCTTTACCACCTGCTGCGCGGCGAACTGCGCGACGCCGACCACTGGGCCCACCAGGCGCTCAACCTCGACACCGACATCCACCTCACCCCCACCCTGACACCGACCCCCGTCCGCTGCCTCGCCCACCCCGCCCGCGCCCTGCGCGAAGCCGTCGAACGCCTCAAGGTCGAAGAGCTGGCCGGCGCCCCCTTCCACCACCCCGACCACCGCCTCGCCGACCAGATCGAGGAACTCGCCGACGCCTGCTGAACGCACGCCCTGCCACCAGGGACTGCACGACCCGGGTGCACCGGGACAGCTCCCCTCAACCACGTCGCGTACCTGCGGTACGCGTTGGTCTACAGGGCCTTCGATTCCCTTGGCGACCTTGAGTCCGCAACAGAGGAGCTCCGCGCAAGCACGGCCTGGAGACAGCGGCCATCCCCTGGTGCGGCAGCGGGAGAGTCCACGGTGATCCGTACAGGCGCCCCGCTGATGGAGAGGGGCGCCCCGTAGACCCCTCCGACTACGGCAAAGGGGCAGTCCGGCCGCGGTGAGATGGCTAGCGTTTTCTTCCTGGTGATCCAAAGGGGGCGGGATGCAGACGACGTCGCTGCGCAAGGGTGAGAACACGGTTGCTCCTCGGCATTGAGCGCTCGCTCCCGCCACGATGCCTCAATGCGCTCGTGCTCGTCATGGGCGACTCGGTCGTGGCGGCTCTTGCTGTCGGTGACGGCGGCCTGGACGAGGCCGCGGGCGTCGGGGTCCTCGTAGAGGAACGTGGAGGAGACGCCTGCGCGCTTGACGATCGCCCGGACGGCGAGACGGCCACGTTCACGGCAGAGCTGGCCGATGGCCTTCTCAACGCGAGTGAGCTTGGTCCTGAGTCTGGCGACGACGGGCAACTGTCGCTGCTGCAGTCTGGTCGGGGGCTGAGGTCACGGCGCCTCCACATCGTCGTCTTTGCCGAGGGCGCCGGCGTCGCCCCCGTGACGGGCCAGCTCGTGAGCTCGGAAGGCGGTGGACCAGACGCGGCCGAAGCAGTCCTGCGGTCGGCGAAGGTCGAGGGTGAGGGCTTCCTCCAGGAGGTCGACGGCGGCCAGGGCCCTTTCCAGGCCATCGATCGCGATCGGTCCGGACGGTCGTGGTCGGGGCGACCAGGGACCCCCGACCATGAGGCCGACCGCGGCGGTCCTGCCCCCGACCACGGCTCTGAGGCGGGCGTGTCTGAAGTGACACACAATTCGAACAAGAAATCTAATGCCGGTATGGACGTGACCGACTTCCCCGACGACCTGATGCAGACGCAAGCCGCCTGGAACGCCACCTACGACGCGCTCGCCGCACCCCGCCCCCGCGACACCACCGCCCTGCGCCGCCGCCTGCTGCTCCTGTCCGTACGACTGTGGCGGCACCCCTACTGGGAGACCGCCCCCAGTGCCGGTGGCACGGTCCGAGCTACGCCACCTCGCCCGCGTCCACGGGGCCGTCCGGGCCGCCTGACCGGTCGCCCCGGTCGACCAGGAGCACGAGGTCGCGGTAGGTATTGCGCCTGTCTGTTGCGCTGGGTGTTGCGCCAAGGTTGCGGTAGGTGTTGCGCGGCCCGCAGGACCGTCCCCGTGTCCGTGCAGATCACCGCGCGGTTTTGCCGTGGTCGGAGTGCCGATTGCGGCCGCTCTGCCCATGTCCCCTGGCCGGAGTGAAGGAGTAAGGGACGGGCGGGATGGGCGGTACGGCCGCGGCCCGGGGATCGGGGGCGCGCTCGGTCGGTTGCACGTCGGCCGGGCCCGCCGCGCCGCACCCGCCGACGGCCCGGCGGCGGGGCCGGGACGGAAGTTGCTGGCACCCCGGTGCTGTCCTCCGGGCGCTGAGTCCCCACCAAGGAGTGAGGCGGGACGCTCCCGCCAGATGGAGGTACTGCTGTGATCGTTCGCTTCGCGGGCGGCCCGCTCGCCGGTCGCGAGCTGGAGACCACTGACGCCCCGTGGGCCGGAGGCTGGCTCACGGCCGGTGACGCCGACCCGGGGCCTGTACGCCCCGGTGCACCGCGACCCGGCGACCGGCGTCGTGCTGGCGGAGGTCCGGGTCACCATCCCGCGTCGCCGGTAGAGGCCCACCGGCGCCGTGACGTGCGAGACCCCGGGCCCTGACGGCGGGCCCGGGGTCCGGTCAGAGCCGAGGGGCGGTCAGTAGTCGTCGCGCTCAGAGTTCGGTCCGCACCGCTGGATGAGGTCGCAGGTGCAGGTCCCGCCTTCGTACTGCGGCTTGTCGCACTCCTCGTGGTGGTCCCACGGCTGCCGCTCCGCCGGGGCCGCCGACAGAGCGGGCTGCGCCGAGGCGGCCTCGACGGCCGGCACCACGCCCGCCCACTCCATGCCCAGCGCGGCGAGGGCGGCGCGCTGCTCGGAGGTGAGCTTGTCGCGCCTCGACTTGGTGTTCGAGAGCCAGACCCCCAGCTTCACCGGCACCGGCTCTGCCTCGCCGTCGACCGCGACCTCCACGACCGCGCCGCGCGGGACCGGCCGCTGTCCCTCCCTCTCCACCCACTGCGCCAGGGCTGCCAGCCCCCGCTGGAACGCCGCCTCGGCCTTGCTCCCTGCCTTCTTCGGCCCCTTGAGGGCTGCGGCCAGAGCCGGACGGAGCTCCGCCGAGGCGGCGGCCGTCACGGGGAGGGTGGCGCCCTGCACGCCCAGCTTGGTCAGCCGCTCCTGCTGCTCGCTCGACAGCAGTCTCCAGTTCCGGCGTTGCCGTTGGAGCCATCGTCCGATGTCGTCACCGTCCATGAGCACGCCGGGTGCGATGTAGGGCAGGTGCCCGTCGGCGTCGACGAGGTCGGCGAGGACGCGGTAGTGGCGCTGCCAGTTGAGCGGCCAGGGGCAGTTCCAGTCCGGGTCGATCGCGGCCAGCTGCTTCGCGCGCTCCTCCGCCCGCTTCGGGTCCTTCCCGAGACCGCCCTTCCGCCGCAGGTTGGCCATGTGCTGCCCGACCGGGACCATCGCCTCGCCTTCGCCCCACACGGCGTCCTGACGTGGAGCGAGGTGCCCGGTGGCCCGGTGGTAGGACCGGAGCGCGGCGAGCTTGTTCTCCCACGCCTCCTCGCCCGGCTCCCAGACCATCCCGGCCTCCGGGGCGTCCAGCAGCGTCTTGCGCCGTTCCTGCAGCTCCCCGGCCCGCAGCGCCTTCCGCTGCTGGTGCACCCATCGGCCAAGCGGAAAGTCCTTGGTGACGCCGACCTCGACCTCGACGTCATACGGAACGGCATAGAGGCCGGTGATCTCGTTCTCCCTCCGCCACCGCAGCAGGGCCTGATAGCCCTCCAGCCACACCAGGGACTCCGGCCGGTAGACCCGGGTGCGCAGGAACGCGGCGATGGTCGCGGCGTCGCGCGGGCTGGAGAAGTGGAGCAGCGCGGCTTCGGCGGCGGCCTGCGTGTCGTTGTCCTCCTGGTCCTCGCCGTCGCCCTCACCGCCGGCCCCGACGATCCGCCCCTCTTCGTCACGCCGGACGTGGACCTTGCGCTTGCCGCTCGTGAGCGCGCGGGAGGCCAGCTGCTCGACGAGTCGTTCATCATGCGAGCGCAGGCCCTGGAGGACCGCTACAAGGGGGCGGAACGAGGCGCTGGCGACCATGTCCTGCGGGTCCTCACCGGGCTCCAGGAACACCGGCACAATGATCCGCGCGACCTTCGTGGAGCCGTCCTTGTTGAGCCGCAGCGCGCGGCCAATGTTCTGCACGATCTCCACCTGTGAGCCGCGGGTGTCGGCGAAGCAGACGGCCTCCACGCCCCGCTCGCCGGTGATGTCGACGCCTTCGCCGAGGACGCGCACGCTGGCGAGGAAGGCGCGGTGAACCCGGCGCCCGGCTGCGTCGACGCCGTTGGCGAACTGGCGCAGGACCTCGCGTCGCTCGGTGACGAGGTGGTCGCCGCACAGCCACGCCGACCACACCCGCTCCGGCGGCACGTGTCGGCCGCCCTCCAGCTCGTAGAACTCCGCGTCGATCGACGACTTCGGCAGCTTCTCCGCCTTCGCCAGGTCCTCGTCCGAGGCGTCGTTCCTGTAGAGCTCGGCCGCCGTCTCGGGCAACTTCTCCGCGAACGCCGCGGCCTCCTCCACCCTCTGGTGGAACGTCATCACCGTACGCAAGTTGTACGCCGCGGCGTGCTCCAGAAGTGCGGTCTGCAGCAGGGCCAGTCGCCGGCCTCGCTGCGCCTCCTCCGACTCCCCGTGAACCGGCGAGGGGTCGTGGATCTCTAGCACGTCGATCTCGAACCCAGCCAGGATCTCCCGCTCGATCGCCTCGGAGAGCCCGAGCTCGGCGAGCCACGCGCCGTACGTACTGTCCGGGTCGTCGGCCATGGTCGCGAGCTCCACGTCCTGGCCGGCGGCGCCCCTGCTCGGCTGGGGCGCCGCCAGGATGCGCGGGGTCGCGGTCAGGTAGATCCGAAAGTCCGCCGGGATGCGGGCGTTGTCGTGGATCGCGGCCCACGGCCGACCTAGATCACCTGCGGTTGAGTGGGCTTCGTCGATGATGGCGAGCGCGAAACCGTCCATCTGCTGTCCATACAGCCGCTCCCCGCCCGCCAGAGCGGCTTCCAGCGGCCCGCGAACCTTCCGCTGGCCCGTTGGATCCTCCGGGTCCTCGCGGTCCACGAGGGATGCGTAGGTGGCGAACACGACCACGGGTCCGGTCCCGGCCCACAGCGCGAGCTGGATCGCATTGGTGGTGGTGCGCACTCCCAGCGAGGTGAGCACCGCGTCGTTCTCCAGCGAGCACACCGCCACCATCGGCGCCCGATGACCGACCGCCCGCCACGCCTGGGCGGTCTGTGCGAGCAGGTCCAGGGTCGGCACGGTCACCAGGATCCGCCCGCCCGGGAAGCACTCCAGCGCGCTCGCGGCAGCCGTGATCGTCTTGCCCGAACCGGTGGCGGACACCAGTGTGCCCCGCGCCCCCTCAGCGGGCACAGATGATCTTGCAAAGAATTTGACCCATTCCCGGATTGCGGTTTTCTGGGTCACCTGATGTTCCCGGAGGCTGATCACGACATTCGATCCCTTCTTTTTCCGGGCGAAATCAGGTTTCTCCACCACGAGCTCACGGAAGCACCGGACCCGCCAGAACCAGAGGCGGAGAGCGGGTACCTGTCGATGCCGCCGCGGGCGGGCAGCTCGTCCTCGAAGTCGCAGGCGGCTACGGCCCTGAAGCCCCCGCGCCACAGTGCTTCGAGCACGGCCGTGACGGCCTGCACCACCGCCTCGGCCGGCGTTCCCGCGGTGGCCTCGCATTCCAGCACGGTCGGCCATTGAAGGAAGTCGAAGGGGTGGGCGTGCTGGCCTGTGGCGTAGTCATTGGGCTCGCCTTCCACGCGCACGGGCCCGACTACCAGTTCCGCGCCGTCGTCCTCGACGAGGCCGAGCAAGTCTCGAAGCCGGCCTACGACCCGCGGAGCGGCCTCCGCGTCCACGTAGATCGAGGCATCGCTGTAAGCGGAGTCCGGATCGAGGGGCGAAGGCCCGCGGTCATTTGTCACGCGCACTCCCTGGAGTCTCCGCCGGGGCCAGGGCGAGGAAGCGCTGGAGGAGCCGCTTGATCGGCTCGTGGTGGTAGTACTCGGCGACCTGCAGGGGCGTCTCTCCGTCGATGGCCGGCAGACGCGGATCAGCACCGTAGGCCAGCAGGATCGCGGTGGAGGCCGTATTCAGGGGGTAGTCCGTCTGTACGTGAGCGTCGCCTTCCAGGCCGATCGCATGAGTCAGCAGCGTCTCCCCGAAGCACACCTCGTCCGGATCCGCCCCGGAGTCCAGGAGGATGGAGAGGACCTCGTAGTCACTCATCTCCACGGTCCTGTGCGCGGGCGTCCACGACTCCACCTCGACGGAAGCCCCGCGACCACTTCCACGCCCACTCCCGGAAGCTTCCGCCGGTGCGAGGAAGCGCTCGAGGAGCCGCGTGGCCGGCTCGTGGTCGTAGTCCTTGGCGCACTGCAGCGGAGTTTCCCCGCTGGCAGACGGCAGGCGCGGGTCGGCTCCATAGGTCAGCACGATTGCCGTGCCGGCCGTGTGCAGGGGATGCCCCGACTGCAGGTGACTGTCACCTTCTGTGTCGATCGCGTGAGTCAGCAGCGTGAGCCCGAAACATACCTCGTCCGGATCGGCCCCAGCGTCCAGGAGCCTGGCGAGAGTCTCATACTCACTCATCTCTACGGCCTCGTGCGCCGGCGTCCACGGCTCCACTTTGGGAAAAGAGCTCGGCCTCAGCGCATCGGAATCCATCATGCTTCCCTCTCCGCCGGCCTTGCCAGGACGTTGCGGACACCTGCCTACTGGGGTGTCCCTGCTTTACGCCAATGCTACATTCTGCATCAAATCGAGATGCAGTCTTGCGGAAACCTCGACCAAGCCCTTCCATGAGATCTCGTCCGACCCTGATGGCCGGCATGTATCGGGGTACACGGTGCCGCATGGCACCGAAGACCGAACGCATCCAGTTCCTGCGGGCCGAGCGGCAACTGCGCCGCATCCGCTCCTTCTACACTGCGGCCATCCTCCTGTGGGCAGGGTCCGCGGCCTGGACCGGCTGGCAGGCCCCGGGGAGCCGTCAGATGTGGGTGTCCGTCCTCCTCTTGGCCATCTTCACCGTCCTGCTCGTCACCGCGAGCCTCACCCTGCGGCGCCTCGCCGTTCCCGCCACGGGCCGGCCCGTACACAACGCTGCTGCCCCGCACAGGCTGCCGAGCACCCGCCGTCACGCCCCTGCCTGAGGGCCCATCACTCTTCCCACGAGTCAGCCCGGGCCCCTCGACCCGGGCGTGGGCTCCGCCCCACAGTGGCGGAGCCCACGGTCTGCTGACAGTCCACTGCCGGAGCACCACACCCTGTCCCTGCAGGCGCCCGGGCCGAAGGCCCGTTGACGAGCCGCGCAGCGGGTCCGTCCTGTGGCGCGCAGCGCCACCAGGTGACTGGAGCGCAGCGGAAGCCACCATCGGGGGCCGCAGGCCCGCGCAGCTCCGGGAGCGCAGCGGACGGAGCGTCACCAGACCGGCGCAGCCGGTCTGGTGAGCGGGACGCGGAGCGGCCCGCCAGCGCTCACGCGGAGCGGGAGCGCAACACCCGCGCGCAGCGCGGGTGTTCGCTTGCCCATCGCGCAGCGATGGGGTACCCGCTCCGCGGG
>NZ_JBIWGG010000018.1:0-95878 GCF_044763415.1 Streptomyces sp. NPDC096048
CCCGCGGAGCGGGTACCCCATCGCTGCGCGATGGGCAAGCGAACACCCGTGCTGCGCACGGGTGTTGCGCTCCCGCTCCGCGGGAGCGCTGGCGGGACGCTGCGCGTCCCGCTCACCAACCCGGCTGCGCCGGGTTGGTGACGCTCCGTCCGCTGCGCTTCCGGAGCTGCGGGGCGCTGCGCGCCCGAAGGGCCGGCCCTGCTGCGCGGGTCGGCCAACGGGCCTACGGCCCGGGCAGCAGCAAGGGGGCCGGGATTGGCTCATTCAGCCGTCGCGCGCTGCTGCTTTCCTCTTGGCCCGGCTCGCCACCCACTGCGCCACCACGTTGACCACGGCCACCAGGCCAGCGAAGACAAGCGCGTCAAGCCACGTCCGGCCTGTGAGAGCCCGCCACACCACTGCGGCCGTCCCGTAGGCAAGAAGCCACACGGTCACAGCAGCCGTCCAGCGCACCCATCGGCGAGACCACCACTCGGCCAACCATCCCCGACTCTGCATGCCGCCCGGCTACCCCAGAACACGCCCAACGAGCACCGCGCCGGATCCGAGCGGCTACGGGGAAGGTCTCCCGTCTTCTGCGTGGAGCGCGTCCTGATGACGTTTCAGGCGGGTGAAACTCTGGGCCGCGAGGGCCGGCCAGATGAAGGCGCAGGCGCCCGGGAACCACAGGCTGAACCCCGCGGGCCCGTACTCCCCCCGCCGCAACGCCAGTCCGAACCAGACCAGCATGAGAACAGCCACGGCGAGCTGCACCCACCGCATCGTCCGTAGCGTCTCGGCCTGGCCCTCGGGTAACGGATATGAACGGTCTGCCATACCTGTCGGCTACCCCCAGGCAGCGGACGCATCGACCGTCACCTCTCATAGGGAGGATGCTGAGGTTAGTGCCGGAGCCGCATCGCCTGTTCCTGCCGGTGGCGGCGGAGGGTCCGCAGAGTGCCGAGGAGGAAGATCAGGAACATGGCGGTGCATGCGACCGCCCACGCGATCGCTGCCGGACCTTCATCGCCCACGATCGTGTCGATCAGTAGCAGGCACCACAGCATTGCGAATGTTGCGTGGAACCAGCGCCCGAACCGGAGGATTTTCACGGTCCGGGCCGGGAGCGGATACTGGCCTCGCCATCTGAACTGACTCATAGGCTTCGGTTACCCGTCCACAGTCAGTGCGTGCCTTGGTCTCCCTTCGAAACGGCAGGGCACTCTGTGCTTCATTTTTTGTTGGCGATAGGCTCTGGAGAGAGTAGACAGCAGCCGATAGCATCGCACTTGTCTCCGAGTCGCCGTGTCTTGAGTCCTGCCGACTGGCTGGCAGTGGCATCGCTGCTGCCAATGAGGCCGTCTACGTGCAGCTTTCCATGGCGCACCGTGCGGACACAGCTATGAGAAGGAAGCCGAGAAGACCGTGAAGGAACTCCGCCCTCACCAGCGGGAAGCCGTAGACTCGGTACTTCGTGCCTTCGAATTGCCTGCAAGATCACGTGTGTCCGAGCGAGGGCTTCGGGTGCAGGTGATCATGGCGACCGGGTCCGGGAAGACTCTGGTGGCGGTCCGGAGCGCGGAGGAGCTCCACGCGGGCCGTGTGCTGGTGCTCGTGCCCTCGCTCGACCTGCTCGCCCAGACCGAGTCCGCGTGGCGCGAGGGTGGCCGCCGGGGGCCGATGATCGGGGTGTCCTCGCTGCGGGGTGAGGAGGTGTCCTTCCCCAACACCACGGACGTGGACGAGCTGGTGGAGTGGACGCGGGGCCTGGACAAGGTGACGGTGTACGCCACGTACGCCAGCCTCGGGCTGGGCACGCTGGAGCGGGCACACGCCGCCGGCCTCGCGGCCTGGGACCTGATCGTCGTGGACGAGGCCCACCGCGTTTCGGGCCGGATCGGGAAGCCGTGGGCGGTCGTCCACGACAACCAGAAGATCCCCTCCCTGCGCCGTCTGTACATGACGGCCACGCCCCGGCTGTGGCAGCTCGGGGACGAGGACGAGGCCGGCGCCCCCGGCGAGCTGGTCGCGAGCATGGAAGACGACCCGGACGGCCCGTTCGGCGCCCGCTGCTTCACGCTGACGCTCTCGGAGGCGATCGACCGAGGAATCTGTGCCCCCTACCAGGTGGTGTGCGTGGACATCACCGACACGCAGCTCCAGGCCGCGCAGCTCTTGGGCGCTGAGGGGCGCTCGGACGAGGTCCGCGGGGCCCGGCTCGCAGCCCTCCAGACCGCACTGGTCAAGGCGTCCTCGGAGGAGGGCTTCAGGCGCACGCTCGTCTTCCACCACCAGGTCCGCGAAGCCGAGGCGTTCGCCGCCGGCCTGCCCGACGTCGCCGCCAAACTGCACGCCGATGACCCCGAGCTGTACCCGCGCGCGATCTGGGCGGACTGGCTGTGCGGTGAGCACAAGCCGGGCCACCGGCGGCGGGTCCTCGGGGAGTTCGCCGCCGGGATCGCCACGGACGGCACCGTGGTGGAGAAGGGCTTCCTGGGCTCGGTGAAGGTGCTCGGGGAGGGCGTCGACACCAAGAACTGCGACTCCGTCTACTGGGCCGACGTGCGCGGCTCGATGCCCGACCTCGTCCAGGCCGTGGGCCGCGCGCTGCGGATGCAGCCCGGCGAGGGCAAGGTCGCCTCGCTTGTGGTGCCGGTCCTGCTGGGGCCGGGTGAGACGGCGGACAACATGCTCACGAGCCGTGCCTTCGGCGGGCTGGCCAAGCTGCTGGAGGCGCTGCGGGCGCACGACGCGCGGATCGTGGAGAGCCTCGCGGAGCAGCAGGCGCCGAGCCGCTACAAGCCCGCCAGCAAGGACGAGGGCGGCACGAGCACGAGCGGGAGCGGTGAGGGCTCCGGGGGCGTCAGTGCCCCCGCCAAGGCCCTGCTGAAGTTCTCCACGCCGCGCGACCCGGCCGCCCTCGCGGCGTTCATCAACCTGCGGGTCCTCAACCCGGAGCACGAACACTGGCGGCGCGGCGTCGAGGCCGCCGTCATCTACGCCCGCGAGCACGGCGACTTGAAGGTGCCGTTCACGTTCCGGGTGCCCGCTGTCGACGACCAGGAGCAGGGGGAGGAAGGCGCGGTGTGGCCGGCCTCGCTCGCCGGGTTCCCGCTCGGGCAGTGGATCGCCGACAACCGGCGCTTCTACGCCCGCGGCGACATGGATGAGGACCGCGTCAAGCAGTTGGAGAAGCTGGGCATGGTCTGGAGCCACTACGACGTCGCGTGGGAGGAAGGTCTCGCGGCAGCGCGCGGGTGGGCGGCCGAGGCGGGCCACCTCCTGGCCCCGCTGGACGCCACGTTCCAGGGCTACCGGGTGGGCATCTGGCTGAAGAACGCGCGGGCCGCCGCCCGGAAGGCCGCCGAGATCGAGCAGCGGCGTGCCGAGGGCCTGCCGGTGGAGTCGTCGGCCGGCGCGCTGTCGGACGAGCGGCGCGAGCAGCTGGAGGACATCGACCCGTCCTGGTGCCCGAGCTGGCCGGTGACCTGGCAGCGCTGCTTCCACCTGGTGAGGATGCACCTGGACGCGGGCGAGGCGCTGCCCACCGAGACGGGCGACGTCGTGCGCCAGGGCGAGGATCTCGGGCGCTGGGTGCAGTCGGTGCGGCTCGGCTGGGACAACCTCACCACCGTGCAGCAGTGGATGTGCGAACAGGTCCTCGGCATCACACCCGCGAGCGAGGACGAGAAGCCGCCGCCGCGCCGTACGCAGGCCGACAAGTGGGCGATGAACTACGAGGCCGCCCAGCAGTTCTACGAGCGCGAGGGGCACCTTCGGGTACCGAGGAAGCACGTCGAGACGATCGTCGGCGGGGAGGACCAGGAGGTTCGAGAACTCCGGCTCGGGGCATGGATCGGGAACCAGCGGAGCCGGGCGGCGACGCTGACGCCGGAGCGGATGGAGCTGCTGTCCACGATCGGCATGCGATGGACGTAGGAGTGCTGGTCGGGATGGCGAGACCCGTCCCATGACCTGTCCACGATCGAGTGAGCTATTACGTCGTAATAGCTTCCGAAGCCTGTGGGTGCGGGAGCGCTGTCGAGGCTTGCACTCGATCGGCTTGACGGCGCCGGGGAGCTATTACGACGTAATAGCCCGGGCCCAGTCCGCCTTCCGGATGTGGTG
The DNA here is from genome assembly GCF_044763415.1 of Streptomyces sp. NPDC096048. NCBI lineage: Bacteria > Bacillati > Actinomycetota > Actinomycetes > Kitasatosporales > Streptomycetaceae > Streptomyces > Streptomyces sp. NPDC096048. The sequence continues at coordinate 4,108 of NZ_JBIWGG010000018.1, forward strand.
GGTCCGTTTCGAGGCTGCCTTGAGTGGATGTCAAGGGCTGTATGCACGGCAGATGCTGTACTGAGAGACGTAACCGTGCTCGTCGTGGCGTACCGGATCGGGCGAGCGTGACCCACGGGCTACGGAGGGAACATGGGCAACACCAAGCAGAACACGTACGAGGGGTTCACGGCCGAGGAGCGGGCCGCGATGAAGGACCACGCGAAGGAGCAGAAGGCGTCTGCGCGACGCAGCTCGCGTGCGGACAAGGCGGCGTTGGCAGAGCAGGACGTGCTGGCCAAGATCGCCGAGATGCAGGACTCGGACCGGGTCATGGCCGAGCGCGTCCATGCCGTGGTCACTGCGAGCGCCCCGGACCTGGCGCCGAAGCTCTGGTACGGCATGCCCGCCTACGCGCTGGACGGCAAACTGATCTGCTTCTTCCAGAGCGCAGCGAAGTTCAAGGCGCGTTACGCGACGCTCGGGTTCAGCGACAACGCGAACCTGGACGAGGGCAACATGTGGGCGGCCGGCTTCGCCCTGAGCGAGGTGACGCCCGAGGTCGAGGAGCGGATTGCCGCTCTGGTGAAGCAGGCCGTGAGTTGACGGTCATCCCTGTGCGGCCGGCGGCCCGGGGGTGACTGGGTATAGTGGGGGTACGACCTTCACTCAGGCAATCGGGGCCCCGCCGTTCTCGGCGGGGCCCCGATTTCTTGGGGTCAGGCGACTTGGAGGTTCGGGCGGCCGTCGGCTGTAGGCGGGACGGCGGCGTAGGCGGGCAGTTTCAGGCCGGGGAGATCGCCCGCCTTGATGCCGGCGATCGCGGACCTGAACGCCGCTTCCATGTCCTGAGTGCTGGCGTACTTCGCCGCCAGGGGGTGCAGCCGGTAGGAGTTTCCCTTACCCCGGCTCCCCTCCTCGTTCTTCGGCCGCAGCACGATGTTCAGCTCGCACAAGGGAGCGATGAGGTTGCTGACGGCCTGGGGAGTGACGCGGTATTCGGTGGCCATGTCCTTCTGGCGTACGGGGAGGTGCCCCCCGAAGTCGCTGCGATAGAGCAGGTACTGCAGGAACTTGACCGTAGCCCCGGACACGGGCAGGGCCCAGATACGTTCGGACACCACCGGTGACATGACATCAGCCATCGGTACCCCTTCCATGTGCGGGTGGGCGAAGCTCTTGTTCGTGGTGTATCACCCGGTCCTCCTTCCCGCTCCATAATGCGGGTGCTCGGTGAGCCCGAGGTCCAGCTGCTCCTGATGGGCTTCCGGGCCGATGCCGTGGGGGAAGGCCTCGGGGTCGCGGTCATGCTGGACGGCGAGCTGCTCGAGGACGGCGTGCTGGGCGTTGCTGTTGCCGTGGAACCACAGGCGTACGTTCAGCTGGATCATGCCGTTGCCGAGTTGCTCGATCCACTTGTAGCCCACCAGTGCTTTGATGGCGCGGTTGACCGTGGAGCGTGTGATGCGTTTGCCGTCCTTCTGGGCGGCGAGCTTGTTGAGGCCGTCGGTGATCTCTTGCTGGGTGTACTGGGCAACGCCGGTGCCGCGTTGCTGTGCTCCCGCGACGTAGAGGAAGACGCACAGCTGGGACTTGGTGATGGAGTTGGCCACGGCGAGCTGGGCCAGGAGCTGGGTGAACCAGTTCGAGGCCAGGCTGTAGCCGGCGTCTCCGGCCATGTCGTGCACGGCCGTGTGGTCGGTCTCGTACTCAAAGGTGACGTTCTTGAGCTTGCGGCGGCTGCGGGAGTCACTGCTCTTGGCCGCTTCGCCGAGTTGCTCTCCGAGGACTTGGAGGAGGTCGTCGAAGCCTGGATCGCCCGATGCGGCGTCAGGAACGGCGCGGGGCCGTCGGTGTGCTGGTGGATCGGCTGTCACAGGACCTCCCTTGATACTCAGGCAGTCCAGAGACTAGCTCAAAAATCAACCAGGGTTTGTCTTTTGTCGGTTCGGCGTGCCGAGTTCACCTCTCCTCTCGGCTCGCGAGGACCGACGGGTCAGATACTCAAGCCTAGCTTGATTATTTTTTCGAGTTTGCAAGGTTACTCAAGCCCAGCTTGATTTCCTGTGTCGCAATGGCGTCACCTTTCGCTCGCCCCTCGCGCTCCCCCAGGCCACGTTCCCCGAGTGAGCGCGAAGCTGTGACCTGCCACGACGTCAGGCGGGGCAGTCGGTCGCAAAAGTCAACCACAGCTTGAGTCTTACTCCCGAATGTGACCGCCAGGTTGACATTTCGAAGGGGCAAATGTGCTCCCCAGGACACCATGGTTGAGACGAAACAGCAGGTCACAGCCTTGCGCGCGGCTGCCGCTCTTATAAAAGAGGGACGTCTGCGGGCACCCTCGCACCTTCCCCGCTCACCCCTGACCGCCCATCACTGACCTCAGCCACAGAACAGCAACCCCCGCGTCGGGGCTCTTGGGCACCCACGAGCGGAGGTACCTGCACCACCCACTTCGCCCAGCCACGCCAATACGGTGTATCCACCGTCCACGACCCGAGGCCGACAGCGCGCCTTGCCTCTTGCCAACGAGTAGCGAAAACTAACGTGTCGACGGCTCGAAGGATCTTGGACGTTAGTATGGTGTCTCCCATGACTTCGACAGATGCTTCCAGTGACCGGGAGAAGGTTGTCTCCAAACTTCCGGGTTGGCTTCGCCAGAACCTCAAGGTCAGAGCAGCCCAGCACGGCATCGAGATCCAGACGGCCGTCGAACAGAGCATCAATGACTGGTGCGATCTGGCCTCCGCCCCAGAGCCTGTCGACACTTCTGGCGCCGACTCGTTCTCCACTTTTCTCCCGCCCGGGCAGTGGGAGGCCTTCCGTCAGGTGGCTGCGGACCGCCGCGTCTCCCTCATCCAAGGGCTGGCCCAGTCCGTCCAACTGTGGCTCTCCGCCAACCCCGTCCCTGATGTGGAGCGGCCGGAGATCACGCGACGCATCGTCGTCTGCAACCAGAAGGGCGGCGTCGGCAAGACAGCCATCACCGCAGGCCTCGGAGAAGCACTGGCCGAGGACCCCAACGCCCTGCACTCCGTGCAGATCGCCAAGGCACTCGCCAAGGCCCTGCGGGACAGCGACACCCGACCCGAAGAACACGTCGCCGACCCGCTGGAGATCGAGAACCTCCCGGGGCTGGGACTCCGCGTCCTCCTCGTCGACTTCGACCCGCAGTGCCACCTCACCAATCAGCTCGGCGCCGCCCCGCTGCCCATGAACGGCGACAGCCTCACCAACCACATGGCGGGGGACCCCAAGGGCCATCTCCGGGACCTCGTCGTCTCCATCGACGACGACACCTTCCAAGGCCGGCTCCACCTCCTGCCCGCCTGCAACGACGCCTTTCTCCTCGACGTGCGCCTGTCCGCCGTAAGGGCCCGGGAAGCGGCTCTGGAGCGTGCGCTCGCTCCGCTCGAGGCCGACTACGACGTCATCCTCGTCGACTGCCCTCCCAGCCTCGGTCTCAGCATGGACGCCGCCTCCTACTACGGCCGTCGCAGAGAGGGGGAGAAGCCCGGTCAGTCCGGCGCACTCATCGTCGTCCAGGCCGAAGACAGCTCCGCCGACGCCTACGACCTACTCACCACACAGATCGAAGACCTGCGCGGTGACCTCCAGATCGACATCGACTACCTCGGCATCGTCGTCAACCTCTACGACTCCCGCCGCGGTTTCATCGCCACCTCCTCGCTCCAGGGGTGGGTCGACATAAAGGACCCCCGCGTCATCGGACTCATCGGAGACCTCAAGGAACAGAAGGAAGCCGTCCGGATGAAGCAACCACTGCTGTCGTACGCGCCCAGGTCCCAGCAGGCGATCAGCATGCGCGCACTGGCCCGGGAGATCGCATGAGCAAGGCCGAACAGTTGGGCGCCGGTCGGTTCGGCGGGGGAGGCCGCCCGATCAGTGCCCGCCGCCAGGCGGTGGCCGCGGCCACCGGGGTCCCCACTGACGGCGCCGCCCCGCCGACCGTGCTCCCCCTCGACCGCATCAGCCTCAACCCCGACAATCCCCGCTCCAGTCTCGGTGACCTCACCGACCTTGCCGGAAGCCTCAAGACCCACGGCCAGAAGCAGGCGATCACGGTCATGAACCGCGACGCCTACGTCAAGGCCAACCCCGAGCGCGAGGCCGACCTCGAAAGTGACAGCACGTACGTCGTGATCGACGGCAGCAGCCGGCTGGCCGCGGCCCGCGAAGCCGGCCTCGCCACCGTCAAGGTCATGGTCAGCGACGACCAGGGCAACTCGTCCGAGGAACTCCTCGAGTCCGCGCTCGTCGCCAACATCCACCGCCAGGACCTCGAGGAACTGGACGAAGCACGCGCTCTGCAACGGCTCCTGGTCATCCACGGCAGCCAGACCTCCCTGGCCAAGCGGCTCCACCGCTCCCAGGGCTGGGTCTCTCAGCGTCTCGCCCTGCTCAACCTCACTCCTGAACTCCAGGCGCGGGTGGGCGAGGAGCCCATTGACCTACTGCGCGCGGTCGGCAACAGGCCGGCTGCGGACCAGGAGGCGGCTCTGCAGACGCTGAAGGAGGAGCGGGCCCGGAAGGAGGCGCAGAAGCGGCAACGCCGGGGCAGGAGTGAGGCAGAGCCCGATGCCGCTTCCCGGAGCAAGCAGGCCGCCGAGAGGCCCACAAGCTATTACGACGTAATAGAGGGCCCCGGGCACCCGGCTGCGGACGCCGCCGACCGGCCCTCCGCCGCACCGCCTGTCACCCGTGCGGTGCCGGAACCGCGGACGGACGCGTCCGTGTCGGACGACGGTACGGCTTCGGCCCACGACGAGGCGCAGGGACGTCGGGTCCCCTATGACGAGCCGGGCGCCCTCGCCATGCTGCTGGACAGGAAGATCGAGGACGACGACGTCTTCTTCAGGCTCTTGCGGTTCCTGAACATGAAGGCGACGGCCAGGGACCCGGAGCGGCTGCGAGAGCTGGCGCGCTCCTTCACCGGAGAGGTTGTGCCACGAGCCGAGTAGCCCCACAAGTCGCCTCCGTAGTGTCCGGGGCCCGGCCACCTCCTGTGCCGGGCCTCGTCTCTACCAGGCCTCTTGTGCGTCAGGTCATCGAAGACGTCCCAGGGGACTGCCCTCATTGCTTTGGCGTCAATGAGGAACGCCCACGCAGACCGGTCACGTAGCGCGGCGCAGCGGGACCACGACGTTTTCGCCCAGAGCCTTGGGACTGAGGCGGTAGTAGCGGATGTGCGCGAGCCGGTCGGACTCCTCGAGCCAGCCGGCCTCGATGACCTGCTTGCGGGTGCGGGAGAAGACGGGGGCGGACATGCCCACCAGGGCGGCGAGGTTGGCCGCGGTCTCCACCACCGCTCCCGCGCGGTCCGTGGGGTGCAGGGCGTAGAGCATGACGACGAGGCGCTGGTTGGCGGTCATGCCAGCCGTGGCCTGCAGCAGCTCCAGGTTCCTCTGCTTGTCGTCGATGGTCACTGCGCCTCCCACCGTGCAGGGGTCATTTCGTTGAAGCCGGGGATGTCCGGAGGCATGCACGTCTTCACTGCTTCACGTTGCTCGAGACCAGTCCCGTGAAACGCGATGTAGGGGCTGATCCTGTAAAGGTTGTAGTTGCCGATGCGCCCCCGCACGATCAGGATGCGGTGCTTGGTCAGTTTACGGTTGATCTTGCCGACCGCATCCGTGGACATTCCCACGCGTTGGGCGATGTCCGCTCCCGTCGCCCTCAGCGGGTCCATGCCCTCCGGAGAGACACCGATCCACCACAGGACCAGGAACTTCTGGCTGGGGGTGAACGCCTTGGACTCGGTGATCGCCTCGACGCGCGACTTGTCCACCTGAGTGTGCCGACCTGAGAAGGCGTACGGCGCGTAGGGGACCGCTTCGCCCGTGTCGGCGTCGACCAGTCTGCGTACTGCTCCCAACGGACCCTCCGTGTACGGGGGTGACGGACATCTCGGATGACGGCGGCGGCACCGACCTGATGAACCTAACGGACATGAGCAAGAAGTCAATCAACTCGGCTTCGCAGGCCGTGTCACTTGCTCACCAGACATGGCCCAAACGGCAGTTCACCGGAGTCCGCTCATTGACCTGAGAGCAATCTAGTCAGTTCCTGGGATCGTGGCACTCAGTTCCTGTGAACTGCCTGGCAGTTCCTGTGAACTGCCTGGCAGTTCACAGGAACTGGGTTCCCGGCCACGTTTTCGCAGGTTGGAGGCGGTTTGACGGTGACGCGCTCTATAGCTGTTATCCGACGGCCGGACTCGGACCCCGAGGACCCGTGCTCGTACCGGTGTTGCGAACACCGCCGGCTTCCTCACCGCCTTCGAAGGCTGCGCCGTGCAGGGCTTCTGGACACGATCTCGAGCGCGACTGCACCCCGCTCGAACCTGTACCACCGAAAGCCCGCCACGGCGCGCCCGCGGCATGGTCTGCGAGGCGCGCGTATGCCTCGATCAACCACCCTGAGGGCCCGCCATGTTGTCGCCGTCTTCCCGGGGGGCTCCGTGCGGCAGCTGTCGGAGGGCCTCAACCACCCCGTCGAGGCACCGCAAGCCCTCAGGGCCGAGGAACTGCCGAGCCCGAACGGGGCGCGGGACCACGGAGGAGAGCCGCATCCGCAGCGCCCCTCGGAGATTCCTGGCGCTCCGATGGGTACAGAACTCAGTCACAATGTGGGAGTCTTGTAAAGAACCGTCCACCCGGTATATTTTCTGGGTCGCGCCAGCCGACCTCCGGGAGGTGGGTCGGTCTTCCGTACGCCACACAGGAGAGGGGCGTGCACCGTGGGTTCTCATCACCGGCCCGGTGACTCTGACATGCCCCTGATCCTGCCGCAACGCCTTAGAGGCCAAGGGGAGGTCCTACGGTGGAGAGTCGTCTGCACGCGCAGGTCGTGATCGTCGGGGGAGGACCGGTCGGCATGCTGATGGCGGCCGAGCTGGGGGAGCGAGGAGTCCACACCGTCCTGCTGGAGGAGCAGGCCTCGGTCTGTGAGCGGCCCAAGGCCAGGGTCCTCCACGCGAGGGCGTTGCAGGGTCTCGCCAGGCGGGGGTACTTCACGGAACTCGTGCCACGGGGGGCATCCAGCGCGGCCGAGACCGAAGTGTCCTTCCGCTTCGGTGGCATACCCGGGCTGACCATCACGGCCCCGGCCTCGGAGCCGGGGCCCGTTCTGAAACGGCCGCAGGCCGACCTTGAGCGACTGTTCGAGCAGCGGGCGCGGATGACCGGCGTACGGGTCCTGCGTGAGCACCGTGTCACCCAGGTGTTCCAGGACCAGGACGGTGTCCGGGTCCGGGCGCAGGGGCCGGTCGGACCCGTGGAGTGCACCGCTCGGTACCTCGTGGGGGCGGACGGCGGGCGCAGCACCGTACGGGAACTGGGGGGCGTTCCGGCGCGCACCTACCGGGCCACGACGTCCGGGCTGTCCGGACTGGTCCGGCTGGAGGACGCTGGGGCTCTGCTGCCGGGCTGGCACCACACCCCGCGCGGCTGGATCGTCGCGCACGACATTCCCGGGGCGGGCACCCACATCAGGACCCTCGACTGCTCCGGTGCTCATGCCGGGCGTCACTTGCCGCCCACCGCTCAGGAACTGCGAGGGGAACTCGCCCGCATCGCCGGGAGGGAGATCGCGTTCGGGCAGGCACGCTGGCTCAGCCGGTTCAGTGACTTCGCCAGGCTCGCCCACTCCTACCGCTGGGGGCGGATCCTTCTCGCTGGGGACGCGGCACACGTGCACTTCCCGGTCGGCGCCCAGGGGCTGAGCACGGGCGTGCAGGACGCTCTCAATCTGGGGTGGAAGCTGGCCCTCGCCGTGCGGGACCTCGCGGGTGAGGACCTGCTCGACACCTATGACCAGGAGCGCCGTCCTGCCGCCCAGCGCGTCATCGACAACACTCTGGCGCAGCTGGCCCTCATGCGGTCGCAACCCGAGGCGGACGCCCTGCGTGCGCTGTTCGCCGGGCTGGTGACCGCCGACCGGGAGAGCCGGTACCTCAGCGATCTGATCAGTGGTCAGGACACGGTGCTCCCGGGATGCACCAGGCAGCCCGCCGGATTGGAAGGAAGGTTTCTCCACAACGTGGCGCTCAGCACGGGAGGAGTCCGGACCGACCTGGTCGGGCTGTTGCGCACCGGCAACCCGCTGCTGCTGCTCTTCGGGGAGGGGGGCAGCCGGTACGCGCGGCGGGCGGGGGAGTGGACGGACGTACTGAGGTCGGTTCACGCCGATCCGGTGGGTGAGATTCCGTGTCACGCCCTGCTGGTGCGCCCCGACGGCTACGTGGCCTGGGCCTCGGCCCCGGGCCCGGGCCCGGCGGGACGGATCACCGCCTCGGACGGCGCTCGGCTCGACGACGTGCTGGCGCTGTACTTCGGCCGCCGGTCGTCCCGGTCCCGGAGGCAGCCGGTCATGACGGGGGCGGGGGCGCTCAGCTGACGGTGGCCGGCGGCTGTTCCCGGAGCTGGCCTCGGATCTCCTCGTAGACCGACTCGCCTCGCTGTTCGGACAGGTCCAGCGAGGCGAGGACGGAGGGCACGGCGATGCTGGGGAAGACATGGCGCAGCAGTGCGGCGCTCCTGGGCCTCAGGTCCTGGTAGTCGCTGACGGTCTGGGACATGGACTGCACGCCCGCGAACGTGCCCACCATGACGTCGGCGGTCACGGACGGCACGACGTGGGGGAGCAGCTCGCTCTGGGCCTGTGCCTTCTCCAGCAGTTCCCGGCACACGTGACTCCAGCGCAGGAAGGGACCGCTGCGGTCGAGGCCCTCCGCGTGCTGGTCCATGCTCAGCCGGACGCCCGCGCGCACCATCGGGTCGGACTGCAGACGGTAGGCGTGCAGCAGCACCACGTCCGCGAGTTCCTGCAGCTTGCAGGCCCGGTCGGGAATGACGAACCGCTGGTCCTGTTCATGGAGCACGCCTTGGGCCAGCTGCTCCTTCGACTCGAAGTGGAAGTACAAGGCACCCTTGGTCACGCCGGCGGTGCCGAGGATCTCGGCGATGGTCGCGGACTGGTAGCCGCGTTCCTCGAAGACCCTCGCTGCTGCCTCGAGGATGGTCCTGCGCGTGCGGATGGCACGATCCTGTTTCACCACTGTGCGGGCCTCCCGTTGCCTGAAGATCGCTTCGACGGATGGAGCCTCGGAGCGACCTCGCAAAAAAACCGCCCAGTATGTATCTTACAGGTTGTGTCCTGCGTGGCCTCAAGAGGCGAGGCGGCTGCTTCGGTGACCGGGCCTTTCCGGCAGAAGGAGGACAGCGGTGATTCTCGTGACTGGCGCCACCGGAACCGTCGGACAGGAGCTGATGCGCCGGCTCCCCCGAGCCCTCGCCGTGCGGGCCATGACCAGGGACCCCTCGCGGCTGGAGGGAAGGGCCCCCGGCACGGACGTGGTGGCCGGCGACTACACGGATCCGGCCTCCCTGGACCACGCCCTGCGGGGTGTGCGCCGCGCGTTCCTCCTCACCAGCCGGGTCGGCGGGGACGACGACGCGCTCTTCCTGCGAGCCGCGCGCTCGGCGGGAGTGCGACATGTGGTCAAGGTGTCCGCGGCCGGCGTCGCCGACGAGGGTGCGGACGACCTCATCACCCGGTGGCAGCGCACGACCGAGAGGCTGCTGATGGACTCCGGGATGCGGTGGACCGTGCTGCGGCCTCGCTCCTTCATGTCCAACGCGCTGTCCTGGGCCACGTCCATCGCTTCCGAGGGGGTCGTCCGTGCTCTGTACGGGACGTCGGTCAACGCGTGTGTCGACCCGGGTGACGTCGCGGCCGCAGCCGTGTGCGCGCTGACCGAGGACGGGCACGAAGGGCGGATCCACACGCTGACCGGACCGCAGCCGATCAGTGCGGTCGAGCAGACGGCCGAACTGGGCCGGGTACTGGGCAGGCCGCTGCGTTTCGAGGAACTTTCCCCCGACCGGGCACGCGCCTGCCTGCGGGAGCGTCACCCCGTGGAGATCGTCGAGGCGTTGCTGGCCAGTGCGGAACGCCAGCGTGCTGGAGCCAAGGCCGGCGTGGAGGACACGGTTCTCCGCCTGACCGGCCGTCCGGCCCGGCGTTTTTGCGCATGGGCCGAGGACCACCGAGAGGTGTTCCGCCGCAGGCCGTAACTGCGGGACGGCATGCGGCCCTTCGCGGCTCTCGAGGAACGTGACGGCCGGGCGGCATGCAGGTCCCCGGAGCTCGGACTCGGCCGACGTGGCCGCCCTCGGGCTGTGGGGGAGGGCCGAGAGCGCGGGGAGTCGTGGTGGAGGGGTGCGGGCCGTCGGCCGTGGGGGGAAGGCGCCGTCGCTCTGCGTTCGTGGGGGAGGGCGCCGCGAGGCCGAAGGCCGGTCCGGGTCAGCTGCCCCAAGCAGTCGTCACGGTCGTGCTGAAGACGGGCTCGCCGTCCTGGTGGCCGGTGACCAGGACGGTGTCGGGGTCACCGACGGCACCCTTGGGCAGGCGCAGGGCGTCGATCAGGCAAGGCCGGTCCAGCTCCGCGTACTTCGTGAACTCGCAGGCGAGGCCGGTCGGCAGGACCGAGGGCCTGCCCAGGACGGCGGTCGCCGCCTGGCGGGCGGCCTCGAGCAGCACCATGCCCGGGACGTGGTCGACCTGGTGGTCGAAGAGGACGGGGTGCCGGGTGTCCGACCGCAGCTGCCACCGGTTCGTGTCACCGGTGGGGGAGAGCACCACGTCGGCGGGCGAGAGCCGCCCAACGGTCTGCGGTGCCACCGGAGCCGTCAGGGCGATCGGAGAGTGCCCGGGGTCGAACACGCGCTCCGGTCGCAGCCGTCGGTAGACGGCCGGAGCGATGACGCTGAACGAGATCCGCCCCGACGCGGCGAGCCTTCCCTCGCGCTGCACTGTCGTCTCGTAGCGCATGCCGGCCAGCCGGCCGCCGCGCTTCTTGACCTCCGCGCACGTGACGTCGAGGTCCAGCGCGGCCGGCGTGGGACCGATGCGCAACTCGTCGGGGTGGACCGTGAGCGCCAGTTCCTCCAGCAGGAACTGATGTCCGAAGGGCACGCCGAACTCGGCGTGAGCGAGAAGGGCACCGACCTGACGGATCGTTTCAGCGGCGATCAGCGGGTCGTGGTGGGTCCCGTCGACGGGGGTGAAGAAGCTGTGGCCCCGCGGCCACTGCGCGGTCGTCGTGAAGTGGGTGTCCCCCAGTCGCCTCCAGTCGGTGAGCATGACCTCGGCGACGGCCGCTCGGTGCACCAGTTCCCTGGGAACCGTGGTGGTCAGAGGCCCGTGATACAACGCCGCCCTGAAGGGCGACAGGCCGGCTTCCGTCGTCGTCTGCTCGATCGACGGTCTTTCGAACCGGAACGTGCTCGCGGTCATCGCTCCCCCAGAACGAGATCGGAGATGCCTACGGAGGGACCGAAAGATACAGTCCACCCGGTTTGGTTTCCAGAGGAATCGCAGCCTCCGTCCAGGAATGTTTGGAGCCGCAGTCGAGGCCCGGTCGACCGGGCCCTCCTTCACGTCCCGCACTCCGGCATTCCTCCAGCTCACGCCCCGCAGGGCGCTCTGCCGTTCCCGGCCGCCCGTCCGAGTGACTCTCAAGCGGTACTGAGGTCTGTCTGTAGCGCGGTGCCGCACGGTGGCCGCAGTGGAGAGGAGCGGACATGGGCGAACCCGGCGCCTCGGCCTTCGCGTTGCGCATAGAGCGCGGTCTGGCCGACGAACAGGAAGTGGCCGCGCTGACTGCCGTGCTGTACGCGGTGGTGGCCGGGCGGGACGCGGAGGCCGCAGAGCGGGAGCCGGCCGACGTTCCGTCGTGGCGGCCGCCGGAGTGTGCCGGATCGGCCTATCGCTCGCCGTACTGCTGGCGGTAGGACGCACCGCTCGCAAGGTCACCGGGGGCCGACAGGCACCTTTTCCAGATGATTCGTGTGCGCACCGCACCCCGCCCCCTCTGTAAACCGCATAGACGGTTTGATAATTTGGGGTCTCCATGCCGGTCGCGCCCAGGGAGGGAGGCATCGTGACAGTCCTCAATGACATTCCTCAGGTGGCCGCGGAGCTGCCGGACGACCGTGGGTGCGTCGCCGAGCTGTACGGGATCCGTGCGCAGGCACTGGCCGGTCCGTGTGAGAAGGCGACGGCGGCGCAGCACGCCAAGGGCAAGCTGACGGCGCGGGAGCGGATCGAACTGCTCCTGGACCCGGGCTCCTTCCGCGAGGTCGAGCAACTGCGCCGGCACCGGGCGACCGGCTTCGGCCTGGAGGCCAAGAAGCCGTACACCGACGGCGTCATCACCGGCTGGGGCACGGTCGAGGGCCGCACGGTCTTCGTCTACGCGCACGACTTCCGGATCTTCGGCGGCGCGCTGGGCGAGGCCCACGCCACGAAGATCCACAAGATCATGGACATGGCCATCGCGGCCGGAGCCCCGCTGGTCTCCCTGAACGACGGTGCCGGCGCCCGCATCCAGGAGGGCGTCAGCGCGCTCGCCGGGTACGGCGGCATCTTCCAGCGCAACACCAAGGCGTCCGGGGTCATCCCGCAGATCAGCGTGATGCTCGGCCCGTGCGCGGGCGGCGCCGCCTACAGCCCCGCCCTCACGGACTTCGTCTTCATGGTCCGCGACACTTCGCAGATGTTCATCACCGGCCCGGACGTCGTCAAGGCCGTCACCGGCGAGGAGATCACCCAGAACGGCCTGGGCGGCGCCGACGTGCACGCCGAGACGTCCGGCGTCTGCCACTTCGCCTACGACGACGAGGAGACCTGCCTCGCCGAGGTCCGCTACCTCCTCTCCCTCCTCCCGCAGAACAACCGGGAGTATCCGCCCCACACCTCCTGCGCCGATCCGCAGACCCGTCGCTCCGAGTCGCTGGCGAACCTGGTCCCGGCGGACGGCAGCCGCCCCTACGACATGGCCAAGGTCATCGAGGAGATCGTCGACGACGGCGAGTACCTGGAGGTCCACGAGCGCTGGGCGCGCAACATCATCTGCGCCCTGGCCCGCCTGGACGGCCAGGTCGTCGGCATCGTCGCCAACCAGCCGCAGGCCCTGGCCGGCGTCCTGGACATCGAGGCGAGCGAGAAGGCCGCGCGCTTCGTGCAGATGTGCGACGCCTTCAACATCCCGATCGTCACCCTCCTGGACGTACCCGGCTTCCTGCCCGGCGTCGACCAGGAGCACGGCGGAATCATCCGCCACGGCGCCAAGCTCCTGTACGCCTACTGCAACGCGACCGTGCCCCGGATCTCGCTCATCCTGCGCAAGGCGTACGGCGGCGCGTACATCGTCATGGACAGCCAGTCCATCGGCGCCGACCTCACCTACGCCTGGCCCACCAACGAGATCGCCGTGATGGGCGCCGAGGGCGCGGCCAACGTCATCTTCCGCCGTCAGATCGCCGACGCCGAGGACCCCGAGGCCATGCGGGCCCGCATGGTCAAGGAGTACAAGGCCGAACTGATGCACCCCTACTACGCGGCCGAGCGCGGCCTGGTCGACGACGTCATCGACCCCGCCGAGACCCGCGAAGTCCTCATCCGCTCCCTCGCGATGCTCCACACCAAGCACGCCGACCTGCCCTCCCGCAAGCACGGCAACCCGCCGCAGTAAACGGAGCAATTTGAATGGTCAAACAGGAACGAGCCCTGCGCACCCGAGAAGCGCTGATCGCTTCGGCCGCCACGGTCTTCACCCGGGACGGCTTCAGCACGGCTTCTCTCAACGCGATCAGTTCGCTGGCCGGAGTGAGCAGCGGAGCGCTCCACTTCCACTTCGTGAACAAGGCCGCGCTGGCCGACTCGGTGGAGCAGGCCGCGGCGGAACGGCTGGACCGCATCGTCACGGCCCACGAAGGGGTGGCCGGCAACTCCCTGCAGCTGCTGGTGGACACCTCGCACGCCCTTGCGCACCTGCTCGCCGAGGACGTGGTGCTGCGCGCCGGGTTCGAGCTGAGCCGGGACCAGGTTCGCGGAGGCAACCAGGGGCTGCACCACCAGTGGCACGAGTGGGTCGGGGCGGCGCTGAAGCGTGCGGACGGCGAGGGACTGCTGAACGAGGTCACACCCGAGACGGTGGCGGCCTCCGTGGTGGCGGCGACCACTGGCTTCGAGGTGCTGGGCACGCAGGACCCGCAGTGGCTCTCGCACGGCACCGTCACCCGCTTCTGGCAGTTGCTGCTGCCGAGGCTGGCGGCGCCCTCCGTACTCGGTGACCTCGTACCGGAGGGCAGCCGCGCCGAGTGATCACGACGAACGGCCGGGGCAACGAAGCGGCGTTCGGCGAGCAAGGAGGCGATCAAAAACAAGACCGCACGGTCTGATTTTAGGTCGACTATGTCTGTTTTCTCACTTCTTATTGGATCTGCCGTGTTGTGTGGATGGGGCTCCGGGGTGCTGTTTCCCGCCGCGTCGCCACGGTCCTGATCCCGCCTGTCCGGTAGAGCCCTCCTGCGGTCAAGTACGGCTCTGGGAGGGCTCTATCGGCTCTTCAGGGCGCTGTCGGGGGTGGTGCCACGCGGCGCCGGGGGTGGTTCGTGTGGCCGAATGTGCGCCTCTCCCATTGACAAACCGACTGTGCTGTTTTTTTAATCGTCTTCGAGCCAGAGTCGTCGGGTGCCCTCCGGGTGTCCAAGCGGCGGCCCTCGCTGCATGGATCCGCACGCAACCGGCATGCAACTCCGAGGGGGAGAAGACAGTGGACATCGAAGTTCTTGGCGCGCTGTCAGTACGCGAGCACGGCGTCTCGATCACACCGACCGCCCCGAAGCCGCGTCAGGTACTGGCGCTGCTCGCCCTGCACGCCGACCGGGTGGTCCAGGTCTCCTCCCTGATCGAGGAGCTGTGGGACGACGAGCCGCCGCGCAGCGCCCGCACCACCCTGCAGACGTACGTGCTCCAGCTGAGGGAGCTCATCGGTGCGGCGCTGGCCGCGGGCGGCGAGACGGACGTCACCGCCAAGGACATCCTCGTCACCCTGCCCGGGGGCTACCGCCTGGACTCCCGTGGCGGCCGGGTCGACTTCCGCGAGTTCGAGCAACGGGCCGGCGCCGGCTACCGGGCCATGGACGCCGAGGACTTCACGGGCGCCGCACGGCGGTTGCGGGAGGCGCTGTCGTTGTGGACCGGCTCGGCGCTCGCCGACGTGAGTGCCGGCGGCCGGCTCGACCTGGAGGTCAGGCGTCTGGAGGAGTCCCGGCTGTGCGCGCTGGACCAGCGCATCGAGGCCGATCTGAGACTCGGGCGCCACCGCGAACTGCTCTCCGAACTGACCGTCCTCGTCAACCGGCACCGGATGCACGAGAGCCTGCACGGCCAGTTCATGGTG
Source organism: Streptomyces sp. NPDC096048 (assembly GCF_044763415.1). NCBI lineage: Bacteria > Bacillati > Actinomycetota > Actinomycetes > Kitasatosporales > Streptomycetaceae > Streptomyces > Streptomyces sp. NPDC096048. The sequence continues at coordinate 19,358 of NZ_JBIWGG010000018.1, forward strand.
GCCCTGCACCGCTCGGGACGGCGCGGCGAGGCGCTCAGCGTCTACCAGCGGCTGCGTGCAACGCTCGTACACGAGCTGGGGCTCGAGCCCTCGGCGACGATAGGCCGGCTGCAGCGCTCCATCCTCATGGCCGCCCCGGAGACCGTCCCGGCTCGCGGCCCGGAGGCGCCCGGCCGCACCGTGGCCCGGGTGGGCTGACCCCGCCCCCGGCGTGCCGACCGGGCGGGCGGTGCGGTCACCGTGCCCGCGGGGACGCGACCTGCAGGCTGTCGAAGCGCCGGATCAGCGCCTCCTGCGTCCAGGAAGAGCCGTTCCACGTGGCCCCGCAGGCGGGCGATCTCGTGGGTGAGGGTCATGACGGCCGCCTCCTGGTCCGGGACGGCCGTGAAGGGCGGAACGCGGGTAAGTGCCGCCGGGAACGGACCGGCGGGACCAGGGGGCGCGAGCGCCGGGTCGTGGTGGAGTATCGCATCCATCCGGCCCCGCAGCTTGCGCGCGCGGTCGTAGACGCCGAGGGCCTCGGCCTGACGTCCGCAGCGGTAGAGCGCCACCATCAGCAGGTCGTAGAAGCGTTCCCGTACGGGGTGGTCGGCGGTCGGTTCCTCCAGCTCGCCCGTGATCTCGTCGTGCCGGGCCGCGCGCAGGCACGCGTCGTACAGCGCTTCCAGGGCGGTCAGCCGGGTCTCCTCCAGCTGGGCCGCCTCGGCCGCGCAGATGCCACCGCGCGCACTGCCCTCCAGTGCGGGCCCCCGCCACAGCGCCAGGGCGCGGCGCAGCAGATCGGCGGCGCGGCCGGGGTCCCCGACGGCGGCCGCCCGGCCCTCGGCCGCCAGGCGGTTGAAGCGCTCCGCGTCCGTGGTGGCCCGGCCGAGGAGCAGGACGTAACCGGACGACCGGGTCGCGATCCACTCGCGGTGCGGCTCGTGGGCGCCGGAGCGTGGCCGCGCCAGCAGCCGCCGCAGGCGGGCCACATGGGCCTGTAGAGCGTTCCCGGCGTTCGCCGGCGGGTGCCCGCCCCACAACTCGTCGATGAGCCGGTGAGCGGAGACGGTCTGCCCCGGCCTCACCACGAGTGCACCCAGCAGAGCGCGCTGCTTCGCCCCCGTGGGAAGCACCCTGAGCCCGGTACGCGCGTCGTGGACCTCGACGGGGCCCAGGATGCGGAACTCCGTCTCCGGCCCGGCGGGCCCGCCGGGTTCCGCGCCCGGGGCGCCGGGTCCGCTCGTGCTCCGGAGGTCCGGGCCGATGACCGGAATGGAGTGGGCGCCGTTTTCCATGGACGACTCCGTAGCGTGGTCCGATTCCTGTCGGCCGGAAAGGAAATACTGCGTTGCCCGGCTGTCGGACGATAGACGGTGTGCATGACGGGGACGCGGCGGCGCGAGTTCGGTTCCAGCGCTTTTCCGGGCTGCCTGGAGTTCAACTGGTGCGGTGCTCGCGGTGACAGGAACAGGACGGTCGCCGACGACCGGAAGCGGGGCGCGCCATCAGTTCGGGGAACCCGACCTCCACGCCGCGCCGGTGCCAGGCGGAAAGGACTTCCATGGCGGTGATCGAGTCCATGGGGGCGCCATCGGCGGCCACGAGGCGCAGGAGCCGGAGCGTCAGCGGATCCGCGCCCCCGGCCGTCGTCCGCCCGCCGTCACGCCCGGTGCTTTCGGTGGCCTCCATGGCGCAGAAATTAACAGCGCGCATGGACCGGCTCAAGACGGACGGCACATTATTTCCGCAACAGTCAGCGGGTGTCAGAGATGCGTCAGGAACAGCTGGACGAGGGGCCGCAAGAATTCCGCTCGAAGACTCCTCGATGTTTTCCTGTGGCGTAATTGCGGCGGGATACGGTGCGCCTCGTGCATACATCGTGGGGTAAGGACACCGGGTCCCCGCGTGGCGCAATATCGACGGATCTCGGGCACCGATTCGAACACCGGCTCGGAGGCCGAGGCCAGCCGTTGAGGTACGGGGAGGGAAGCCATGGAGATTCGTGTTCTGGGTCCACTGAGTGCCGACGTCAACGGGATGTCGATCGTCCCGACGGCCGGGAAGCCGCGCCAGATCCTGGCCCTGCTCGCGCTCTACCCGGGCCGGGTCATGCCCGTGCCCACGCTCATGGAGGAGATCTGGGGCACCGGACTTCCCCAGAGCGCCCTCACCACGCTCCAGACCTACATACTCCAGCTGCGGCGTCGGCTCGGCACCGCCATGGGACCCGGCGCCCCGGGCACCGCCAAGGACGTACTCGCCACCCGACACGGCGGCTACCTGCTGCAGATACCGGCCGACGCGGTCGACGTCCACGCGTACGAACGCCTCGTCACCGAGGGCCAGCAGGCCTTCGAGAACGGTGAGGACGCGCGGGCCGCCCAGACCTACCGCAAGGCGCTGAACCTCTGGCAGGGGCCCGCACTGGTCGACGTACCCGTCGGTCCGGTCCTGGGGATAGAGGCGATGCGACTGGAGGAGAGCCGGCTCGTCACGCGGGAGCGCCGCATCGACGCCGACCTCCGGATCGGCCGGCACGCCGAGGTCACCGCCGAACTCACGGACCTGATCGCCCGGCATCCCGAGCACGAGGGGCTGCACTCGCAGGCCATGGTGGCGCTGTACCGATCCGGTCGGCAGGCCGCCGCCCTGGACGTCTACCACCGGCTGCGCCGTCGTCTGGTCGACGAGTTGGGCGTGGAGCCCTCACCGCAATTGCAGCGGCTGCACCAGGCGATACTTGCCGTGGACCCCCAGCTGGACCTGGCGTCCGGGTCGCGGCGAACCTCCACCTTCGACCTGTACGCGGCCTGACCCCGCGGCGGCTCGGCGACGGCGCGGCGGCCGTCAGCGTGCCGAGTCTATGTCCTTCAGCAGGGCGCGTTCCAACGCGGTCAGCGGCAGGTCGGGACGCAGTCGTTCGGGGTGGCCCGGCGGAGGCACGTCCACCAGGCGGGTATCGGCCCGGGCCGTCTCACCGGCGAGCTGGACGGCGCCGACGGCGATCAGGGACTGCCAGACAGTGGTGGCCAGGGCGCGGGTGAACCGCAGCACACGCCGGGCGAACGCCATCAGGCCTCCTTCGGTCCGCGGATCGTCGTCCCACACCGGTCAGGCTGGGAGCGGCCGCTCGAGAACCGTCTGACGTTCTCTTGATTCCGGGTCGAGCGCCCGGCGGCCCGGCGCGGAGCTCCGGCCACGTGCCCGCCTGTGTGCCGGCCGCGCCCACCGTTCCGGTGGCCTGACGGCTCGCCACCTGATGTCGGTCTTCCATGACGCCCGACCCGAGGAGCGTCGTCCGGCGCCGGACGCGCGGGACCTCCGGCCGGGGGATCCGGTAGTTGGTGGGGGTGGGCGGAGCGCCCCGGCTGGTCGCAGGCGGACCCGGTCGGTCACGCCACGGGCGGGTGCCCGAGGTGGTGCGGTGGCGCGCGTGCCCGGCGCGGGCCGAACACCGGTGCGCGAAGCGGCGGTCGGCAGGGTCGGGCAGCGTGGTCGTGCCCGGATCGACCCGGCGTCCAGCACGGTCGCGTCCGTGCGGGGCGCGCCGCGCTCCGCTGCCGGTTCCAGCGGCGTTCGAGGAGCGGGCGAGTCGTTCTCCACCGGATCAGGACACAGTCCATGGCGAGCCTGTACCAACCGGCGGGCGGCGTCCCATGGCGGCCCGCCCCGCCTTCCGGACGCCGAGACGAGAGGGGTGTGGGGATGTATCTCGCGCCCGTGCACCGTATGGCCCAGCACACGGAGGTCGACGCCCCCGCCGGCGTGCTCTACGGCCTGATCGCCGACGCGCTGCGCTGGCCCGTCTTCCTGCCGCCGACCCTCCATGTCGAACAGCTCGAGTTCGACGGTGAATCGGAGCGGCTGCGCATGTGGGTCACCGCCAACGGCGAGGTCAAGTCCTGGACCACCCGGCGTGTCCTCGACCCCGAGGCGCACCGTGTCGACTTCCGCCAGGAGGTGCTGCCCCGGCCGGTTACCTCCATGGGCGGCAGCTGGACCGTCGAACCGCGAGGTCCCGAGCGGTCGCTCGTCACCCTTCGCAACGACTTCGCCGTGGCCGACAACGCGCGCGCCGACGTGGACTGGGTGAAGAGGGCCACCACCGCCAACAGCCGGGCCGCCCTCACCAACCTCCGGCAGCTCGCCGAGCGCTGGCGCCGTCTCGACGACCTCGTCCTCTCCTTCGAGGACGCCGTGACCGTCGACGCACCCGTCGAGCCGGTGTACGACTTCCTGCACCGTTTCGGCGACCGGCCGGACGCGGTGCCCGGCGCGAGGAGGATCGACATCGCCGAGCGCGCGCCCGGAGTACAGCTGATGACCGTGGAACTGGCCGGCGCCGACGGGACCGTGCGCACGACCGAGTCGGTGCGCATCGGCTTCCCGCACGCCGGGCGCATCGTCTACAAGGACGTCCGGGACACCGAGGAGCCGGCGTTGCTCGCCGCGCACGCGGGGGAGTGGTCGGTCGAACCCGACGCCTGGGGCGCGGGAGTCACCGTCGTCGCGCGGCACCACGCGGTCCTCGACGAGGACGGTGTGCGCGAGCGGTACGGCGACGGTGCCGACGCGGTGCGTCTCGCCCGGCAGGCCCTGCGCTCCCGGCTCGCCCGGGAGAGCGGCGCCGCGCTGCGGCTGGCCAAGGAGCACGCCGAGTGCGCGCCGGCCCGCGGGGCCTGAGCCGCACCGCCGGTCCGTGGCCGAACCGTCCCCGCTCACCGCGCTGTTCGCACCCGTCCGCACCCGCCGGGCGGGCTGAAGCTGGAGGTCGCACGTGAACAACAGCCTCACCGCGGGTGCCGGCACTTCCGTGGCCGCGGGCCCGGCGCCGGACTCCCGCGTCCCCCGGGTGCCCGGCGACGGAGCCGCACGGGCCCGGCACGTCGAGGACCTGCTCGGCGATCCCTTCGCCACCGGCAACCCGTACGGCCAGCAGGCGCTGCTCGCCGCCGACGAACGGCGCGAGGCCCCCGCCGCCACCGAGGAACTGCTCGGCCGCTTCGGACTCGCCGCCGAGTTCGTGCCCACCGCTCTGGGCGGCAGATTCACCGGTGCCGAGGCACTCACCCAGGTGCTGCGGCCCGTTTTCCGGCGGGACGTCGCGCTCGGTTTCGGTGCCGGGGTGACCGCCCTGTTCGCGGCTTCCGTGGTGTGGACCGCGGGGGACGAGCGGCAGCGCCGGGACACCGCGTCGCTGCTGCTCGGCGGCGGCCGGATCACGATCCTGCACCGCGAGTTCGCCCACGCCAACGCGATCCTGCGCGGCGAGTACACGGCACGGCCCGCCCCCGACGGGTACGTGGTCGACGGCCGCAAGGACGTCGTCATCAACGCCGACCGCGCCGACACCTTCGTCGCCTACGTCCGCACCGCGCCCGGCGACGGCCCGGACAGCCACTCCGTGTTCCTGCTCGAGACAGGCAGGCTCCCGGCGCACGCCGTGCACCGGCTGCCGCGCGTCCGCACCCACGGCATGCGCGGCGCACACTACGCGGGTCTGCGACTCGACGACTGCCCGGTGCCCGCCGACGCCCTCGTGGGACGGCTCGGCGAGGGCGTCAGCCTCTCCCTGCGCACCTTCCAGGTCAGCCGTGCGCTGGTGTCCGGTGGTGCTCTGGTCGGCGGAATGGACAGCGCACTGCGATACGCCGTCCGGGCCGTCAGCGAGTCCCGGCGCCCTCTGGTGCTGCGCGGGCGCCGCGGCAGGGTGCTCGCCGGGGTCTTCGCCGACCTGCTCGCCTGTGACAGCCTCGCCGTCGCCGGCCTGCGGCTGCTCGACCTGGCGCCCGAGCACGCCCTGATCCCCTCCGCCGCCGCCAAGTACGCCGTGTCCGCGCTGCTCCACGAGGACCTCGACGAACTCGCCGCGGTGCTCGGCGCGCGCGGATACGACCGCGGTCCCACCTACGGCGGCTTCCAGAAACTGGTGCGCGACCTCCCCGTGGCCGGGCTCGGACACGCCGGTACCGCCGACACCCAGGCCGTACTCGTCCCGCACCTGCGCACCCTCGCCCACGCGACCTGGAGCGGCGGGAACGGACACGAGGCACCCGGCGCGCTCTTCACACCCGGCGTCGGCCGGAGCGCGCTCGACTTCCGGCGGCTCGACGCGGAACCCCGCGACCCGCACAGCGGCTGCGACGGTCTGCTCGCCGCGCTGCTCGGTGCCGTCGCCCGGCTCGACGGCAAGCGGGACCGGGGCCCCAGGTGGGCGGCGCTCGCCGACCTCGCCCACGCCTTCGCCGCCGAGGTGTACAGCCTCGTCGAGCGGTGCGCCACACTCCTGGGGCGCCCGGACACCGGGGCGCTCGCGCCGGCCGCGTACGTCCTCGTCGACCGGTACTGCCTGCTGCTCGCGGCCGCGTCCTGTCTCGGGGTCTGCGAGAACGCCGACCCCGGCTCCCCGGGCGGTGGCCTGCTCGCCGAGCCCGACTGGGCACTGATCGCCCTGACCAGGTTCGGCCGCCGTCTCGGTCTGGACGTGCCCGACCTGCCGGACGGCATTACGCAGGACCTGGCGGCCCGGCTCGTGGACCGGTACCGGAGCGGGCGGAGCTTCGACCTCTACGGGATGCGGCTCGCGTGAGCCCCGAACTGGGCAGAAACGATTCGGCTCGGGAGGTCCGCCAGCCCGGACCGGCCGCCCGGCCCGCAGGACGACGCTGGGAGGCGAACCCCGTGCACCACAGGGAGCCCATGGCCGTGCGCGGAGGCGACGGCCGCGTCACGGACGACATCGACGCCCGTGACGCTGTGGGTGTCCTCGACACCCTGCGGCGCCTGAGCGCGCTCGGTGTCGTCGCCACCGCGCACGGGTGCGCGGTCGCGCCGCCCGTGCACATTCCGCGTCCGGACAGCTCCTGGCTGCGGATCCGGGAGGATCTCCTGGACCGCGGGACCACGGTGGCGTACGCGACGTGGACCGAGTGGTTTCCCGCGGTGCTCACCACACCACGCCTCAAGGCGCTGCTGGGCCGGGACTGGAACCGCTACGCCGGCACCCACGACCCCGCGGTCCGCAGCCGGTTCGCCGCTTCCCGGCTGCTCATCAAGTACACCGCGGCGGCCGCGCTCGGCATCCGTCCGGAGGACATCGACATCGCCTACCGTCTCGGTGGCCGTCCCTACCTTCGGGGCCTCGACCAGGTGGAGGTGGCGCTGACGCACACCGGCGAGCTGATGGCCGTAGGCATCAGCCGGGTGGGCCGGGTCGGCCTGGACGCCGAGTGCGCGGACCGGCGCTTCGACCTGGACCTGATGCGTGGCCGGATGTGCACCCCGGCCGAGGTCGCCGAACTCGACGCGCTGTCCGCGGAACAGCAGGCGGCGTGCGTGCTGCGGCTGTGGACCCTGAAGGAGGCGTACACCAAGGCGCTCGGGCAGGGCATGCGGCTCGCCTTCACCGAGTTCGGCTTCGGCCTCGCCCTCGGCGGCCTGCGCACCCCCGACGGTGCCGCGGCGCTCGGCGACGAGTGGGCGTTCGCCACCCACCCGGTGCTCGGCCGCTACCTGATCAGCGCGGCCTGCCACGACGCCGGGCTCGACCCGGCCGGGGACACCTCGGTCGGCACCATGCTCGACCCGCGGCTGCTCACGGCGATGACCCCGCCCGGAGACGAGGGCCCCGTCGTGGACGTCTGAGCGCCGGACGATCAGCCCCGCGCGGGAGGCTCCCCCTCGGTGAACAGCACCCGGAACGACAGCTCGCGGATCCGCCACCCGGCAGCCGTCCTGCGAGCCTCACCGGAGGCGAGCGTCCCCGCGCGGAACAGCGGCGGCCGGTCCCCGCCGGGATGGTGCGCGTGCGTGGTCAGCACGTTGGCGCGGAACGCCGCCCTGTCGCCCGTGACGGTCACCACCGCCGGCGAGCCCAGGTGCTGGGTGCGCGCGAACGCCGCGAGCGAGGCGCGGTGCCACTCGGCGAGACCGGCGCACCCCTCGTGGCGGCTCATCGGGAAGGTGACGACCGCGTCCTCGGTGAACAGGCTCCGGGCCCACGCGTCGTCGGGCTCCTCGTCGTCGAGCGTGACCAGATAGCGGCCCAGTAGTTCGGCGACCACAACGGCGTCCGCGGAATCGGCGGCCGCGGCCGAATCGGCGGGCGAAAGATTGGAAGTCACCGCCCGAGCATGGCGCCGGGCGTGGTCGGGGTACCAGGCCTCTGCCAGAGATCTGACATTCCCGGCAGAGTTCTGTAATGGATTGCGCAAAGCCTGTACCGAACTCGCTTTACCGTTCCTCCGTGGTCCGGCAATACTCATCAAACACCAGTCGGAAGAGGGCAGATGGACACCTTTGACGCGGACGTGATCATAGTTGGAGCAGGGCCCACCGGACTCATGCTCGCGGGCGAGTTGAGTCTCAACGGAGTCTCCGCCCTGGTCGTCGATCGGCTTGCCGAACCCATCAAGGAATCCCGAGCCCTCGGCTTTTCCGCGCGCACGATCGAGGAATTCGCGCAGCGCGGACTCACATCCCGGCTCGGCGATGTCGATGTCATTCCGTTCGGTCATTTCGGCGGAGTGCCGCTCGACTACCGGGTCGTTCCGAACGGTTCGTACGGCGCCCGCGGTATCCCCCAGTCGCGGACCGAGGCCATGCTCGCCGGCTGGATCGCGGAGCACGGTGTCGAGGTGCGTCGCGGCGTCGAGGTCACCGGCGTCGAGCAGGACGACGACGAGGTCCGTGTCCACGTGGCCACCGCGGACGGCACCGGCACGCTTCGCGCCCACCACGTCGTCGGCTGCGACGGCGCCCGCAGTGTCGTGCGCACCAGCGCCGGGATCGACTTCTCCGGCACCGCGCCCACCGTCGAACTGCGCTTCGCCGACATCGCCGGCGTACAGCTGCGCCCGCGCTTCAGCGGCGAGCCGGTGCCCGGCGGCATGGTCATGGTGCTGCCGCTCGGTCCGGACCGCAGCCGCGTCATCTACTACGACCGCGCGCAGCCGATGCGCGCCGGCGAGGACCCCATCACCTTCGACGAGGTCGCCGAGGCGTTCCACCGCCTGTCCGGCGAGGACATCAGCGGCGCCACACCGCTGTGGGTCTCCTCCACCACGGACGTGAGCCGGCAGGCCACCCAGTACCGCAAGGGACGCGTCTTCGTCGCCGGCGACGCCGCCCACATCCACCTGCCGATCGGCGCCCAGGGCATGAGCGCCGGCATCCAGGACGCCGTCAACCTGGGCTGGAAGCTCGCGTTGGACGTCAAGGGCCGGGCTCCCGAGGGGCTGCTCGACACCTACCACTCCGAGCGCCACCCGGTCGGCGCCCGCATCCTCGCCAACACCCTCGCCCAGCGCACCCTCTACCTCGGCGGCGAGGAGACCGGGCCGCTGCGCCAGGTGTTCGCCGAGCTGGTGCGGCACGAGGAAGTGCAGCGTCACCTGGTGGGCATGGTCACCGGGCTCGACATCCGACACGACGTCGGATGCGACCGCCACCCTCTGCTCGGCCGCCGTCTGGAGGAGAAGCAGGTCTCCCGGGACGGCGTCAAGCAGAGCGTCTTCTCCTTCCTGGAGCCGGGGCGCGGCCTGCTGCTCGACCTCTCCGGCAGCGAAGAGCTGCGTGCTGCGGGCGAGGGCTGGTCCGACCGCGTCGACACCGTCACCGTGCAGGACGCCGAAGACGGCTACGGCCTCGACGCCGTACTCGTTCGTCCCGACGGCTACATCGCCTGGGTGGGGGGCGCGGGCGACGGTCCGGCCGCCGGTGCCACGGGCATGCCGCTCACCGACGCGCTCGCCCGCTGGTTCGGCCCCGCCGGCTGACCACGGCCCTCCCGACCGCACACACGTATCCCGAGGACTCGAGGAAGCGAAGGAACCATGCCGATCATCTCCACCGAGGACAACTACCTGACTGTTCTCAACCTGTTCACGACCGACACCCCCGAGCACCAGGACCAGCTGATCACCGAGATGGGCAAGATCGTCGACGCGGCCGCGTACGAGGGGTGGATCTCCTCCACCGTGCACGCCGGGCAGGGCACCCCCGGCACCGCCAACCTCATCCAGTGGCGCAGCGGCGAAGACCTGCAGAAGCGGTACTCCGGTGAGGAGTTCAAGCACCGTACGCTGCCCGTCTTCCGCGAGATCACCACGGCCATCCGGCTGCTGCAGAACGAGATCGTCTACACCCAGACCCACCCCGACCTCGGCGGCCGCGTCGAGGTCTCGCCCGACCGCGACGACTACACGGCCATCGAGGTCCACCGGGTCGGCGAGGCCGACCAGGCCGAGCTGGTCAAGCTCCTGGGCGAGGGCCAGGACTGGCTGGTGAACGTCCCCGGCTACCGCTCTCACAGCGTCTTCAAGGGCCTGCGCGCCATGTTCGTCGAGGGCGCCTTCGCCGTCGTCTACTCGCAGTGGGACAGCAAGGAGAGCTACGAGGCATTCCGCGACCTGCCCCACGAGCGCAAGCCCAGGCCCCGCCGCGCCAACGACGATCGCATCGCCGAGCTGCAGATCGAGTGCGACGCGAACACCTACCGCGTCGTGCACACGCGCGCTGCGGGCGAGTAGCCCGCCCGCGCGCCGGGCGGCGCGCACCGGCCGTACCGGCGCCGGCCGCCGAGCGGCATCCGTGCCCCGAGCAACCCGTCGGACCCCGCCAAGGAGCGAGAACCTATGCACAGCACGCTGATCGTGGCCCGCATGGCGCCGGGCTCGAGCGCGGACGTCGCCGAACTGTTCGCCGAGTTCGACGCGACCGACATGCCGCACCGGATGGGCACCCGGCGGCGCCAGCTGTTCGCCTTCAACGGCCTGTATTTCCACCTGCAGGACTTCGACGAGGACAACGGCGGCGAGCTGATCCAGGGCGCCAAGGACGACCCGCGCTTCGTGCGGATCAGCGATGACCTCAAACCGTTCATCGAACCCTACGACCCCGCGACCTGGCGTTCCCCGGCCGACGCCATGGCACGGCGCTTCTACCGGTGGGAGGCGTCCGCCTGAGCGGACGGCGTACCGCCGGCGGGCCGGCCGACCCGCGAGCACCGGAAACGATCAGCTGGGGCGTCACCGCCCCGAGACCGAAGGAAGCACCCCATGGCCAGTACCCAGTTCACCCTCGACGACCTGCGGCGCATACTTCTCGAGGCCGCGGGTGCGGACGAGAACGTCGACCTCGCCGGAGACATCCAGGACACCACGTTCGAGGTCCTCGGCTACGAGTCCATCGCACTGCTGGAGACCGGCGGCCGCATCGAGCGCGAGTACGGCATCGTCCTGGACGACGACGACCTCGGCGACGACCTCACACCGCGCGACCTGCTCGACATCGTCAACGCCCAGCTGTCCCTGTCCGGGGCCCGGGCCGCCTGAGAGGAGCACCATGTCCGACACCACCCGCAGGGTCGCCCTCGTCACCGGTGCGACCAGCGGCATCGGCCTGGAAGCCGCCCGGTTGCTGGCGCAGCAGGGGCATCAGGTCTTCATCGGCGCACGCGACGCGGACAACGTCGCCCACACCGCCAAGGCGCTGCGCGAGGAGGGCCTGGACGTGGACGGCCGGCAGCTCGACGTCCGCGACGCCGACTCCGTCAAGGAGTTCGTGCGCAGCGCCGTCGCCGCGTTCGGCACCGTCGACGTGCTCGTCAACAACGCCGGACGCTCCGGCGGCGGCCCCACCGCGGACATCACGGACGAGTTGTGGGACGACGTCATCGACACCAACCTCAACAGCGTGTTCCGGATGACCCGCGAGGTCCTCACCACCGGCGGCATGCGCGCCAAGGACCGCGGCCGGATCATCAACATCGCCTCCACCGCCGGCAAGCAGGGCGTCGTGCTCGGCGCCCCCTACTCGGCCTCCAAGCACGGGGTCGTCGGCTTCACCAAGGCCCTCGGCAACGAACTGGCACCGACCGGCATCACCGTCAACGCCGTCTGCCCCGGATACGTCGAGACGCCGATGGCCCAGCGGGTGCGGCAGGGCTACGCCGCGGCGTACGACACGAGCGAGGACGAGATCCTCAAGAAGTTCCAGGCCAAGATCCCGCTCGGCCGCTACTCCACGCCCCAGGAGGTCGCGGGCCTCGTCGGCTACCTCGCCTCCGACACCGCGGCGTCCATCACGTCCCAGGCACTCAACGTCTGCGGCGGCCTCGGCAACTTCTAGGCCGCCCGTCCACCGGGAGCCGCGCTACCCGCCGTCCGCACAACCGGTACCACCGAGGAGAAGCCGTCATGACGACTCGTGAGGTCGAGCACGAGATCACCATCAGCGCGCCTGCCGCCGCCGTCTACCGCCTCCTCGCCGAGGTGACCAACTGGCCGCGGATCTTCCCGCCCACCATCCACGTCGACCGCGAGGAGACCGGCGGCAACGAGGAGCGCATCCGCATCTGGGCCACCGCCAACGGCGAGCCCAAAACCTGGACCTCGCGGCGCACCCTCGACCCCGAGGCCCTGCGCATCACCTTCCGCCAGGAGGTGCCGGCACCGCCGGTCGCCGCCATGGGCGGCACCTGGATCGTCGAACCCCTCGGTGAGACCACCTCGCGCGTCCGGCTCCTGCACGACTACCGGGCCGTCGACGACGACCCCCACGACCTGCTGTGGATCGAGCGGGCCGTGGACAAGAACAGCACCAGCGAACTGGCCGCCCTCAAGGAGAACGTCGAGCGCGTCCACGCCGCCGACGCACAGGAACTGACCTTCTCCTTCACCGACACCGTGACGATCGACGGCTCGGCCAAGGACGCCTTCGCCTTCGTCAACGAGGCCGGACTGTGGCCGGAGCGGCTGCCGCACGTGGCCCGGGTCCGCTTCACCGAGGACACCCCCGGCCTGCAGGAGCTGGAGATGGACACCCGCGCCAAGGACGGCTCCACGCACACCACCAAGTCCTACCGGGTCGTCCTCGGCCACCACCGCATCGCCTACAAGCAGGTCACGCTGCCGGCCCTGATGACCCTGCACACCGGCGTGTGGACCTTCGAGGAGACCGAGGAATCGGGCACGACGGCCAGTTCCCAGCACACCGTCACCCTCAACACCGAGAACATCGCCCGGATCCTCGGCCCCGAGGCGACCGTCGCCGACGCCCGTACCTACGTGCACGGCGCGCTCAGCACCAACAGCCTCGCCACCCTCGGCCACGCCAAGGACCACGCGGAGCGGAACCGCTGACATGACCGGCGCCCCGCACCCGGACGGCCGGACATCGCGCACCGGGCCCGCCGAGACGGTCGACACCCAGGTGATCGTCGTCGGCGCGGGCCCCGTCGGCCTGCTCCTCGCCGGCGAGCTGGCCCTGCGCGGCATCCAGGTGACCCTCGTCGAGCGGCGCCACGGCCCGACCACGGAGTCCCGCGCCTCCACCCTGCACGCCCGCACGATGGAACTGCTCGACAGCCGCGGTCTGCTCGCGGACCTCGGCAGCCCGCCGTGCGAGCCGCGAGGCCACTTCGGCGGCATCCCCCTCGATCTGACGCTGCCCGGCCCCTACCCCGGACAGTGGAAGGTCCCTCAGACCAGGACCGAGTCCGTCCTGGAGGAGTGGGCCCTCGGCCTCGGCGCCGACCTCAGGTGCGGCCACACCCTGCACGCCGTGCGGGACCGCGGCTCCCACGTCGAGGCGGCCGCCACCGGCCGCCACGGCGACCGCCTCACGCTGCGCGCCTCTCACCTGGTCGCCTGCGACGGTCAGGACTCCACGGTGCGCCGCCTGATCGGCGCCGACTTCCCCGGTACCCCGGCCGCCCGCGAACTGCTGCGCGCCGACGTCGAGGGCATCGACATCCCGGACCGGCGCTTCGAACGCCTCCCCGGCGGCCTCGCCGTCGCCGCCCGCAACCCGGCCGGCGTGACCCGCGTGATGGTGCACGAGTTCGGCGCCGTGGTCCGCGAACGCGCCGGCGCCCCGCACTTCGACGAGATGGCGGCCGCCTGGAAACGCGTCACCGGAGAGGACATCACCGGCGGCACCCCGCTGTGGGTCAACCACTTCGACGACGAGAACCGGCGCCTCGCCCGCTACCGGCACGGCCGCGTCCTGTTCGCCGGAGACGCCGCCCACCGCCAGATGCCCATCGGCGGCCAGGCACTCAACCTCGGCCTACAGGACGCCTACAACCTCGGCTGGAAGCTCGCCGCCGCCGTCGACGGCACCGCACCCGGCGGCCTCCTCGACAGCTACGGCACCGAACGCGCCGCCGTGGGCGCCGCCGTCCTCGGCAACATCCGCGCCCAGGCCCTGCTGCTGCTCGGGGGCCCCGAGGTGGAGCCGCTGCGCACGGTCCTCGCCGAACTCGTCGCCCACGAAGAGGTGCGCACCCGTCTCGCCAAAATGATCAGCGGGCTCGACGTCCGGTACGACGTCGGCGGCCCGGAGCACCCACTGCGGGGCGCACGACTGCCGCATGTGCGGCTGCGGGTCGGCGAGATCGTCTGCAGCACGGCCGAACTGCTGCGCTCCGGACGCGGGCTGCTCCTCGGTCTCGGCGCCCCACCGCCGCGGATCGACACCGCCCTGGCCGACCGCGTCGACACGGTCACCGCACAGGCGGCCCCCGGCTCACCGCTCGCGCGCACGCAGGCCGTCCTGGTCCGGCCCGACGGTCATGTCGTCTGGGCGGGCGGCGGGAACGGGAACGGGCTCGCCGAGGCGGTCGGACGGTGGTTCGGCGCCGACTGAGCCGTCGGTCCCCGGGCCGCACACTTCCCGCCCTCGCCGCCCCCACCCCACCGAGCACGGACCACTGATGACTGAGAGGGATTCCACGACCATGCAGGACACCACGATGGACGCCGACGTCATCGTCGTAGGCGCAGGCCCGACCGGACTGATGCTCGCAGGCGAACTGCGCCTGGGCGGGGCGGAAGTGATCGTCCTCGACAAGCTGCCCGAGCCCACCGGCCAGTCCCGCGGCCTCGGTTTCACCGCCCGCGCCATGGAGGTCTTCGACCAGCGCGGCCTGCTGCCGCGCTTCGGCCAGGGCGAGACCCTGGAGGTCAGCCCTGTCGGCCACTTCGGCGGGGTCCAGTTCGACTTCACCGCCCTGGAAGGTGCCCACTTCGGCGCCCGCGGCATCCCGCAGAGCCGGACCGAGGCCGTCCTCGCCGCGTGGGCCACCGACCTCGGCGCCGAGATCCGCCGCGGGTGCGAGGTCCTCGCCGTCGCCGACGGCTTCCTGGACGGCGACCACGTCGAGGTCACCGTCGGGACCGCGGACGGCGTACGGCAGCTGCGCGCCCCCTACCTCGTCGGCTGCGACGGCGGCAAGAGCACGGTGCGCAAGCTCGCCGGCATCGACTTCCCCGGCACCGAGGCCACCCGCGCGATGTTCCTCGCCGACGTGACCGGCCTCGACCTCAAGCCCCGCTACCTCGGCGAGACGCTCCCCAACGGCATGGTGATGGCCGCCCCGCTCAAGGAAGGCGTACACCGCATCATCGTCTGCCCCCACGGCGCCGCCGCCCGCAGCGCCGACGACACCGTCACCTTCGAAGAGGTCGCCAAGGCCTGGGAGCACATCACCGGCGAGGACATCAGCGGCGGCGGCGCCGAGTGGGTCAGCTTCTTCAGCGACGCCACCCGCCAGGCCGCCGAGTACAAGCGCGGCCGCGTGCTGCTGGCAGGCGACGCCGCCCACATCCATCTGCCCGCCGGCGGCCAGGGCCTGAGCACCGGCGTCCAGGACGCCGCCAACCTCGGCTGGAAGCTCGCCGCCGTCGTCACAGGACGCGCCGACGAGGCCCTCCTCGACACCTACCACGCCGAGCGCCATCCCGTGGGGCGCCGCCTGCTGATGAACACCCGCGCCCAGGGCATGGTCTTCCTCGGTGGCGACCAGGCCGAGCCGCTGCGTCGCATCATCACCGAGCTGACCGGTTACGACACGGTCCGCCGCCACCTCGCGGGCATCGTCTCCCACCTCGACATCCGCTACGACGGCATCGACGGCGGTGAGTCCGGCGACGGCGAAACCGTCCACCCGCTCCTCGGGCGCCGCCTCGGCAGGCTCCCGCTGACCGGGCCCGACGGCGAGACCGACACCTTCGCCCTGCTGCACGCCGGGCACGGCGTCCTGCTCGACCTCGTCGGCGACCCGGGTCTGCGTGCGGCCGCCGCGCCCTGGGCCGGCCGCGTCGACGTCGTGACCGTCACCGCCCGCACGGCCGACCGCGGTGCCGTGTTCGCGGGCGCGGAGGCGGTGCTGGTCCGCCCCGACGGGCACGTCGCGTGGACCGGCGCCGACGGCGGAGACGGTCTCGGCGCCGCCCTCGCCCGCTGGTTCGGCGCACCCGCCGAAGGATGACGTACGCAGTGAGGGGTGCCGCCCGCCGGACCGGGTGGCACCCCTCGTCGCTGCGCGGGCCCCTACCGGAGGCTCGCCTCCACGACCGAGATGGCAGCAGGCGTCTGCACCACCCGCTCCAGCCGGAAGCCGGCCTTCGCCAGCAGCTCCCCGTACTGCCCGGCCGTCCGCTCCCTGCCGCCCACGAGCAGCATCAGCCACAGGTCGACCAGCTTCGAGGAGTGCGCGGCGTTCGGCTTGTCGGGCACGACCATCTCCATCAGCAGCAGCCGCCCGCCCGGCCGCATCGCGGCCCGCACGTTGCGCAGGATCCGAAGCGCCTGCTCCTCGGGCCAGTCGTGCACGATGTGCTTGAGCACATAGGCGTCCCCGCCCTCGGGCACCGGCCCGAACAGATCGGCGGACACCACCTCGCACCGGTCGGCGACACCCTGCTCGGCCAGGTAGTCGGCCGCACCGTTCTCGCCCACCCGCGGATCGGACAGGACCCCGCGCACGCCCGGCGACTTCCGCAGGATCCCGGCGAGCAGCTCGCCCCGGCCCGCGCAGAAGTCGACGACCGTGCCGAAGCGCGAGAAGTCGTACGCCGCGAGAACCGGCTCCGTCTCGGTGGCGGACATGGCGCCCATGCCCTTCATGAACACCTCGCCGTACTCGGGCTTGGCCTCCATGAACTCGAAGGCCGTCATACCGCGCAGCTTCGGCAGACTCGGCTCGCCGGTGCGCACCGCGTCGACGAAGTGCGACCAGTCCTCCCAGTGGATCGGGTGGCCCATGAGCACGGCGATGCCGCGCATGGACATCGGCGCGTCCTCGAGCAGCGCCGCTCCCATCGGGGACAGTTGGAAGGCGCCGTCCTTCCGCTCGGCGAACACGCCGTTCGAGGCGAGCAGCCGCATCAGCCGCTGCAGTGTCTCCGGGTGGGCGCCGACGCGTTCGGCGAGCCGTTCGGCGGACAGCGGACCGTCCCTCAGCGCTTCGGCCACGCGCAGTTCCGCGGCGGCGTAGAGGGCCTGGCTGAGCATGGCGCCCTGGACCATCTCGAGCAGCGAGAACGGTGCGGGGGCCAGCTTCCGTGCCAGCCGCTGCAGACCGGTACGCACGCCTTCGACGACCCGCACGACGCGGGCGGGCGGCAGGGGCATAGGTTCCTCCGTGGTGGGCGGCGGGCGGCCGGGTGGCTTGCCCGCGGGCGGGCGGGGCGACGCGCAGCGGGCGCAACGGCCCGGGTGCGCGAAGGACACCAACGGTCCGGCGGCGCGGACGGGCCGCGCTCGCAGCCGACTCGAGCGGGCACCGCGGTCCTCCAGTTGGTCCCCACCCGCGCTCAGGGGGCAGTCGAGGCAGCCCGGTGACGATCGGGACCGTCCGGCTCGGGCTTGACCGAGCAGAGTCCCGGAGGGGGCCGATCCCGTGAAGAAGCTTGCTTCGTCCGCCGCGCTGTCGGAGCGCGCCGATCGCATCGCCGGACGCTCCCGCGCCGGCAACTGGAAGAAGCCCCCGCGACGCATCGAGGCGTCCGAGTGCATCACCTGCGACAGCTGCCTGCGCGGCTGTCCCGCGGAGTTCGGCGCGATCTTCGACCGGGGCCTCGACGTGGTGATCGTCCCGGAGCTGTGCTCGGGCTGCCCGGCCTGCGTGCTCGAGTGCCCGGTCGACTGCATCTACGTCGACGAGGACTGGACCCCGACCGACGACGCGATGTGGAACCACGTCGAACTCACCGCCGAGAGGGCCGCATGAAGGAGCCCGCAGGGCGCCAGGAGTCCCGCCGCGCCGTCAACGCGAGGAAGCGGATCAGCCGCCGCCCCAGCCGGCTGGGCACCCCCGCAGGCAGCACGGCCAAGCCGGACCGCGTGGGTGACCCCGACGCGGGGTTCCCCGGACTGCTGCGGCGCGTCTGGCGGCGGGCGACCGAGGCCGGGGACCCGCGAGCCGCGCTCGACGTGCTGCTCACCCTCGACGGGCACGTCCCCGGCGACATCCAGTTGCGGGCCCTGAACCGCGCGGAACAGGCCGCCCTCATCGCGCTGTTCGGCCTGAGCTGGCGCGACCCGGACGACCCCGGCGACAGCCTCGCCGACGCGTCGGGCATCCGGGCGGCAGAGCCCGCGCGGCCGGCCCCCGACCCGTCCGGGCCCCCCGCCTTCCTCGGCGAGATCGGGCTCACCACCAACGGCCGCATCGCCGTGCGCACCCCCGGCGCCCGCCCCCTCGACCCTCGCGACCTGGTCGGTGGAGTGCTCCGAGTGCCGTACGACCGCGCCGCTCTCGCCGCCTACCGTCGGGAACTCGACCGGGCCCGGCGAAGGAGTGCCGACAGCGTCGCCGACTGCCGCTCCTGGCTGGCCGAGCAGGGCCCCGAGGGCCGGGCCGCGCTGGTCGCCCAGGCCACGGAGGCGGCGCTGCGCACCGCCCCGTTCGTCCTCCACCAGGAGGACACGCAGTACACCAACTTCCGGGGCCAGAACACGCTGACCGGCAAGACCCTGTGGCCCGGTCACCCCGACTGCGCGTTCAGCGCGCTGCGGGACCTTCCGTTCGACCTGTGGTCGGACCAGGACGTCCAGCTCGTCGTCTGCCTGACCCTGCTCATCCACTCGGCCGGCTTCGGCCGGATCGAGGAGGCCAACGGCACCCAGCTGACCGTCGACCATGTCGCGTACACGCTTGAGCGGGTGCGTCGCGCCTACAACGCCGTACCCGGACTCGAACCCGTGCCCGCCGCGGCCTCGCGGCGCGTCGCCGACCTGAACCGGCTTGCCCTCGCGCTGCGCGAGCGACGCCGGGAGATGGGCGGGCACGCCCAGTTGTACCGGGAGATCCACGGGGCTCTGATGCACAAGGTGGAGCGGGTGGCCGCCGGCCCCGGCCCCGTCGCCAGGGCTCGCGAGGACGCGGTCGCCGAACGCCTGCGCACGAGGCTGCCGCTGGCCGGCGCAACGCTCGCCGAACTCGGCCGCGACCTGGCCGCCGCACCCGGCTGGCTCGCCGAACCGCACGGCTCCTTCGGCACCGGCCTGGAGTCCGTGGTCCACGAGACCGTGGCCGCCACCGTCGACGCCTTCGGCGCCGACTTCGCGATGAGCCGCGGCATGCGCTCGCTGCCCGACCTGGTGCGGGCGCTGCGCGGCGAGAGCTGGGCGGAGATCTGCGACTGGGACATCACGCACTTCTTCTGCTGCGTGGTGCCGCGGCCCGGGGCCGCCGCGCACTTCGGCGGCTCCGAGGCCGCACTCGCCGACGCCGCCTGGGCGATGTCCTCGCGCATGCAGTACAACTCCTGGCACTTCGTCGCCGGCAATCTGCCACGGGTGCCCGAGGTGGTGGCCCGCGACCACTTCGTACCGCCCGCCATCCCGGACGTCGCGTTCTTCTCGGACCAGCACCACCACGGGCACGTCAGCAACAACGTGCGCTTCTCGCTGCGCTCTCCGCAGTCCGTCGAGGTCGACGGCCGCCGCTTCGACGGCTTCATGGACCTCAGGCTGCTGCGCTGTGCCGGGAGCCCGTTCGACGAGCAGGACCTGCTCGCCGCCCACCGGGTGTCGGGGTTCATCGCCCGCGCCACCTCGCTGGCCGCCGGGCTCGTCGCGGCCGGGACGGACATCGAGGTCACCGCGTTCGACGCCGGCTGGCACTGGAGCGCCGTCACCGGCCGGGGACCCGCGGCGTCCGCGGCCGGCCAGGTCCGCCGAGCGTCGTGAAAGGAGACCGATGACCGCCCGCGGCGTCAGCCACACCAGGGAACTCCTGCGGCGGGGCGAACTGTCCGCCGTCGAACACACCACGGCCGTCCTGAGCGCGGCGCGTGAGCGCGACACTCTCGACGCGTACGTGGCCGTCGCGGGCGAGGAGGCACTGCGCGCGGCACGGCGCGCGGACGCCCGCATCCGGGAACTCGGCGCCGATGCCTGGCGGACCATGCCGCTGCTCGGGGTCACCGTCTCCGTGAAGGACCTGCTGCAGACCCGCCACCTGCCCACCGGGCGCGGTTCCCTGCTGCCCAACGACCGGCCCCGCGAGGACGCGCCCGCGGTGGCCCGGCTGCGTGCCGCCGGAGCCGTCGTCGTCGGTAAGACCGCCACCTCCGAGTACGGCTGGAGCGCGTCGACGGTCAGCCGAGTCGCCCCGCCCACCCGCAACCCCTACGATCCTCGCCTGACCGCGGGCGGCTCCAGCGGCGGCGCCGCGGCCGCGGTGGCCACGGGCCTGTGCGACGCGGCCCTCGGCACCGACGGGTCCGGGTCGATCCGGATACCGGCGGCGTTCTGCGGCGTCGTCGGCTACAAGCCGTCCCTCGGCCGCATCCCGTACGTGCCCAACAGCGCCGACCGGCTCGCCCACCAGGGCCCCCTCGCCCGCACCGTCGCCGACGCCGCGCTGCTCGCGGAGGTCATGGCGGGCCCGCACCCGGCCGACCCCGATTCCGGCCTCGGCTCCCTCGACGCGCCACGCACCGCACGGGCACTCCGGATCGGCTGGATCGAGTACGACGGCACCGCCGGCGACGTCCGCCGCGTCACCGAGCAGGCCCGCCTGGCCCTGGTGGGCCAGGGGCACCTGGTCGAGCACGTGGAGGTGCGCTGCACCCACCTGTACCCCGCGCTCGTCGACCTCCTCGCCGCCTCCGAGGCGGCCGGGGCCCGTCCCGAGGACGACGAGTGGGCCGATCCCGGCCGCCTGGAGGTGATCCGGCACGGGCGCACCCTCGGCGGTGCCGACGTGATCCGTGCCGAGGAAGTCCGCCAGAACCTGCGCGCCACCCTGCGCACGGTCATGGACCGCTACGACGTCCTCGCCATGGCCACCGTTCCCGTCGAGCCGTTCGCCGCCGACACCGTCGGTCCGCCCTGGGCGGCCGACGCCCGGGACCTGCAGTGGCTGGCCTGGGCACCCGCCTCGTACCCCTTCAACATGACCGGCCAGCCGGCCCTGTCGCTGCCCGCCGGTCTCACCTGCGCCGGCCTGCCGGTGGGTGTGCAACTGGTCGGGCCCGTCGGCGCCGACGACCTGGTCGTCCAGCTCGCCGGACGCCTGGAGGCCGACCTCGGCACGCCGGTGCCGCCCGGTACGCGCGTGCTGGAACCCGCGATCGCCCGATGACTCACGCCCGTGGAAAGGACGTTCCCATGTACGCCAGGTCATGGTCCTCGCCCGCAGCGGAGGGCAGTGTCGGGCAGCCCTCGTTCGTGGCTGATCACGGGCTGTGGGACGAGGCCCGGCTCGCCGCAGCCGAGCGGGTCGAGGCGAGCCTGGCCGACCTCGACCTCGTGCGCCTCGTCTTCGGCGACCCGCACGGTCTGGTCCGCTCCAAGACGCTCACCGCCGAGGCGTTCCGCACCGTGCTGCGCAACGGCATGAACTTCAGCCCCGGGCCGTTCGTCTTCGACACCGGGCACGCCGTCGCCGTCGACTTCCTCGGCGACCACGGCATCGGCGTCGACGAGATCGCCGGCGCCGGGAACTTCGTCCTGGTCCCCGATCCGCTCACCTTCCACCCGCTGCCGGGCGGCGACGCGCGCACCGCGTGGGTCATCGGCGACGAGTACCTGCGCGACGGCAGCCCGCATCCGCTCTCGTCGCGGGCCGTGCTGCGACGCGTCGTCGACCGGTACACCGAGCGGGAGCTCGCCCCCGTCCTCGGCCTCGAGGTCGAGTGGTACCTCACCCGGCGCCTCGACGACGCGCCCGGCAACACCGGCAACGGCTTCGGACTGCAGGGCGGTGCGCCGCGCGTGTCCGCCCTGAACGCCGGCTACCAGTTCAACCTCGACGCCTACTACGACACCGTCGCTCCCCTCACCGATCCGCTCGCCCTGCACCTGCTCGCCCTCGGCCTTCCGCTGAGGTCGATGGAGCACGAGTCGGGGCCGGGCCAGGTCGAGACGACGTTCAGTCCGATGTCCGCGCTGGACACCGCCGACGCGATGCTGCTCTTCCGCACGGTCACCAAGAGCTGGTGTGCCCGGCGCGGGCACCACGCCTCCTTCATGTCGCAGCCGCTCCTGGACGCCGCCGACCCCAGCGGCTGGCACCTCAACCAGTCGGTCACCGACCTCGCCTCGGGCAGCAACCTCTTCGGCACCGAAGGCCCCTCCGGTGGGCTGTCCCCGCACGGCAAGGCGTACGCGGAAGGGCTGCTGAACTGGGCCCGCGAGCTGTTCCTGCTGTCGGTGCCCACCGTCAACGGCTACCGGCGGCTCGCCGCGGAACACACCCTGGCGCCCACCCGGCTCGGCTGGAGCCAGGAGGACCGCAGCGCGATGCTCCGCGTCGTCGGGCACGGTGCCGGAGCGCACATCGAGAACCGGATCGGCGAGCCGTGCGCCAACCCGTACCTCGCCATCGCCGCCCAGCTGTTCGCGGGCCTCCAGGGCATCACGGCGCCGGCCGCACCCGTGGACGCCACCGGGGCCGCGGGGCCGGGTGACGCCGTCCTCGTACCGCAGCGGCTGGGCGAGGCCCTGGACGCCTTCCGCGCCGGCCGCGCCGCCCGGCTGCTGGGCGAGCCGCTCGCGGCCTGCCTCGCCAAGCTGAAGGAGAGCGAACTGCGCCGCTTCGACGCCTGGTGCCTGCAGGCCGCGCCCACGCCCGGACAGGTCACCGAGTGGGAGCAGCGCGAGTACTTCGGCGTCTACTGACCTCCGCCCTTCCTTGTAGTCCCCGTCCCGACCGGTCTCCTGACGAAGGCGTCGCATGATTCCCCGTTACACGCTGCCCGAGATGGCCCACCTCTTCTCCGACCGGTTCCGCTACGCAACCTGGGTGCGGGTGGAGATCCTCGCCTCCGAGGCGCAGGCCGCCCTGGGCCGCGTACCGCACGAGGCGGTCGAGGACATGCGCCGTGCCCGCGTGCCGGAGCCGGAGCGGGTCGCCGAGATCGAGCGGGAACGCGACCACGAGGTGCTCTCCTTCCTCGCCGCCTACTGCGAGGACATCCCCGAGTCCTCCGCGCGCTGGGTGCATCACGGCATGACCAGCTACGACCTCGTCGACACCGCGCTCGGTCACACCCTGGCCCGGGCCACCGACCTGCTCACCGGCGCCGCCCGGCGACTGCGCCGGGTGCTGACCGGACGGGCCCTGGAGCACTGGGACACCGCGATGGTGGGCCGCACCCACGGTGTGCACGCCGAGCCCACCACCTTCGGGCACAAACTCGCCGGGCACGCCTTCGCCGTGGACCGCTCACTGCGCCGGCTCGACGCCGCCCGCGAGGCCGTGGCCGTCGGCACCGTCTCGGGTTCCGTGGGCACCTACGCGCTGATCGACCCGCGCGTCGAGGAGCACGTCCTGGCCGCGCTGGGCCTGGCCGCCGAACCCGCGCCCAGCCAGGTCGTAGCCCGTGACCGACACGCCCAGCTCCTGCAGGCCGTGGCCACGCTGGGCGCCTGCGTGGAGCAGATCGCCCTGGAGCTGCGGCTGTTGCAGCGCACCGAGGTCCGCGAGGTGGAGGAGCGGCGCACCGGTGCCTACCAGGGCTCCAGCGCCATGCCCCACAAGCGCAACCCCACCACGAGCGAACGGCTGTGCGGCCTCGCCCGCCTGCTGCGCGGCTACGCCGACACGGCCCTGGAGAACGTGGCGCTCTGGCACGAACGCGACCTCGCCCACCAGTCCGTGGAACGGGTGATCCTGCCCGACAGCCTCTGCGTCGGCCACTACCAGGTGACGAAGGCCGCCGACCTGGTGGCGTCGCTCACCGTCGACACCGAACGAATGCGCGCGCACATCGACCAGACCGACGGGCTCGTCCACAGCTCCTCGGTCCTCGCCGACCTGCTCGGCAGCGGCATGGAGCGCGAGAGCGCCTACCGCGGCGTGCAGGCCGCGGCCAACCACACCCTGACGACGGGCGAGCACTTCGGCGCGTCCCTGGCCAAGCAGGGCATTGACGTGGCGGGTCTCGGCCCCGAGCGTTTCCTCGCCCACCACGATGTGATCCACAGCCGATTGGAGAAGCTGCATGAGCTGGAAGACTGACCGCGTCGAGGGTGCCGCGCTCGACCTGGACGAGGTCCTCGGCGTCTACCACGCCTCCGGACTCGGCGAACGACGCCCGGTCGCCGACCGCGAGCGGTTCGCGACCATGGTCCGCAACGCCAACCTGGTGCTCGTCGCCCGCGACGACGACGGAACGCTCATCGGCATCGTCCGCGCGGTGTCGGACTTCTCCTACGTCACCTACGTCTCGGACATCGCCGTCGTCCGGGACCGTCAGCGTTCCGGTGTCGGCCGCGCCCTGATCGACGCCACGAGGGACGCGGCCCCGGCCGCCAAGCTCGTGCTCCTGTCCGCGCCGGCGGCCGTCGACTACTACCCGCGCATCGGGTTCACGCGTCACGAATCGGCCTGGGTGCTCAACCCGTAGGACCTGCCTCCCACCGGGTCAGCAGGGCTGTACCGGGGCTCCACCGCGCTTGCCTAGATTCACGGTCGGGGCGGGCTCACGCATCCGCGGCGCCACGGGTGGTCCGCGTCGTGCCGTCCCACGGCCGCACGCACCGCACCGGACCCCCGGGGGAGGCATGACCCAGACATCGGCACAGGCACTGCTCGACACCCGCCCGCACACCGGCGCCGCCCCGGCCGTCCCACGGACCGCCCAGGAGCGTGAGCCGGTCGCCACCGGCCACGGCGCGGCCGTCTCGATGCCCTCCGGGCGTCGTGTTCTCGTCGTCGACGCCGACGCCGCCTGCGCCGACTCCCTGGTCACCCAGTTGCGCCGGCACGGTCACGAGGCCCTCGGCGTACGGCGCGGCGGAGACGCGCTGAGCGCTCACGAGGACGCCGACCTGGTCCTCCTCGACCTCGAACTGCCCGACCTGGACGGCCTGGAGGTCTGCCGTGCGCTGCGGGCCGTCAGCCGGGTGCCCGTCATCATCGTCACCGCCCGCGCCTCCGAGCTGGACTGTGTCCTCGGCCTCCAGGCGGGCGCCGACGACTACGTGGCCAAGCCGTACGGCCTGCGGGAGCTGATGGCCCGGATCGAGGCCGTGATGCGCCGGGCCGAGTGGCAGCCCGCCGCCGCCCGCGAGATCCGGCACGGCCGCCTGCACATCGACGTGGGTTCCCGCGAGGTCCTGGTCGGGGACGAGGAAGTCGCCCTGACGCGCAAGGAGTTCGACCTCCTGTGCCTGCTCGCCTCACACCCCGACACGGTCATCCCGCGCAAGCAGCTCCTCCAGCAGGTCTGGGGCGACTCCTGGTCCCGCCGCACCGTCGACACCCACGTCAGCAGCCTCCGCGGCAAGCTGGGCGACAGCGGATGGATCGTGACGGTGCGGGGCGTGGGCTTCATGCTGGGAAATCCCTAGCGGTGGTCGGCGGGCGTTCGAGCGGTTCTCAAGCCGGTCTCATGCGTTCCGGCCGACTCTGAGTGAGGCGTGATCACCAGAACGCGCCGTTCCGCTTACCGCACCAATTGGGGAGACGAACATGCAGATCCGCTCGCGTCTGACCAAGTCCGGCCTGCTGGGCGCCGCCGCCGTCGCCGCCCTCGCCTTCACCGCGGCCCCGGCCTCCGCGGCTCCGGCGGTGACCGCCTCGCCCGGCAGCGGCCTGACCGACGGCCAGTCCGTGACCGTGTCCGGCACGGGCTTCCCGGCCGGCTCCGAGGTCGCCGTGTCGCAGTGCCGGGAGAACACCACCTGCACCGACACGCTGGCGACGGCCACCGTCGGCGCCGACGGCAGCTTCAGCACCGCCTACACCGTGCGCAAGCAGTTCACGGCCACCGACTGGAGCACCGGCACGGGCTCCACCGTGACCGTGGACTGCGCCACCCAGCAGTGCCAGCTGGTCGCCTACCAGGAGGCCAGCGGTCCGGTCGGCACCGGTATCTCCTTCGGCTGAGGCGACCCACCCGAGGGTTCGAGCCCACCGGGCGGTGCCCGCGACCGGCACCGCCCGGTGGGCTCGCCCGTGTCCCGCCGCACGTCCTAGGCGGACGTGGACGTCACCGGCGCGGGCTCCCAGGCGAAGCCGTCCGGGTCGGTGAAGGCCTCGGCGGTGCCGCCGAGCACGATCCGGTGCGAGCCGCCGCCGTCCTCGGGCACGCCGACGTCCTTGGCCAGGCCCCGGCGCTTGTACAGCGCCAGCTTGACGGGCCCCGAGTCGTCGGAGGCGAACTCGACGTACTTGCCGCCGAAGCTCTTCGCCACGGTCAGGCCCCGCTCGACGTAGAACTGCTTGCTCGCCTTGACGTCCTCGGCTCCCAGCAGGAGTACGAGGTCGTCGACCTTCCGGGTGGCGGGACCCGTGTTCTTCTTCGACGAGGTGGCCACCTTCCAGATCGTGCCGTCCGGGGCCTGCACGACGCCGCCGTAGCCCCACAGGGACTTCGCGGCCGGCTTCAGGGTCGTGGCACCCGCGTCGAGGGCGGAGCCGATGAAGCTGTCGACGTCGGCCGGCTGGGACACCGTGATCGACATCGTGAATCCGCGAAAGCCGGTCGTCGGCGTGTCGGAGGCCCGCAGACGTACCTGCGAGCCCAGTCCGAAGGCGGCGGTGTAGAAGCGGTCGGCGGCCGAGAGGTCGGCCACCTCCAGGGTGACGGATGCGAGGGAAGTCATGGCGATCACGCTAGCCGCGGTGGGCTCGCCGGGGCTTCTTCGATCCTGCTCGATGACGGCACCGGTGCCGTCACACACCATGGCAGTCCGGCGGACCCGGCTGCCGCCCGGCGCCGGTACACCTCGGGCGGCATGCCGACCAGTTCGGTGAAACGGGTGACGAGGACGGCCGTCGACGGGCAGCCGACCACGAGGCCGAGGTCGGCCGGGCTGTGGTCGCCGTGCCGCAGCATCTCCATCGCACGTTCCACGCGGCGCACCGTCAGGTAGGTGTACGGCGACATGCCGTAGGCGTCACGGAACCGCCGGGCGAGCTGACCGGGCGGTATGCCCGCCTCGCGGGCGAGCGCATCGACGTCCAGCGGCCGCGTGGGTTCCCGGTCGATCCGGTCGCGCACGCGGCGCACGTGCGCGAGGTCGAGCAGGCGTTGCGCGGCGATCATCGCCTGCCTCCACCCGGGATGGCACATGACGGACTCCTCTCAGCCGATGTCGGAAAGCAGTTCCCGGATGCGGACCAGGTTGCCCGCGGGATCGCGGAACGCGCAGTCGCGGAGGCCGTACGGACGGAGGACCGGCTCCTGGACGACCTCGGCGTCGGCGGCCTGCACCCGGGCGAACGTGGCGTCGAGGTCCCGGGTGGCGAGCACGATCCGGCCGTAGGTGCCCTTGGCCGTCATCTCGAGGACGGTGTCGCGCTCCGCGTCGGTGATCGAGGTGTCGGCGGCCGCCGGGGCCAGGAGCAGGGAGGTGTCCGGCCGGCCGACGGGACCGACCGTGATCCAGCGGGTCGCGCCCCGTCCCACGTCCTCGCGGACTTCGAAGCCGGGGGCCTCCCGGTAGAAGGCCAGGGCGGCGTCCGGACCGTCGTGCGGCAGGGCGCTCGTATGCAGGGTGAGGTCCATGAACCGCACGCTAACCGCGGCCCCGTTGAGCGGGCTTCTCCGTTCCTGACCCCTTCCGGAGGGGCCTGTACCGGATCCCTAGCGGGACTCGAGCGGATCGCGATGCCCACGAGCCACCCTGTCGAGTGGACCGACACGTGGTGAGGTGGCTATGGACGCGGCAGTGGAAAGGGCGGTCGAGTACATTCGCGAGCGTTTCGGCGATCCGCTGACCGTTTCCGACATCGCCGAAAGGGTTCGGCTCAGCCGTTTCCATTTCTCGCGCGTATTCAAGGACGAGACGGGGGTGAGCCCCGGGAGATTTATCGCCGCGGTGCGCATTCACGAGGCCAAGCGGCTGATCGACCACTCTTCGATGAGTATCGCCGAGGTCTCCGTCGCGGTCGGGTACAGCAGCCTGGGTTCGTTCACCGACTCCTTCACGGCCGGCGTCGGGCTGTCTCCCGGCCGGTTCCGCAGGCTGTGCCGCGGCGGGGAACAGGAGCCGCCGGGGCCGGACGCGGGACCGCGGCCGGACCTCGGCGCGGTCGCGGGGACGGTCAGGCTGCCGGAGGGGCACGGCAACGCGCGGGTGTATGTCGGCGCCTTCGCCACACCTGTCGTCCAGTATCCGGCTGTCGCCGCGGCCGTCATCGACGTGCCGAGCGACCGGCCGTCCTGCTACTCCCTGCAGAACGTGCCCGAGGGGGAGTGGCACCTGCTCGCGGTGGCGGTGGCCGCCGGTACCGGTCAGGACCCGCGGGCCGGCCGGGCGTCACTCGTCGGGAACCACGGCACGGCGACCGTGACCGTCACCGCGAACACCGTCACCAGCGCGGCGGTGCGGCTGCGCCCGGCACGCCCGGCCGATCCGCCGGTCCTGCTCGCCCTGCCCCGTCTCCGGCCCCCGGAGACCGTCGTGCCGCACCCCGGATGCGCCGCGGCGGCCCCGGGGCCGCCGCCCGCCGGCCGGCTGCGGGTGGTGTCCGCCGCGCCGGTGCGCTCACGACCCTGAGGGCGACGGGTTGCGACACAGCTCCTGCCTGGCCTTCAGTCGTTCGGCGAGCAGGAACCACTCCTTGCCGATGTGGTCGGCGATCGGGGCGATGACGCCCAGCCAGTGTGGCGGGACGGCGTCGACGAGCCGCCGCCAGTCCTCGCCGGGCTCGGTGGCGTGGGTCTGCATCCAGCGCAGCAGTTCCCGGCCGCCGGCGGTGTAGCGGATGGCGGGATCAGTGGCCATCTTGGCTGCCACCGTCGCCCATGTGGGCGGGGTGTCGGTGTGGTTCCTGCGCTGCGGCGGGGCGGCCTCGGCGTGTCCGGCCACCCGCAGCGGTGCCGGGCGAACGCCGTCGGCGACCGCCTCGGCCGGTGCCTGCGGGTCGTCGAGCGGCGGCACGGACGGCACCGGACGCACGTGCTGCGGGCGTGCGGCATGCGTCTGGCGCCCGTTCCGCTCGGGCCCCTCCCCGCGCCGGAGCCGCGCGCTGACGTCGTGCACCGTGCCCAGCGACACGTCGGTCGCCCTGGCGACCTGGCGCAGCGGGGCGTTCGGATGGGTGGCGATGTACTCGGCGGCCCGCCGTCTGCCCTCGCCCGCGTCCACCGGGCGCCGCCTGCCGTCCTGGCCGACGCGCTTGCCGCCCAGCGGCGCCGCGATCGCCGACCGCTCGCGCAGCGACGCGACCGTCTTCGCGCTCAGACCGGTGATGCCGGCGATGGCGCGGTCGGACCAGTCGGGGTGGGAGCCGAGGACCCGCTGGGCGCCCGCGACGCGGTCCGCCTTGGACAGCGGCAGGCCGTGCGAGCCGTTCGCCTGCATGGCGATGACGAGCGCCTCGGAGTTGGAGCAGTCGAGAAAGCGGACCTTGATGCTGTCGTCGCCCATGAGCCTGGCGGCCTCCAGGCGGTGCAGCCCGTCGATGACACGGCAGCCGTCCACCTGGACGAGGAGCGGGGGAAGCTCCGCCGAGCCCGCCGCGTCGACGAGCAGCCGGACATGAGCGGCGTCCGTTCCGCCCTGGCGCAGGGAAACGCCGGGAGCGAGCGCGGCGACGGGAACTTCGCGTGTCGGCAGTTTCTCGAAATTGCGCAGGTCGAATTCGCGGTGCGCCGACGCTCCGACGCCCTCCATCCGGACGGGACTGAATGCACTCGTTATCGAGACGGCTTGCGCATTGCTCTGAGCCATTCCTGTAACTCCCTCTCTGCTGCCGCTGCCGACGAGGGTCGCAGGAGGGTCTCCAGCCGCAGTGGAGAGCAGGTCGACGTCGCCTGGAAACACGAAGCCGTGGGTGCCCGCCGAACCGACGGGCACCCACGGGGATCAGGCGTCGCGGCGCCGCAGCTGTACCGCCGCGACGGCCAGCAGGGCGGCAGCCCAGAGCGCGAGGACCCCGAGGCCCTCCCACGGTCCCAGCAGATCGCCCGCGCGTGCGTGCTGCTGGGTGATCATGAAGCCGGCCTGGGTCGGAAGGTAGGCGTGCACGTGCTCGCCGACGCTGCCGGGCAGCAGGCCCGCCATCGGGGTGATCACCAGGACGAACCCGACGACGACGGTGATGCTCGCCGCCGTGTGCCGGATGATCGCGCCGACGGCCAGGGCGAACAGGCCGAGGAGGGCGAGGTAGAGCCCGCAGCCCGCGACGGCCCGCAGGACGCCGGGGTCGCCGATCGCGACCGGCGCCTTGCCGTCCAGGATCGGCGCGCCGATGAAGAAGGAGCCGAACGCGGTCACCTCGCCCACCGCCAGGACCAGCAGCCCGAACACCGCGCCCTTGGCCGCCAGCACGGGCACCCGCCGGGGCACCGCGAGGAGGCTGGCACGGATCATGCCGGTGGAGTACTCGGAGGCGATCGCCATCACGCCCAGCACGCAGACCGCCAGCTGGCTGAGCAGGATGCCGCTGCCCAGGATGGTGCCCGTCGGGTCCATCCTCATCTCGGCCTGCTGGGACGGATCGGTCTTGTCCCAGTTGGCGATGCCCATCTGCATGAACAGCGCGGTGAACACCAGGGTGAGCACGACCAGGACGGCGAGCGACCAGACGGTGGACCGGACGGAGCGGATCTTGGTCCACTCCGAGAGCATCAGGCTCGCGAAGCCCGGCGCGCGGCCCTCGGCCGTCGACGCGGACGCGTGGGTGGGCGCGGTCGTGGTGGTCACTTCACACCTCCGGCGGTGGGCACGCCGGCGTCGTACTCGACGGCGTCCTTGGTCAGTTCCATGAAGGCGTCCTCGAGGGAGCCGCGTCGGGTCGACAGCTCGTGCAGCACCAGGCCGTCGGCGGCGGCGAGTTCGGCGATGCGCGCGGCCTCCAGCCCGGTGACGTCCAGGTCTCCCTCGTCGGTGGTGGTGACGGTGGCGCCCTTGTCCCGCAGCAGTTCGGCGAGCTGCCTCCCGTCGGGCGTCCTGACCAGGACCGACTGCTCCGTGCTGCGCTCGATGAACTCCTCGGTGGAGCAGTCGGCGACCAGCCTGCCGCGTCCGATGACGATGAGGTGGTCGGCGGTCACGGCCATCTCGTTCATCAGGTGGCTGGAGACGAGGACGGCCCGGCCCTCCGCCGCGAGCGACTTCATCAGGTTCCGGATCCACAGGATGCCCTCGGGGTCGAGCCCGTTGACCGGCTCGTCCAGGACCAGCGCCGCGGGGTCGCCGAGCAGCGCGGCGGCGATGCCGAGCCGCTGGCCCATGCCGAGCGAGAAACCGCCCGCGCGCTTGCGGGCGACCGAGGTCAGCCCCACCTGCTCGATGACCTCCACGACCCGGCGCCTGCCGAGGCCCTGGGTCTGCGCGAGGCAGAGCAGGTGGTCGTAGGCGCTGCGTCCGGTGTGGATCGCGCGTGCCTCGAGCAGCGCCCCGACCACCCGCAGGGGCCGGGACAGGTCGCGGTAGGGCACACCGTTGACGGTGGCCTCGCCTGCGTCGGGCTTGTCGAGCCCCAGCAGGAGGCGCATCGTGGTGGACTTGCCTGCGCCGTTGGGGCCCAGGAAGCCGGTGACCCGGCCGGGCTCGACCGTGAACGACAGGTCGTTCACGGCGGTCTTGTCGCCGTAGCGTTTCGTGAGGTTCTTGGCCTCGATCATGGTCACCTCGGTTGAATGGCCTGCGAGAGTTTCGATGGGGCAGAAAACTCCCCGGCCACCTGTGATAGCAGGATCGCTATCTGTTCAGTAGTCGCAGCCTGGAGTGGCCGTGAACGATGGCCCGGGCATCACGGCACAGATATTTTGACAGCTCCGACTGTCTGGGGAAGTCCGCGTTTCATCTGCTGACTTTCCTCAGTTGAACCCGGAAACCACGAGGTTGGTCATGAATTCAGATACGAACGGGCCGGTGCGCGCCGGGCGGCGGCCGGTGGTCGGGATCTGTGCCCGGACGGCGCCCGTCACCCTCCAGGGCAGCGACCTGGTCGTCTCCCTGGCGCTCCAGGCACACGTGGCCTTCCTCTCCGAGGCGGGCTGCACGCCCCTGCTGCTTCCGGTGCTGCCCGGAGTCGAGGACCTGGCCGAACGCCTCGACGGACTGCTGGTCCCGGGCGGTCCCGACCTGGATCCGTCGCTCTACGGCGCGGACGCCCATCCGGCGACCCGGGCGATGGACCCGGACGCGGACCGCGTCGAACTCGCCCTGCTCGGCAGGGCACTTGACGCGAAAGTACCGGTGCTGGCGATCTGCCGTGGCATGCAACTGCTCAACGTGCTGCACGGGGGTACCCTCCACCAGCACCTGGCGGACGTCACAGGCCACGATGGCCACCGTCCGCGGACGCCGTCCTTCACTCTCGGCCGCCGCCCGCTGAAGCTGCGGCCCGGCAGCCGGATCGCCGGCGTCCTCGACGAGGCCGAACCCGTCACGGCCTGCCACCACCACCAGGCGGTGGACCGCCTCGGCGACGGCCTCAGCGCCACCGGATGGGCCGAGGACGGGACCGTCGAGGTCGTCGAAGCCGCGGACCATCCCTTTGTGATCGGGGTGCAGTGGGAGTCCGGGCAAACGGCCGACAAACGACTTCACCAAGCTCTCGCGGGGGCGGCCGGCAGTGCGAATAATCAACCGGTCGCCGCAATTCTGAGAAATTGAGAAAAGGCGTCCCCGTGAGGAAACTGTTTTCGATCCCCATGCGAAGGAGAAACATGTCGCCGCGGATGCCCAACCCCTCGTTGGTGGTTCCCGACGTTCTTCCGCCCATGCGCGCGCTGGTCAAGGCCGTCAACAGCGTCGGTGTGCCGTTGCAGACGCTCGTGCTCATCCACCTGAGGGTGAGTCAGATCAACGGACGTACGGTCGAACTGCCGCGTAAGCAGAGGGAGTTCGAGGAAGCGGGGGAAGAGGACCACCGTCTGCCGGTGGTGGAGACCTGGCGGGAGCAGACCTGCTTCACCGACGCCGAGCGATCCGTGCTGGCGCTGGCCGAGGCCGCCACGCGCATCAACGACCGCGAGGACCCGGTGTCGGACGAGGTGTGGGACGAGGCCGCGCGGCACTGGAGCGAGGTGCAGCTTGCCGCCGTCGTCATGCACATCGGCCTGGTCAACCTCTGGAACCGGGTCAACGTCGCCACCAAGCAGGAGCCGGTGGACTGGCGGATCAACCCGAAGAAGTGGACCCCGATGACCAGTCGGCTCACCCCGGCGCAGTAACCCGCAACGACTTCGGGCCCTGTCCGGCGCCTCATCGCCGGACAGGGCCCGAAGTCGTTGCGGGCACGCCCGGTTCAGCCGGCGCCGTCGCCCCGCGTGACCGTACCGAGGACGGCGAGCAGCGTCCGGGCCTGCACGTTGACGTAACGACTGTGCCCGGCGAGCCAGGTCAGCTGACCCGGCGTGACCCACAGGTACCCCGGTGGCGGCTGGGTGGGCGTCGTCGCCTCGTCGGTCTCCACGATCAGATAGCGGCTCTCGGCGTTGAGGAACCGGCCGCCCTCCTCGGAGTGGACCGTCGAGTACCGGACGCGGTCGGGGGAGGCGTTGAGTATCGCGTCGAGGAAGGGCGGGCGGTGCTCCGCCGGCAGCGGGGCGTAGTTCGACGGGGCGCACTGCACGGTCGGCGCCAGCTCGACGGTGTCGAGGAAGCCGCCCTCGACCCGCGCGTGCGCGAGGACGTGCGGCACTCCGTCGAACACTCGGTAGGCGAAACCGACGACCCCGGTCTCCACCGGCTCGATGATCGGCTGGCTCCAGCCGGCGACCTCACGCCCCGCGCCCTCGACCGACACCGCCACCACCCGGAAGAACCTGCCGTCGTCCCGGCTGACGGAGTCCTCGCCGGTCCGCCATCCGGCGATCTCGCGCAGGGGCATGCGACGGGCGTGGACGTCGTGCCGGGCCCGCTCCCCCGTGAACCAGGTCAGCAGGCCGGAGTCGGACGACAGCGCCCTCGTCCCGTCCGGAACCGCCGGAGCGCTCGCCAGGACGGTGCGCGCGTCCATGTTCACGACGTTGTCGCGCCCCAGCAGCTCGAGGATCTGCCCGAGGGTGAGCCAGCGGAACGTGTCGTCGACCGGTACGTCGCCGTCCACCTCGACGATCATGTTGCGGTTGCGCTTGCGGTAGAACCAGGCGCCGTGCTCGGACTGCAGGACGTCCGTGAGCACCCGCTCACGCTCGGGGGCGAGGAAGTGCTCCAGGTACTTCACCTCCGTCCCGCCGTGGGCCTTGGTGTAGTTGCTGCGGGTGGCCTGCACGGTGGGGGAGAGCTGCACCAGGTTGGGGTTGCCGGGCTCCATCTTCGCCTGCATGAGGAAGTGGAGGACCCCGTCGAACTCCTTGGCCAGGATGCCGAGGATGCCGATCTCCGGCTGCACGATGATCGGCTGCTGCCACTCGGCCCCGGGCCGGGTGACGTGCAGTCCCTCGATGGTGAAGAACCGCCCGCTGCTGTGCCGCAGGTCGCCGGTGTCCGGAGCGAACGACCAGTGGCCGAGCTCTGCGAAGGGGATTTTGCGGACCACCGTCCCGACGGTCCTGCGGTGCCGGTCCAGCCAGTCCGGTACGTCGCAGGTCGCGATGTGCGCCCCCGCGCTCGACGCGGCGGACCGCGCGAGCCGCTCGGCGGTGCCCGTCCGGGAGCGGGGCACCAGCACGGCCGACGCGCTCACAGCCGGCCACCGCTCTCCTTGACCGGCTTCCACCAGCGGGGGTTGTCCCGGTACCACGCGACGGTCTCGGCCAGGCCCGCGTCGAAGGCGGTGAGGGGCCGGTGGCCCAGCTCGCGCTCGATCTTGCGCTGGTCCAGGGCGTAGCGCCGGTCGTGGCCCTTGCGGTCGGTGACGTGCCGGATCATGTCCGGTTCCACTCCGCACAGTTCGGCGATCCGGTGGGCCAGCGTGAGGTTCGGCACCGCCGTGCCGGACCCGATGTTGTAGACCTCGCCCGCCCGGCCCTCGGTGAGGACCCGGTGCACCGCCCGGCAGTGGTCGTCCACGTGCAGCCACTCGCGGACCTGGCCGCCGTCCCCGTAGACGGGGATGGGGCGTCCCTCGAGCAGGTTGGTGACGGCGAGCGGGATGAACTTCTCGGGGTGCTGGTAGGGGCCGTAGTTGTTGGAGCAGCGGGTGACCGAGAGGTTCAGCCGGTGCGTGCGGAAGTACGACAGGGCCACCAGGTCGGAGGCCGCCTTGGACGCGGCGTAGGGCGAGTTGGGGAGGAGGGGGGACTCCTCGGTCCACACGCCCTCCTCGATGGAGCCGTACACCTCGTCCGTCGATATGTGCACCACCCGCTCGACACCCGCCGCGAGGCATGCCTCGAGCAGCGCCTGGGTGCCCTCCACGTTGGTGCGGACGAACACCGCGCCGCCGGCGATGGAACGGTCGACGTGGCTCTCGGCCGCGAAGTGGACCACCGCGTCCTGACCGTGCAGCACGCTCCCCAGCAGGTCCCGGTCGAGGATGCTCCCGCGCACGAAGGCAAGCCGCGGGTGCGTGGTGGGCAGGTTGTCACGGTTTCCCGCGTAGGTCAGTTCGTCCAGAACCGTGACGTGCGCGTCCTCGAAATCCGGATAACCGCCGTCGAGCATGGTCCGTACGTAATGCGAGCCGATGAATCCGGCGCCGCCTGTGACGAGAATTTTCATGAGACCACACCGCAGTCACCGCAGTCGGAATACCACGCTCGAAGCATGTCCTTTTCCCCTTTCGACGAGGGGACTCGTGACGGGCGTCCCCGTCCGGTGAGGCTGAACGGCCGCCCTCGAAACCCTCTCGAGACGGACTCGAAGAGCTCCGGGGGCGGCCGGTGGTGGGGGGAGGTCAGCTGTCCTGCAGCAGTCCGAGGACGTTGCCGTCCAGGTCGGTGAAGGTGGCCACGCGACGGCCGCCGCCGACGTCCTTGGCGGGGCTGGTCACGGTGGCGCCCGCGGCGGTCACCTCGGCCAGCTTCGCCTCGATGTCGGCCACGTGCCAGTAGGCCACCTGCGAGTCCTGGGCCCCCGCCGGCACCAGCCCGATGTGCTGACCCGCGACGTCGAAGCCGACGTAGTACTCCGAGTCGGTCTGCGGCTCGATGCCGAGCAGGACGGCGTACAGCTTCTTGGCCGCTGCCACGTCCGCCACGGGATGCAGCACGGTCTTGATTCCCTGGATGGCCGAGTCAGCCATTTTCACTCCCGGGGGGTTGGGATTCTGTCGCCTCATGCTAGGAAAATCCGCTGACCCACCGCATCTTCGCGCATACCGCCTCGAGCGGTTTTCCAGGCGTTCTTGACCGTGAGCCGACAGGCCGGTGCCACGCTGCCAGCGCGCTGAATTCAGGAGGGGAATTGTGAGAAGACTTGCGTTGGTCTCAACAGTGATCGCGACTGGTCTGGTGGGCTCGGCCGTGGCCCCGGTCGCGGTGGCGGACGAGGCGTCGTCCGGGTCCGTCGCCGGTAGTGTGGCGTGGGCGCCGTGTCCGGGCGGGGACCCGGTCCTCGGCGACATGCTCCAGGGCCTTGAGTGCGGCACGGTGCAGGTGCCGCTCGACTACGACGACCCCGAGGGCAGGCAGATCAGCCTGGCGCTGACCCGGGCCAAGCACACCGTCCCCGACAGCGAGTACAAGGGTGTCGTCGTGCTCAACCGTGGCCAGTGGCCCGGCGGCATCGGCCGGGACCTGCCCACCCGGTACGCCCAGGGCACCACCGGGCTGGCGAAGGACGTCGGCGACGCCTACGACTGGATCGGCTTCGACCCGCGCGGCGTCGGCGCCAGCGAGCCGGCCGTCGTCTGCGACAGCGAATACCTCGACCCCGGGCACGCCCAGCCCGACCCGGTGCCGGCCACGCCCGCCGCCGAGCGGGAATGGACGGAGCGGGCCCGCGCGTACGCCGAGAGCTGCGGCGACAAGTACGGTGACGTGCTCGAGCACCTCGGCACCGAGGAGGCCGCACGCGACCTCGACCGGATGCGCGTCGCGCTCGGCCAGGAGAAGATCACCTACTTCGGCACCGACTGGGGCACCTACCTCGGCTCGACGTACGGCACGATGTTCCCCGACCGGGTGGACCGGATGGTGCTGGACAGTGTGGTGCGTCCCAGCACAGTGGGGTACCGCAACAGCCTCCGCAAGAACGTGACGTCCGAGCGGAACGCCGAGATCTTCTTCGCCTGGGTCGCCAAGTACGACGCCGTCTACCACCTGGGCACCACCGCGGCCGAGGTCGAGGCGAACTACTACGAGGGGCAGGACGCGCTCCGCGCCGCGCCGGTCGACGGCAGGATCGGCCCGTCCGAGTGGGCGGACGTCTTCGAACCGGTCGTCTACCGCAGCTGGACCTGGCTGTCCCGCGCGCGGATACTCTCCGACTGGGTGGTGAACGAGGACCCGTCCTCGCTGCGGGCCAGCTACTCGCCGCCGGGCTTCCCCCACCAGAACCGGCACGCGATGACCAACGCGGTCAACTGCCTGGACGGCCCCTGGCCGCGGAACTGGAAGCAGTGGCACCGCGCCCACACCCGCCAGTACGACGCCGGTAACCGTTTCCTGACCTGGACCAACGCCTGGTACAACGCTCCTTGCGCCTTCTGGCCGGAGTCCGCCATGAGCGAGCCGCGCGAGATCGGCGACGACGAGGTGGACGTCCTGCTGGTGCAGCCGCAGTACGACACCGCGCACGGCACCGCCGGAGCCGTCGAGACGCACGCGCTGTTCCCGAACTCCCGGCTGGTCCTGGAGAAGGGCGGCCACAACGTCGGCGCGGCGCTGTCGGCGAACAACAACGTCTGCCTCAACGAGTACGTCGGTGACTTCCTGAGGGACGGCACCCGCCCCGCCTCCCGTCGCGGAGTCGATGCCGTCTGCAAGGCGTCACCGGACCCGGTCCCCGCGTCCTGACCCCGCACCGGACGGGCCCCGCACGATCGCCGTGCGGGGCCCGTCGGCCGTGATCCGCGGGTCAGTGCGGGACGGGTGCCGCCTGCTGACGGTGGGCGGTGACCACGTTCCGCAGGGTGTGCGCCAGCTCGTTGGGCGTGGGCATCGCCAGCATCTCCTCCCGCAGCCGCCGGGCGTTCGCGCGCAGGGCCGGGTCCTGGAGCAGGCGGACGAGTGCGGCACGGACCGTGGGACCGTCCGCCTGTGCGGGCGTCATGGCCAGGCCCGCGCCCGCACGCTCCAGGCAGCGGAACTTCAGTGGAGCGTCGAACGCCCGCCCGATCAGCAACTGGGGTACGCCGTGGCGCAGGGCGCAGCCGAAGGACCAGGTTCCGCCGTGGTGCACCACGGCCGAGCAGGTCGGCAGGGCCTCGGCCAGGGGAACGGACTCCACCAGGCGGGTGTTGGCCGGTACTTCGCGCAGCTCGCGCCATGAGTGCGGCGGCAGGGCCAGGACCAGTTCCACCTCCAGACCGGCCACCGAGTCGAGGATCTGCTGGATGCTCTCGACGGGCAGCGGCAGCCGTGCCGGCCCGTCGTCGACCGAGTCGCCGAAGGTCATCAGGACGCGCGGTGCCCGCGGCGTCCGGGTGAGCCAATCGGGCACGACGGCCGGGCCGTTGTAGGGGACGAACTGCACCGGGAGCGTGGTCGGCCGGACATCGGGACGGAACGACTCGGGGAGCGGGGCGATGGTGAACTGCCCGTTGACCAGCTCCTCGGAGAACTCCACGCCGTACCTCCCGGCCCAGCCCGCCAGCCAGTCGCGCAGGTTGTCGGCGCGCCGCTCCGGCGGCTGCAGGGCCTTGGCGTGCAGGAAGTCCTCACGCAGGCGGGTGTAGACGTCGACGGAGTACAGCACCCTGGCGTGTGCCGCGCCGACCGCGGCGGCGGCCACCGCCCCCGCGAACGCCTTCGCGCCCCAGAGCACCAGATCCGGTCGCCATGCGCGGGCGGCGGCGACCAGGTCCTCCATCATCGGGTCGTTCGACCGCCGTGCCTGCGGCAGCACCAGGTCGTCTACGACCCTGGAGGCCTGTTCCCAGCTCAGCCGCTCGCGGTCCGGCCGGATGTCGAACAACGGTTCCAGGCCCGGCCCCTCCCGCGGGGCCCGGCGCGCGGCCGCGGCACGGTCCGAGGTCTGACGCAGGTCCCGCTGCCTGCGTACCTCCGGTGTCTCTCCCGGCCCGACACCCAGGCCCGTCAGTCCCGCTCCGGTGACGGCGCCGAGCAGGTCGGGCCAGCCGGCCACCCGCACCTCGTGCCCGGCGGTCTGGAGCGACCACGCCAGCGGTACCAGGTTGAACACATGCGTCTTCCAAGGGAACGGCACGATGAGGACCCGCACGATGGCACTTCCTTGACGTCGGGGATCACGGACGGGGACCGGGCCGGAGGGCCGCGCATCGCGGCCCTCCGGCCCCAGCCCATCCTGATCACGCGTCCTGCATGTGTCTTCTCCTCGTGTGCCGTGTGGTGCCGGTCGAGGCGGTGACGAGGAGGGTCACCGCGGCGACGGCGAAGGCGGTGGCCAGCGGTCCCGCCAGATCGCAGAGCGCGCCCGTCACCAGGATGGAGACCGCCACGCCGGAGGGGAGCAGGGTGGCCCGGAACGTCACCACCGACGGGAGTTGCGCGTCGGAGGCCGTGGCCAGCAGCCGGTTGTTGTAGTGGACGTAGGCCATCTCGAACAGGATCAGGAAGAGCGCGTAGAGCGCGAGCGTGGGTATCGTGCCGCCGGCCATCATCGCCGCCAGCAGGGGCGGCATCGGGAGCACGGTCCACGCGGCCGAGGGCACCCGGTCGAGGTACCGCTGGGCCGGCAGGGCGGCGAGGGAACCGGCGAACAGGGCCACCGAGGAGACGGCGACGAACACGCCCACCAGGCGGGTGCCGCCGCCGAGCAACTGGACCGGGACGACGGTGACGGCCACCGTGTGGAAGCCCTGCCAGAAGGACACCAGCAGGAAACGGGCGAACAGTCTGCGCAGCACCGGGTCGTCGACGCGCGGGCGCGCGGGTGCCGCGGCCCGGGCTTCGTCCGGGGTGCCCGCACAGGCCGGCTCCGCAGCCGCCGGCAGCGCCCAGGCGAGCAGCGCGGAGACCACCAGCGTCGCCGCGTTCACCGCGAGCAGTCCCCGCAGCGACAGGGTGGACGCGGCCGGACCCGCCAGCGCGGCACCGACGCTGAGCCCGGTCAGCTTGCCTATCTCCGCGACGGTGTTGGCCCGGTCCAGCCGGTCCGGCGGGACCGTGTCGCGCAGGACGACCGCCGTGGCCGCGCGGGTCACCGCCTCGAAGTACCCGCGGGCCAGGAGCAGCACGACGGCGACCGCGAGCAGCGAGCGCCCCGGCGCGAGGAGGGCGGCCGCCGTCAGCACCAGGCTCGTCGCCTCGGCCATCCGGACGAGGCGTTGCGGAGCGTGCCGCGCGAGCAGCCGGTTGAGCGGGCCGGCCAGCAGCAGCGCGGGCAGCCACGGCGCACTCAGCACGGCCCCGGCCAGCAGTCCCGATCCGGTGGCCGACCCCACGTGCGTGGAAAGGCTCACCAGGACCAGGAAGCTTCCACAGGTGTTCACGAAAAGCAGTACCGGAGTGCAGTGCGGCGAGCGGAAATTCGCGGAAAGGGGCGTCATCAGGTATTCCTCCGAAGGGGGAGGATCGCAGAGTTGAACGGTTTTCCGCGAGACGGCGGTCTCTCTACTTTGAACACATGACAGCAGCCATCGAGGACCGCCCGTGCATCGTAATGGTCGACGCGTACGCCCCGGTCCGTTCACTTGTTTTGACATTCCTGGAGCAGGGATGCTCCATCGTCCGCGTGCAGAGCACTCGTGAGGTGCCCTACGTCTACCGCACGGCCCCGTTCGTTCCCGGCGACTTCATCGCCGACATCGTGCACGACGGCGATCTCGACGCCACCGTCGCGGCCGTCGCGGTGTACGAGCCGGCCGCGGTGGTCTCGGGCGGCGAGAGCGGGGTCGAGTTCGCCGACCTGCTCGCGGAGCGTCTCGGCCTTCCCGGCAACGGGACCGAGCTGAGCGCCGCGCGGCGGGACAAGCACCTCATGGTCGAGGCCGTGCGCGCCGCGGGACTGCGCGCCGCTCGGCAGCTGCGGGCCACGGACGGGGACGAACTCGCCGCCTGGCACCGCGAACTCGGCGGTCGTGTCGTCGTCAAGCCGCCCCGCAGCGCGGGCAGCCAAGGAGTCTTCTTCTGCGACACGCCCGAAGAGTCGGTCGCGGCCTTCGAGTCCCTCGCCGGTGCCGACGACGTCTTCTCCCGGCCCAACGAGGGGGCTGTGGCCCAGGAGTACCTGCCGGGCACCGAGTACATGGTGAACACCGTCAGCCGGGACGGCCGCCACCACGTGTGCGACGTCTGGCGGACCGGCCGTCTCAGCGCGAACGGTGTCGTCGACCTCTGCGACGCCCTGATGCTGATCGACTCGGAGAGCCGGGTGGTGGAGCCCCTGCGGGAGTACGCCTTCGGGGTGCTGGACGCCCTCGGTATCCGGCACGGACCGGCGCACCTGGAGATCCGGATGACTCCGGCGGGGCCGTGTCTGGTGGAGATCGGGGCCCGGGTCGCCGGCGGCGGCATCCCGGCCTGCGCGGGGCTCGGCATCGGCGAATCTCAGCTCGAGTGGACCGTCGACGCCTACCTGCGCCCCGACCGGTTCCACAGCCGGGCCGGAACGCCGTACCGGGTGCGGCGCTACAGCGCGATCGCCGGCATGGTCTCACCGGCCGAGGGGGTGCTCAGCGAGTACCGGGGCATCGAGGAGATCGAGCGGCTGGAGAGCTTCCACGGCCTGGCGACCCTGGTGAAACCGGGGCAGCAGATCTCCCGGACGGTCGACGACCTCACCTACCCGGTCGTCGTGACGCTGCTGCACGACCTCGAGGAGGTCGTGCAGCGGGACCTGAACACGATCCGCCATCTCGACGGCGCCGCGTTCTACGCCCTGGACCACGCGGCGAGCCCCTGAGCACGCCGTTCGACTGCCGACCTGCCGCGGTCGAACGTCACAGCCGGGCGACGGCGGCGGGCTCCGTCCGCGTCCAGGACGGCCGCGGCACCCGGTAGACGAAGCTCACGGCCGTACGCGGCTGCGCCGCCGTCGTGTTGGGTGCCGAGCGGTGCAGCACCATGCCGTCGAACATGACGGCCGAACCGGGCTTCAGGGGCACGGCGACCGGTTCGGCCCCACGCGGCAGGTGCCGGTCCGCGACGTGCGGCTCCACGGCCCCCGTCAGCGGCGGATCACCCGGCAGCCGCTCGCGGTCCCCGGTGTGCGGAAAGAGCCCGAGCAGGTGCGAGCCGGGGATGAACTCCAGGCAGCCGTTGTCCCGGGTGGCGGGTTCCAGGGCGATCCAGACCGTCACGATGCCGTGCTCCTCGGAACCGAAGGAGGGCGGCGCGAACGCGATGTCCTGATGCCAGGGCTTGGCCGAACCCACCACGGGCGGCTTGGCCCACAGGAAGGCGTTGACCAGGGTTCCGGGGCTGCCGGCGGCACTCGCGACCGGCCCGTCGGCCAGGTCCAGCGACCGCTGCACGGAGTCGAACTCGGGAACGTGCTCGTGGATGCGGTCGGCCGAGCGGAGCACACCCGTCAGGGCCTCGGAGCCCTGCTGCCAGGCCGCCCAGCCGCCGATGCCGGGCGCCTCCAGGATGAAGTCGTCGCTCGAGGCCGTACGGTCGCGGGCGATCTCCTCCAGCCGCGCCACCGCGCTCCGGAGCCGGGCGAGCGCGTCGCCCGCCGCCACCCCGGACAGGCGCACGAATCCGTTCTCCCGCAGTTCACGGCCATGGGTGTCGCCCATTCTGCTCTCCCTTTCCACACGTCGGACCGTCGCGAACCTACCGGCACATATCACGGGAATGTTCATGTTCAACTCCCGTTCTTCAAGGGCCGTTGCCGTGCCTTCCGGGATTTCCCTATGCTTCCGGGCCGTGAGGATTGGTCCACACAGAACTTGATACGGCGGAGGGAGTGAAAAATGAGCGACCGCGACTTCATCGAGACCCGTGACGCTGATCAGGAGACCAGCAAGTG
This sequence comes from Streptomyces sp. NPDC096048, assembly GCF_044763415.1. Lineage (NCBI taxonomy): Bacteria > Bacillati > Actinomycetota > Actinomycetes > Kitasatosporales > Streptomycetaceae > Streptomyces > Streptomyces sp. NPDC096048. The sequence goes on from NZ_JBIWGG010000018.1 coordinate 62,492, forward strand.
GTAATCCCCTGACCAGCGAACGCGCCGCCCGTATGGAACTCAATCCGTACGGGCGGCGCGTCGTCCGAGAGAGGCTGAGATGGTAGGAAATCGCGTTTCAGAAGTCATCGACATTCCCGCCGATCTGCTGGTGACCGACGACTCCTCCGACGACCGGTACTGGGCGTCGGTGGAACGCGTCGTCGCGCTGGCCGAGGACCGGGGGCGGGCCGCCGACGGGATACCGCTGCTGGCGTCTGTCGCGGTCTCCCACCCCGAATGGCCGGTGCGGGCCGGCGCGGTGCGCCTGCTGGCCCGGCACCACGCGGGCGACCCGGCCGCCGACTCCGCCGTGGCCGCGGCCACCCACGACGTCGTCGACTGGGTCGCGTTCACGGCACTCAAGGTCATAGCGGAGCACCGGATCTCCGCCGCCGTCCCCGACCTCATCCGCATCTCCGGCTGGCCCAGCAACTTCACCCGGCCCGACTGGACGCGCAAGCCCGTCGGCTGCGGCGCGGCGCTCACCAAGCGGGCTCTCATCGCCGTCTTCGGCACCCGTGACCCCGCCGAGCTCCGCCGCCTGGAGGACGAGTACTTCTCGGACATGCGGACCCGGCTGGAAGCCGCGCGCAAGCGCCCCCGGCGCACCACCGACGTCGTCCTGGTGCCCGGCGGCCCGGCCGTCATCGGTGCCAACGAGCAGCCCGACGCCTTCCGCATGGCACAGGACGACAGCACGCTGCGCGCCGTGGACGTGCCCGCGTTCCTCATCGACCGGACGACGGTGACCAACGCGCGCTACCGCGAGTTCCTCGACGAGGTGGGCGACAGCGGCGAGTTCGACCACCCGGACCAGCCGCTTGAGCGGTCGCACCGCCCGGTGCACTGGCACGACCCGCGCTTCAACGCACCCGGCCAGCCCGTCGTCGGCGTCGACTGGTACGACGCGTACGCCTTCGCGAAGTGGGCGGGCGGTGAGCTGCCCAGCGAGGTCCAGTGGGAGAAGGCCGCACGCGGCGTCGACGGCCGGCGCTTCCCGTGGGGCGAGGAGTGGGACCCGGGCCGGGTGAACTACGTCGAGCGGTCGTTCGGCGAGGAAGTGGCCGACCTCGACTCCCTGGAGGCTCTGCTGGTCACCGTCTCGCAGGGCGACAACCCCGCCCACCCGGTGCTGCCCGCCGACGCCCTCCCGCAGGGCGCCAGCCCCTACGGCGCCCTGCAGATGTCGGGCAACGTCTGGGAACTGACGCGCACCAACTTCTACACCGGCGAGGACATGGACCCCTTCTTCAAGGGCCGCCACCCGCTGGACTTCATGAACCGCAAGGAGGCCTTCCACGTGCTGCGCGGCGGCACCTGGACCTCTCCGCCCTCCTGCCTGACCACGTTCTACCGGGGCAAGGACCTGATCACCGACCGGCACAACGAGGTCGGCTTCCGCTGCGTGTACGAAGCGAGCCTGTGATGCGACTGACCTCCCTCGGCCACGCGGCCGTCCTCGTCGACACGGGAACCGAGCGGATCCTCTTCGACCCGTGGCTCACCCAGCGCCTGGACCGCTTCTGGGAACACCACCCGCCACTGCCGGACCAGCTGGTCCGCGAGGTGCTCGACGAGGGCATCGACTACGTGGTGCTCAGCCACCACCACTTCGACCACCACCACTTCCCCTCACTGCTGCGACTGGTCGACGGCGCCGACGTGGACTTCGACGACAGCCCGCGCCAGAGCTCCGGGGTCACCTGCATCTACCCGGCGGGCCCCGTGCCGCCGCAGCTGACCGCCTCGGGGCTCGGGCATCAGGCGATCGCCTGGACGCTGCGCCGCTTCGGCTACGAGAACCTCCAGCCGGTGACGCCGGGCGACACGGTGACCCTGGGCGGGGCGACCCTGAGGACGTTCCCCTCGGCCGTGTCCTTCCCCGAGATGAGCGTGCTGGTGCAGACCGACGACGCGGCCGTCATGCTGTGCGGCGACGCGCTCCTGCACGAGGACACCGTGGCCGCCTTCCGCCGCTCCGACGCACCGCGGCTCGACGCGCTGTTCGTGCCGGCGCACAGCATCTCCCCGCCCGGTGTGCTCACCGAGCGCCGGCCGCTGACCGACCCGGACGCGGTGCGCGCACGCGCCGTCGCCAACTTCGACCGGTACGTCGACGCGCTCCCCGCGTCCGTGACCGTGCCCTCCTCGTTCGGCTGGCGGATCAGCGGCGACGGGGAACGGGACTACGACTGGTGCAACCGCACGATCTTCCCCTTCACCCCGGCCGAGGCCCTGCGCCGCCTCGGCGAACGGGACCGCGACGGCCTGCTGTGGGGCCCGGGCCAGGTGATCGAGGTCACGGACGGAAAGGTCTCCCCGGTCGAGGGCCCGGTCCCGCCCGGCGGGTACGACTTCGACGAGGTCTACGCGACGGTCACCCTCGACCCGGACACCCCCGTGCCGCCTTTCGACGCCTCCCTCGACCGGTACGGGCGGCAGACCCGTGACTGCGAGGGCATGCTGGGCGAGCTGCTGGACCGGCTGGTGGCGACCGACTACTGGTACCGGGCGCTGGACCACGGCGCCGGACGCCACGTCGTCTCGCTGTACGAGGACGATGGCACCGAGACCTCCTTCCTGCTCGACCCGGTGGCGGGCAGGGTGACCCGGCTCGGACCGGGACCGGCCCGCGGCCATCTCGCCGGCGGTGAGGGCTGGACCGAGATCGCGGCCTCCACGCTGGAGGCGATGCTCGGCGCCGACCTGCTGTTCGGCAGCTCCTTCGGCCTGTGGGCCAGCGACGGCGTGCTGCTCTCCGCGGTCTTCCACCACCCGTCGTTCTACACACGCCACGTGGAGCGCGCCCAGCGGGAGGCGAGCGGGGCATGAGCGAGCCGCTCGTGCTGGAGCACGCGAGCGCCTGTCTGCGCGGCAACCCGCTGGGCGACCCGTACCGCCGCCGCATCGAGGTGCACCTGCCGCCCGGGTACGACGGTGTACGGCGGTTCCCGGTCGTGTACTGGCTGCCCGGGTTCGGTGCCCACCCGAGCCTCGGCAACCGGTCGCTCGCCTTCGGCGGGTCCGTCGGCGACCGGCTGCGCCGGGCGATGACGAACGGCGTGGTGCCTCCCGCACTGCTCGTGGTGCCCGACTGCACGACCTCCTACGGCGGCTCGCAGTACATCGACTCCGCCGCCTGCGGCCGGTACGCCGGCCACCTCGCCGAGGTCGTCGCCGAAGTCGACCGGAGCTTCGCGACGCTGGCCGAGCCCGCGGGACGCGCCGTGGCCGGCAAGTCCAGCGGCGGCTACGGCGCGCTGGTGGCGGGCATGACGTCCGGGCTGTTCGCGGCGGTGCTCGCCTTCTCGCCCGACGCCGGGTTCGAGCACTGCTACCTGCCGCTGCTGCCCGCCGCGCTCGACACCGTCCGGGCGGCCGGCGGCGTCGAGGAGCTGCTGGCCCGCCGGGACACCGGCCCGCACGACGTCCCCTTCATGGTCGCGATGAGCATCGTGGCCATGGGCATGTGCTACGCCGACACCCCGGGGACCACCCCCGGCGACGCGCTGCCGTGCGACCCCGCCACCGGTCTGTTCCGCGACGAGGTGTGGCGGCGGTGGCTCCGCCACGACCCGGTGCGGATGCTCCCCGGCCACGCCGGCCGGCTCGCCGCGCTCGCGCTGCTGCACGTCACCGTCGGCGAACGCGACGACTACGGCATGCACTGGGGGGCCCGTGCGCTGCACGCAGCCCTCGACGCGCACGGCGTTCCCCACGGCTACCGGGAGCACGAGGGAGGACACCACGGCATCGAGCACGTGTTCACCGGGGCGCTGGCCCTGTTGTGGGAACTGTGGCGGGAGGACGGCGCATGTGCGGCATAGCCGGATTCATCAGCTTCGAGGGACGGCGCGACACCGACTGGATGGACGCGCTCGGCCGGACGATGACCGGCGCCATGGCACACCGGGGCGAGGGGGCCCGCGCCCCGTACGTCTCGGCCTGCGGCACGGTGATGCTGTGCGCGACGCGCCTGGCGGTCCGCGACCGCACCGATGCGGGCGACCAGCCGATGACCGACCCCACCGGACGGGTCGTCCTGGTGCACAACGGCGAGGTCTACGGCTCCCGTTCACCCGCCCCGCCGCTGTGGCCCCGCCGCACCACCTGCGACACCGAGTACGTGCTCCAGCAGGTGTGCCGCGAGGACGATCCGGCGTCCGCCCTTCGGCCGCTGTCGGGCATGTTCGCCCTCGCCTGGCACGACACATGGACCGGCCGCGTGGTCCTCGCCCGCGACCACTTCGGCGTCAAACCGCTGTTCTACGCCTACACGCACGGCGGGCTCCTCTTCGCGTCCGAGGCGGGAGTGCTGCTGCGCACCGGCCTGGTGAGCCCCGAGGTGGATCCCGAGGAGTACGTCCTGCGCTCCTGGATCAGGATGGACGCGGCCGACGACCACACCTGGCTGCGCGGCGTGCGCGCACTGCAGCCCGCCGAGTACCTGTCGGTCGACCGTCCCGGCACGAGCACCCACCGCTACTGGCTCCCCACCCCGGTGGACGGGCTGGTGAGCCCGGAGGAGATCAGGGACGCCTTCGACCGGGCGATCGCCCAGCGGGCCGCGTCCGACGTCCCCCGGGCGGCGGTGCTCAGCGGCGGTGTCGACAGCACCGCGGCCGTCGCGGGCCTGACCGCGCTGGGCGTGCCCGTCGAGGGATACGTCCTGCGCTACCAGGACGGCATCGGCGGCTCCGGCGACGACGTCGTGCACGCGGCCGAGGCCGCCGAGCGCCTCGGCGTGCCGCTGACCGTGTGCGACCTGGACCGGCACCGCGCCGCCGAACTCGTGCCCGTCCTGCCCACCCGGCTGATGCGGCCGCTGCTGCACGGCGCCGAACTGGCGATGCACCACCTCTACGGCGTCATCGCCCGCGACCGCAACGTGGTCGTGTACTCGGGCCACGGGGCGGATGAGCTGTGGGGCTACCAGGCAGGTCGCTACTTCCCCGTCGTCGACCCCTACGCGCCCACCTACATCCACGGGCGCCACTACCTGACCCACCAGCTCTACTCCGACGAACGGCCGGTGTGGGCGAAGCTCGTGACGTGGATGGCGCGCGAACTCGACGTCGACATGGCGGCGGTCACCGACCTGGTGTGGGAGCGCACCATGGACGAGTACCGGGCGATCAAGACGGCGTCCCCGCTCAAGCGCGGCCGGCACCACCTGCTGCGGCGCTTCCTGGTCTACGTCAACGACATGGTGGACGCCACGTCGGCGACCTTCACCCTGGAGGACCGGCCCGTCTTCCAGGACGTCGCCCTCGCCGAACTGGCCTTCCGCTGCCCCGAGCACCTGAAGAACTCCGGCGAGCCGGGCAGCAGCCACAAGGGCCTGCTCAAGGAGGCGCTCGCCGACCTCCTGCCGGACTCGGTGCGCCACCGCCCCAAACAGGGCTTCCCCACCCCCACCGACCCCCGGTACGTCCGACAGCTGGCGGGCCTCGCCGACGAGCTCGGCAGCCCGTTCGCGCTGCCGCCGCTACCGGCCGGGCTCCGGGACGAACTGGGCGTGGGCGAATGGATGTTCCTTGCTTCGACCTCCGCGTGGCTCGGCCACCTCGCGGAGCTCCGCACCGACCCGAGGAGTCATGGTGAGCAGTCCCGTTCCCCTGTGGCGCTGGCAGTCCCTGGACCACGTGGAGGGTCTTGACCGGGTGCCCCCGGCGATCGACGAGGCCCGCGCCCAGAGCTGGTGCAACTTCGTGCTGTGGCGGCCGTCCCAGCTGCCCGAGGGGTGCGGCACCAGCGTCGGAACCCTGCGCCGCGAGGCGCCCCCCGGACGGGTCGAGGCGCAGGGGCGGACCCCGTGGAGCGACGCGAACCCGTCCGGCTACCGCACCGAGATCTCCGGCGGGGGCCGGCGGCTGCGTCTCAAACAGTTCCTGTACGACTGGGCCTTCCCGGCCGCCGACCACCCGTGCCTGTGGGGCAGCCGGACCCGGCCGGCGGAGATCGGCGAGGGCCGGGTGGTCTGGCTCGGTACCGACTACCTGGACCACCGGGGCGCCAGCGCCCGGATGGCCCGCACCACGGTCGAACTCTCGGTACTGGAGGGCGAGTTCTCCGACGAGGAGATCGTCGCGCTGTACGCCGCGCTGCGGCCGGCAGTCCCGGAGGCGGTGCCGAGGGTGCTGGCCACCCCCTTCGCCGAGCTGAGCTACTGGGCCAGGCACCCGGCCGACATGGTCTCGGTGCCCACCGGTGTCTTCCGCTTCCACCGCCGCGGGCGTGAGCACGAGGGCGACTGGGTCCCGTCGGAGAAGGTCGAGGACTTCCTCACCGCCCAAGGGGTGCCGGTGGCCGCGGGGGAGTTCCGCGCCGAGAGCGCCGCCACGTTCGGCGACGGCGTCACCGTACGGGAACTGGACGTCGTGTACTCCTCGCCGGCCGGCGCGGAACTGCGCCTCACCGCCCAGCGGACCGGTGGCGGACGGCTCGAGTTCCCGCCGGAGCAGGACAAGCACCCCGCCGCAACCGAGGAATGCGACCTCGGCGGACGCCCGGTCCGGCTCGGCCACCTCAGCGCCGAGTTCGGGGCCTGCGACGCCTGGTGGCAGCACCCCGACGGATACGGCCTCCGGCTGCTCGGCAGTGCGGGGGCGGGCCTGGGCCGGGAGGCGTTCCTCGGCCTGGTCGCCGAGATCGACGGCGCCCTGCGGCTCGACGGCAACGCCGGGGTGCTGGGATGAGTGCCGCGGGCCGACCGGTCCTCGACCCCGCGACCGGCCGCACCGTCGCCCATGTGCCGGACACCGGCGCGTCCGGCGTCGCCGACGCGGTGGCCCGGGCCGAGGCGGCGTTCCACGAGGTCTGGGCCGACACCTCACCGGCCCGCCGCGGCGGCCTGCTGCGGGAACTCGCCCGGCTCCTGCGTGAGGACCGCGACGAACTCGCCGCGCTGGAGCGGCTGAACGCGGGAAAGCCCACCCGGCGTGCTCTGGGTGAGGTGGACTTCGCGGCCGAGGTGGCCGACTGGTTCGCGGCGGCGGCCCGGTACCCGGTGGGGGAGACCCACCCGGCCGGCCCCGGCCTGCGCACCTACACCGACCGGGTGCCGGTCGGGGTGTGCGCGGCCGTCGTCCCGAACAACTACCCGCTGCTGCTCGCCGTCTGGAAGATCACCGCGGCACTCGCGTACGGCAACACGGTGGTCGTGAAACCGGCGCCCGAGACCCCGCTGTCGGTCCGCCGCCTGGTCGCCCGGGCCGGTGAGGTGCTTCCCGAGGGCGTACTCACCGCCGTCCACGGCGGCGCCGGGACCGGCCGGCTGCTGTGCGCCCAGCCGGCTGTCGGCATGGTCTCCTTCACCGGCTCGACGGCGGCCGGGCGCGAGGTGGCGCGGCGCTGTGCGGACGGCCTCAAGCCCGTCTCCCTGGAACTGGGCGGCAAGAGCCCCGTCGTGGTCTTCCGGGACGCCGACCTCGACGCGGCCGCGCGGGCGGTGGTCACCGGTTTCACCGGCAACACCGGTCAAGTCTGCGTGGCGGGTTCCCGTCTGGTCGTGGACCGGGCCGTGCACGCGGAGTTCGTCGGCCGGGTGGCCGCACTGGCCGCGGACCTCGCGGTCGGCCCGCCGGACGATCCCGCCACCGACCTCGGCCCGCTGATCAGCCGGGCCGCCGTGGACCGTACCGCCGACGTGGTCGGGGAAGCGGTGGCCAAGGGCGCGGAGCTGATCCTCCCGCCCGGCCGCTCCGAGGTCACCCACGGCCTCGACGGCGGGTTCTTCGTCCACCCGGCGATCGTGGACCGTGTGCCCCGGGACAGCCGCGCCTGGCGGGAGGAGGTCTTCGCCCCCGTGCTGTCCGTCGCGTCGTTCGGCACGGACGAGGAGGCTCTGGCCCTCGCTCACGACACCGCGTACGGCCTGTCGGCCTCGGTCTGGACCTCGGACGCCGGCCGGGCCGAACGCTTCGCCCGGGCACTACGGGCCGGCATGGTCTGGGTCAACACCTGGGGCGACACCGAGGAGACGGTCAGCGTCTCGGGCCTTGGCCAGTCCGGGTACGGCCGTGAGCTGGGCATCCACGCGGTGGAGGGCTACACCAGGCCCCGCGCTGTCTGGATCGCCCACCGTCCGGGACGGTAGGCCCCATGGTGTGGACCGGCCTCCCGCGACTCGACTTCCGCAGCGACACGCGCACGTCGCCGGACGAACGGATGCGTGCGGCGATGGCCGCGGCCGAGGTCGGCGACGACGTGTACGGCGACGACCCGACGGTCGCCCTGCTGGAGGAGCGGGTGGCCGCGCTGCTCGGCACCGAGGCCGCGCTGTTCACTCCGACCGGCACGATGGCGAACCTGCTTGCCCCGCTCGCCGCGACCGGCGGGCGGGGCACACCCGCGCCGCGGGTGATCGCCGGCGTGGACACCCACATGGCGTTCCTCGAGGCGGACGGGCTGCGCCGGTTCGGCGGGGTCGACCTGGTGCTGGTGGCGCAGCGCCCCGACGGACTGCCCGACCCCGGTGCCCTGGCCGCGCTGCTCGCCGACGGGGCGGGCGCGCCGACCGTGGTCTGTGTCGAGAACACCGCCATGATGCGCGGCGGCAACGCCCTGGACGCCGGGGCGACGCGCACGGTGGCCGCGCTGGCCCGCCGGCACGGTGCCCACCTCCACCTCGACGGGGCCCGGCTCGCGAACGCGGCCGTGGCGCTCGGGGTGCCTCCCGCGGAGTTGGCCGGTCCGGCGGACAGTGTCGCCTTCTGCGTCTCCAAGGGGCTCGGTGCCCCGGCCGGCGGACTGCTGTGCGGAACACGCGAGTACGTCGTGCGCGCCCGCGAGCTGCGGGGGTGGCTGGGCGGCTCCCTGCACCAGGCGGGGGTCCTCGCGGCTCCCGCACTGGTCGCGCTGGGCCGGCTGCCCGACCTGGCCGCCGACCACGACAGGGCCGCCGCGCTCACCCGCGCGCTGGCCTCGGTGCCCGGCGCCCAGCTGATGAGGCCGCCGCGGCCGACCAACATCGTCCTGGCACGGCTGGCCGGGATGACCGCCCAGGAGTGCGCGGCGCGCCTGGCCGACCACGGGGTCGGCGTCCTGCCGCTGCCGAACGGATACGTGCGCTTCGTGACCCACCGGGCGCACGACATGATCGGGGTGCGCGAGGCCGCCGACGCGCTGGAGGCCGTGGCGGCCGGCGCCCGGGGCGCGGTCCGCGCCCGGCCGAGCCCACCCGGACGGGAAGACGTCCCGTCCCGAACGGAGGAAGCATGACAGCGAAAACCGAGGCGCGTGGACTTGAGGCGCGGCTGCGGGACACTCGGGCACGGCTCGAGAACGACGTCGATCTGTGGGTGGCGACCGCGGGCGCCTCGCGCGGCGTCCATCTCGTGCCTCTGTCCTACCTCTGGGACGGGACGGCCATCGTCGTCTCGACGCCCCGCGACTCGGTCACCGGCCGCAACCTGCTCTCGGACGGCCGGGTCAGGCTCGGCCTGGGCCCGACGCGCGACGTGGTGATCGTGGACGGCGTGGCCGAGCCGGTGGACGTCGCCGAGCTGGGCCGGGAGGCGGGGGACGCCTTCGCGGAGAAGACCGGCTTCGACCCACGCAAGCTGGACGAGCCCTACCAGTACTTCCGCATCCGGCCCCGGCGCGTCCAGGCCTGGCGGGAGGCGAACGAGCTGGCCGGACGCGGCCTCATGCGCGACGGCGTCTGGCTCGGCTGACCCCGGCCGCCCCCGGCGCCCCTTCCCGCACCGTCGGCCGGTCGTGGCGGCGACCGGTCGGCGCGGCCGTGTTCCAGTCGTGCTTGACCGGTGTTGAAGAGGGCTTTGCCAGGCTGCGAGTGGCAAGGCATCTGTCGATCTCAAAGGGGCGAATATGGGAGCCATCGAGGTTCCGGTTCTGATCGTGGGCGGTGGCGGATGCGGTCTGTCCGCCTCCGTCTTCCTGTCCGACCAGGGCGTCGATCATCTGCTGGTGGAACGGCACCCGGACACATCGAGGGTCCCGAAGGCGCACTACCTCAACCAGCGCACGATGGAGATCTTCCGCCAGCACCACGTCGCCGACGACGTGTTCGTCGAGGCCGCACCGCTGGAGAAGTTCGGCAAGGTGCGCTGGCAGACCACGCTCGCCGGCGACGGGCCGCTGGACCGGCGCCTGATCCACGAGATGGATGCCTTCGGTGGCGGTGAACTGCGCGAGACCTACGCGGCGGCCGGCCCCGTCCTGCCCGCCAAGCTGCCGCAGATGTGGCTGGAGCCGATCCTGCGCCGGCACGCGGAGGAGCGCAATCCGGGACGGGTCCTCTTCCACCACGAGGTGGTCTCCTTCTCCGACGAGGGCGATCACGTCGTCGCCGAGGTGCGGAACCTGGACACCGGGGAGACCACCACCGTCACGTCGCAGTACCTCATCGGGGCCGACGGCGGCCGCATGGTCGGAGCCGCGGTCGGCATCGAGATGCAGGGCCCGCCCGGACTGGTCAACACCACGACCGCGTACTTCTCCGCCGACCTGTCCGAGTGGTGGGAGGAGGGAACGCTCATCACGCACTTCCTCAGCCCGGAGGACCCCGACCTGTCCAGCAACCTCATCGAGATGGGACCGAGCTGGGGCAAGGACTGCGAGCAGTGGGGCCTGCACTTCGCCCCGGGCCCGCCCGGACGCTGGGACGCGGAGACGGTCGTCCCCCGGATCCGGGAACTGCTGCGCATACCGGACCTCGAGGTGACGGTGCACAAGGTGACGGACTGGATCGTGCACGCGCACCTCGCCGACCGCTACCGGGTCGGCCGCGTCCTGATCGCCGGCGACGCCGCACACCGTCAGCCTCCCGCCGTCGGCCTCGGCCTCAACACCGGCATCCAGGACGCGCACAATCTCGCCTGGAAGCTCGCCGCGGTGCTCGGCGGCCGTGCCACCGACGGCCTGATCGACACCTACGAGGCCGAACGCAGGCCCGTGGGCCGCGAGAACGTCGACTGGGCGGTGTCCGCCGCCGTGCACCACCAGGCGGTCATCGACGCCGTCGGCGCCGGTCACAACATCCCCGCGGGGCGCCGCAAGCAGCGCCTCGAGGCGTACTTCGACCCCTCGCCGCTCGGTGACACCGTGCGCGAGCGTGCCCTGGAGATCTTCCACACGCACCGCGGGGGCTGCCAGTCGCTCGACATGGAGGTCGGCTTCCACTACGAGGACGGTGCGCTCGTCCCGGACGGCAGCGAGGCGCCGGCCCGCGTCCCGATGCGCAACGAGCACCGGCCGACGTCCCGCCCCGGGCACCGGCTGCCGCACGCCTGGATCACCCGGGACGGCCGGCGCCAGTCCACGCTCGACCTCACCGGCCGGACCGACTTCACGCTGATCACGGGCCCGCAGGGGACGTCGTGGCGCGATGCGGCCGTGCGGGTGGCGGAGAAGTTCTCCGTCGGCCTGCGCACGGTGTGCATCGGAGCCGACGGCGAGTACGCCGACGTGGACGGTGGCTGGGAGGCCGTCCGCGGGATCACCGATGCCGGCGCGCTCCTGGTCCGTCCCGACCAGCATGTCGCCTGGCGCAGCGCGGAGGGCGTCGAGGACGCGGAGCAGGTCCTGGCACAGGCGTTCGCCGCGGTGCTTGACCGCTGACGGCACGTGGGAAGACGACAACGGCCGTGCCCGGGAAGCCGGGCACGGCCGCTCGCGTTCGCGCAGGACCGTTCAGGCGCCGACCGAGACCGCAGGGGCCGCGGCGTTCTGCTTGATCCACGCCAGGACCCGGTCGGCGGCCTGGCGGGCGGAGGCCATGCACACCCCGACGCCCACACCGTCGTACAGTGCCCCGCACACCGCGAGGCCGGGCTGGGCGGCCACCGCCTCGCGGATCCGCCGCACCCGCTCGAAGTGACCGACGGTGTACTGCGGCAGGGCGTCCTCCCAGCGGCTGACCCGGGTCGCGACCGGAACCCCGCTGACGCCGGTGGCCTCGGCCAGCTCGGCCGTCGCCAGTGCCACGAGGTCGGCGTCGTCGCGCTGCAGCAGGTTCTCCTCGCCGAACCGCCCGATCGAGCAGCGGACTATCTCCACCTCGCCGGCCAGGTGCGGCCACTTCACGGTGGTGAACGTGACCTCCTTGACCGCCTTACCCTCCACCGCGGGCACCCGGTAGGCGGTGTACCCGCGGCCCGAGAGCCCGCCGGGGAACGCCGCGTGGGGATAGGCGAGGGTGACCATCGCCACGCTCGAGTACGGCACCTCGGCGAACGCCGAGACGGCCGGGGACATCCCGGGGACCGAACCCAGCAGCGCGCCCGCCGGTCCGGCCGGGACGGCGATGACGACGGCGTCGGCGTCGAGGTGCTCGGCGCCGGTGGAGGAGCCCACGGTCACCCGCCAGCCCCCCGCGGTGCGGGTGAGGTCCCGCACGGGGGCGCCGGTACGCACGGACGCGTCGGGCGCGGCCGCCAGCACCTGCCGCACGAGCACGGGGGGCAGCGAACCGAACCCGCCGTCGAGGGTCGCCACCCGCACCGGCGGCGGCTTCTGCCCCTCGGCGAGCACGGGCGTCAGCGAGGCGGCCGCGTCCGCGAGTGAGACGTGCGCGCGGGCCGCCTTGGCCAGCGGCGTCAGCGTGGCCTCGAACGACAGGTCCGCGGCGCGGCCGGAGAACACACCGGCGAGGAACGGTTCGACGAGGCGGTCCACGACCTCCCGGCCGAAGCGCCCGCCGACGTAGTCCGCCACCGACACGTCGCCGTCCCGGTCGAAGGACGGCAGTACGAGGTCCTGCCGGGCCCTGTCCACGCCCTCCGCGGAGACGACACCCGACCTGGCGAGGTCGTCCATGTCGCAGGGCACGCCCATGAACTGCCGGTCCGGCTGCTGCCGGACCTCGCCCCTGGTCCAGATCGCCGACGCGGTCACGCCCGCGGGCATGATCTGCTCGCCGAGCCCGGCGTCCTCGATCAGCCCGGTGGTCCTGCGCCGGTTGGCGTACAGCGACTCGGCGCCCTCGTCGACCGCGATCCCCGCCACTTCGGAGACCGACAGCTTCCCGCCGAGCCGGGACGACGCCTCCAGGACCGTCACCCGGACCGGCTCGTTGCGGAGCCGGAATGCCGCCGCCAGCCCCGCGATACCACCCCCGATGACGACTACATGGGGCTTTCCACTCACCTGATCCTGTTCGGTGCCAGCCATTCCACCAGATCCTTCGTGGTTAGTGTCGTAGAGGCCGTCCCGACGCCGGCGCCCGGCGTCGGGACAGGTCCCGGCAGTCTCGCGGTCAGGCCCAGCCCTGCGGTCGAGGGCGGCTGGAGAACCGTTGCCCGTCGCCGAACCAGCGGTGGAGGGCGTCGGTGAGGTCGTCGGTGGTGCCGGGTGAGGTCCAGGCGACGTAGCCGTCGGGGCGGACCAGGACGGTGTCGAGGGCGGGGTCGGGCGGGGTGGTCCAGGTGCCGGTGACGACGTCGACGCGGTCGGTGTGGTCGCGGGCCGTCTCGGCGGTGGTGCGGTCGGTGGTGAGGAGCAGGCCGCGTCCGGTGCGCAGGAGTTCGGCGACGGTGGTGCGGGTGCCGTGGGCGAGGGTGAGGGTGTGGTCGGGCGGCATGCGCCGGCCGAGCAGCGGGTGGTCGCCCTTGGCCAGGTCGTAGCGGACACCGAGGTTGCTCAGCATGCCGGCCGCGTACTCGGCGGCGTCCTTGTGGGACAGCAGCTCGCCCACGACCTCGCGGACCGGGTCCATGTCCTCGCCGGTGAGCCGCAGCTCGATCGCCGCGCGGGCGTTGCGTGCCAACTGCTCGCCGACGGGGTGGCGTTCGGCGTGGTAGGTGTCGAGCAGTCCCTCGGGTGCCCGTCCCGCGACGGCTGCCGCCAGCTTCCAGCCGAGGTTCACCGCGTCCTGGACACCCACGCTCAGCCCCTGCGCCATGGCGGGGGGCTGCACGTGCGCCGCGTCGCCGGCCAGGAACACCCGCCCGCGCCGGTACTCGGCGGCGGCCCGCGAGGCATCGGTGAAGCAGCTGATCCAGCGGCACCGCCCGTGGTGGATGGACTCGCCGGTGAGCCGCTGCCAGGCATCGGCGAGGTCGGAGAAGGAGAGCGCGTCGCGGTCGCGGGGCGGCGGCGTACCGGCCTCGTGGACGACCACCCGGGTGACACCGTCCTCCAGGTCCATCGCCATCACCATGCTGCCACCCGGCAGGTTCTCGCCGATGCGCCGCTTGCGGGTGTCGACACCGGTGACGTCGGCCGTGAGGAAGCCGCGCCGGCCGTCGGTGCCGGGGAAGGCGATCCCGGCCAGCTTGCGGACGGTACTGCGCCCGCCGTCGCAGCCGACCAGGTAAGCGGCCTGCTCCTCGGCCGGGCCGTCGGGGCCGTCGACGCTCACCACGACACCGTCGTCGTCCTGCCGAAGGGCGGTCACCTCCCGGCCGCGCAGGACCGGTACGCCGAGTTCGCCCACCCAGTCCTCCAGCATCCGCTCGGTGCGGAACTGGGAGACGCCGCGGTGCCCGTAGTGGTCCTGCGCCAGCATGCCGAGGTCGATCGGCACCCCGCCGAAGTGGCTGTCGGCGGGTTCCGTGTCGCCGAGGCGGCCCAGCAGGCCCCGCTGGTCGAAGCACTCGGCAGTACGCCTGGTGAAACTCGCGCCGCGCGACTGACGCGTCGGTGCGGACAGGCGCTCGTAGACGACGACGTCCGCGCCGCCGAGCCTGAGTTCGCCCGCCGTCATCAGCCCGACCGGCCCGGCCCCGACGACGATGACATCCCTGGCCATGTGTTCGCTCCTTCTGAATGGGTGCGACCGGGCGCTCACCGGCCGGCGTACTGCGGGACGCCACTGCCGAACCAGCGGTGGAGGGCGTCGGTGAGGTCGTCGGTGGTGCCGGGTGAGGTCCAGGCGACGTAGCCGTCGGGGCGGACCAGGACGGTGTCGAGGGCGGGGTCGGGCGGGGTGGTCCAGGTGCCGGTGACGACGTCGACGCGGTCGGTGTGGTCGCGGGCCGTCTCGGCGGTGGTGCGGTCGGTGGTGAGGAGCAGGCCGCGTCCGGTGCGCAGGAGTTCGGCGACGGTGGTGCGGGTGCCGTGGGCGAGGGTGAGGGTGTGGTCGGGCGGCATGCGCCGGCCGAGCAGGGGGTGGTCGCCCTTGGCCAGGTCGTAGCGGACACCGAGGCCGCTCACGATTCCGGCGGCCTGTTCGGCGGCGTCCTTGTGGGACAGCAGCTCGCCCACGACCTCGCGGACCGGGTCCATGTGCTCGTCACCGAGGTACAGCTTCGACGCCGCGCGGGCGTTGCGGATCAACTGCTCGCCGACGGGGTGGCGTTCGGCGTGGTAGGTGTCGAGCAGTCCCTCGGGTGCCCGTCCCGCGACGGCCGCCGCCAGCTTCCAGCCGAGGTTCACCGCGTCCTGCAGCCCGGCGCTCAGCCCCCACGCGGCCAGCGGCGGAATCTCGTGCGCCGCGTCGCCGGCCAGGAACACCCGGCCGCGCCGGTACTCCCCGGCCAGTGCGGCCGAATTCCCGCACGCCCACAGCCACTGGCAGTCCGCGTCGTCGATGGATTCGCCGGTCAGTCGCCGCCACGCGTCGGCGACCTGGGCGAACGTCAGGGCGCCCGGCTCCGGACGGGCCGGCAGGGCCGGATCGTGGACGACCACCCGGCAGCGGCCCGGGCCCACCGGAGTGCACACCACCATGCGGCCGCCGGGAAGCCGCTCGCCGATCGGCCGGGGCCGCGGGGTGACCCCGCTGATCTCCGCGGTGTACATGCCCCTGGTGGGCTCCCAGATACGGGTCGGGATGCCGGCCAGCGCCCGCACGGTACTGCCCGCCCCGTCGCAGCCGACCACGTACCCGGCCGTCTCCTCGCCGGGCCCGTCGGGGCCGGTGAAGGACACCACGACCCCTTCGGGTGTCTCCCGCAGGCCGGTCACCTCACGGGCCCGGCGCACCGGTACGCCGAGATCGGCCAGCCAGCCGCCGAGTGCACCCTCGGTCCTGGCCTGGGACAGGCCCAGCACGCCGCTGTGGTCCTGGTCGAGCATGCCTAGGTCGAACCGGACTCCGCCGAAGTGCCCCATCGGGCCCCACCGGAACTCGCCCAGGCGGCTCAGCAGGCCGCGCTGCCCCAGCGATTCGGCCGCTCGCCGGTTGAAGCCGAGCGCCCTGGACTCCTCGGCGGGCGCGGGCAGCCTGTCGTAGACGGCCACGTCCACCCCGCCCAGGCGGAGCTCCCCGGCCAGCATCAGGCCGGCCGGCCCCGCACCGACCACTATGACGTCAGTTCTCTTCATTTCATGAGGCCCTCTGCGCTGTGGCAATGGTTGGCCTTTGTGAAGCTACTCAGGGCGATGTCCGGTCGCAACGATTCCGAATTCCGCAGGCTCCGGTGGAGCGTGCGTTCACGTGGTCGCCACTTTTGAACGCGGGGGTGAACGCTTGAACGTGAGGAGCGCACCGCAGCAATATCGTCGGGTGTCTTCGGGAATTCCCTCTTCCGCGCGGAGAATGCGCGCCTCGACGGCCGCAGAAAGGAAGTCGACGTGACAGTCGAGAAGGTCGCCCTCGTCACGGGTGCCAACAAGGGAATCGGTTTCGCCGCCGCGCGGCAACTCGGTGAGCGGGGGATCGTCGTCCTCGTCGGCGCGCGGGACGAGGTGCTCGGCAAGGAGGCCGCCGACGCGCTGGCCGCCGACGGCATCGCCGCCACGCCGCTGAGGCTGGACGTGAGGGACCCGGCCTGCGTGGCCGGCGCCGCCCGCGAGATCGAACACCGCCACGGACGCCTGGACATCCTGGTGAACAACGCCGGCACCGCCGGGGGTTTCACCGGCGCACCGAGCCGGGCGACCGCGGCCGACATGCGTGAGGTCTACGAGGCCAACGTCTTCGGGGTGGTCACCGTGACCCACGCGATGCTGCCGCTGCTGCGCCGCTCCCCGGCCGGCCGCGTCGTCAACCTGTCCAGCCACCTGGGCTCGCTGACCCTCAACTCGGACCCCGGCTCCCCGCTGGCGGGAATCAACATGATCGCCTACCAGTCGTCGAAGACGGCGCTGAACGCGGTCACGGTCGCCTACGCCAAGGAGCTGCGGGGGACGCCCGTCAAGGTCAACGCCGCCCTGCCCGGGGTGGTGGCCACCGACATCAACCACCATCGCGGTCACCGCACGCCCGCCGAAGGGGCCGAGATCGTGGTCCGGCTCGCCCTGCTGGACGAGAGCGGCCCGTCGGGCGTGTGCCTGGCGGACGAGGGGCCCGTGCCCTGGTAGCGCGCGGCCCCGACGCACGGAGGCCGCCCTGCGGCCGCCGCATCCGACCACACCGCCGGGCCTGGCCGCGGCGGGCACGAGACTTGGAGAAGACAGTGGCGCTTGACGGAACGATCCTGGTGCTGGGCGGGACCGGCCGGCAGGGCGGGGCGGTGACCCGCGAACTGCTGCGGCGCGGGCACACCGTGCACGCCCTGGTCCGTGACCCGGACAAGGCGCAGGCGAGGGAGTTGCGGAAGGCGGGCGCCGTCCTGGTCCGCGGCGACATGGACGACGAGGCGTCGCTGACGGCGGCGATGCGGGACGTCCACGGGGTGTTCAGCGTCCAGACCTTCCGGGGGCCGGGCGGCGTCGAGGCCGAGGTGCGGCAGGGCAGGGCGGTGGCCGACGCCGCGGTGCGCGCCGGGGTACGGCACTTCGTCTACAGCTCGGTCGGAGGCGCGGACCGCGACACCCGGGTCCCGCACTTCGAGAGCAAGCTCCGGGTGGAGCAGTACCTGCGCACGCTCGACCTGCCGACGACGGTGCTGCGTCCGGTCATGTTCCACGACATCCTGCTCGACATCGCCCCGCGCCCGGCCGGCGGTGAACTCGTGCTGGCCATGTGGCTGGACCCGCGGACCCCGGTGCAGCTCATCGCGACCAGCGACATCGGCGTCTTCGCGGCGGACGCCTTCGAGAACCCGGACGCCTGGCTGGGCCGGGTGGTCGAGATCGCCGGCGACGCGCTGACCGGACCGCAGATGGCCGCGGCGTTCGAGGCGGTCGCCGGTGTCCCGGTCCGCTACCAGCGGCTGCCGATCGAGCCGCTGCGCTCGGCCCGCCCCGACCTCGCCAACATGTTCGACTGGTTCGAGCGGGACGGATACCGCGCCGACCTCGACGCGCTCCGCAGCACCAGGCCCGGCCTGGTGACGCTGGAGGCCTGGCTGGCGGACAACTGGACGGCCCCCGTGGCCGCGGTGGGACGCTGACGCGGCCTCAGGTGAACACCGGCTCCCGGGTGCGGGTCCGCTTGAGTTCGAAGAACCCGTCGGTCGCCGCCACGGCGAGCACCCCGTCCCACAGCCGCACCGCCGCTTCACCGCGGGGAGCGGGGGACACCACCGGGCCGAAGAACGCGACGCCCCCCACCGCGACGACGGGCGTGCCCACATCGGTGCCGACCCGGCCGACGGCGTCGTCGTGCGAGGCACGCACCGCGTCGTCGTACGTGTCCGAACCGGCCGCCTCGGCCAGGCCGGCGTCGAGGCCCGCGGCGGTCAGGGCCGCCGCGTAGGTGGCGGGCTCCTTGGGGGCCCGCTCCAGGTGGAACCGGGTGCCCAGCTCGGTGTAGAGCCGGCCCAGCACCTCGGGGCCGTACTTCTGCCCGGCGGCGGCGCAGACCCGGACCGGCTCCAGCCGCACCGCCAGGTCCCGGTGCCAGCGCTCGGGCAGGTCCGTGCGGCCCTCGTTGAGCACCGTCAGGCTCATCAGGCGCCAGCGGACCTCGAGAGGCCGCTGCCGGGCGACGTCGAGGACCCAGCGGGAGGTCAGCCACGCCCAGGGGCAGGTCGGGTCGAACCAGAAATCCACCGTGGTGGGGGTGTCGTGCCGCAACGGGGCCTCCTCGACGTAGCCGGGCCGGAACAATTTGGCAAGCGGTGCCGGAATTCTGCTGGAGCGCCGCTGGACATGGCCTGTTCAACCGCTCAAATTCCACGGTTGAACGCCCGGCGGATAATTGCGTCAAAAATTGAGCTTGCGGTTTTGAGAAGCGCCGACCTATTGTCTGGAATCCGCGAAAAGAGGCGCTCCGAAAGGGAAGGCATGTCCGTGCTGCCCGAGGTTCGTGACCAGTCCGACTCGTACTCACTGCTCCATCTCATTCAGGGCGCGGTGATCACACAGGCGATTTCCGTCGCGGCCAGACTCGGGATCGCGGACGTGCTGGCCGACGGCCCGCTGCCCGTCGAGGACATCGCGGCCCGGGTCGGGGCCCACCCCGGGGCGACCCACCGCATCCTGCGCGCGCTCGCCGGTCACGGGGTGTTCGCCGTCCGCCCGGACGGCCGGTACGAGCACACGCCGTTGTCCGACAAGCTGCGTGAGGACGCGCCGGACTCGATGCGCGGCTTCGCCCTGCTGATGAACCACCCCACGCTGTGGGAGGAGTGGGGCCACCTGTCCAGCACCGTGGAGACCGGTGAGGCCAACCTGCCCAAGCTGCGCGGCATGGGCGCGCTGGACTTCTTCCACGCCAACCCCGGCTACGCGCGGGTGTTCTTCCAGGCGTTCGGCGAGCTGTCGGCATCGGAGACCGCCCCGATCCTCGCCGCCTACGACTTCTCCCGGTTCGGCACCGTCGTGGACGTCATCGCCGGCCGGGGCAACCTCCTGGCGGGCATCCTCGGGCAGGCACCGGACGTCAAGGGCGTGCTGTACGACCAGGAGGTCGCGACCGTGGACTCGCCGGCGCTCTTCGAGGCGGCCGGAGTCGCGGACCGGCTCACCATCGAGCACGGCGGCTACCTGGGCAAGCTGCCCCCGGGCGGTGACGCCTACGTGTTCAAGCACATCATCCACGACTTCTCCGAGACCGACGCCGTCACGGCCCTGCGCAACGCGCGCGAGGCGATCGCCCCCGGAGGCAGGCTGCTCGTCATCGAGTACGTGCTCCCGGAGAACAACGAGAAGCACATCGGCCACACCATCGACCTCTGGCTGATGCTGATGCTCGGTGCCCGAGAACGCACCCGCGCGGAGTACACCGAACTGTTCGCCAAGGCGGGCTTCGAACTCACGAGAGTCGTTCCCACCAGCGCGCCGATCTCGGTCATCGAGGGCATCCCGGTCTGAGGGCGCCGCCGCAAGCAACCGACTCATCCACGCATACCGCACAGGAGAAGACCCGATGACCCCACGGATGGAAAACCCCTCCCTGGTCGTTCCCGGCGCCCTGCAGCCCCTGCTCGACCTGACCGAGGTCATCGGCAAGGTGGGCGTGCCGCAGACCACCCTCGACCTCGTCCGGCTGCGCGTCAGCGAGATCAACGGCCGCACCTACACGTTCCCGGACACCCCGGAGCAGGCGGCCGGGGCGGACGAGCGCCTGCCGCGGGTGGCCGGCTGGCGCACCGAGTCCTGCTTCGACGGGGCCGAGCGCGCGGCGCTGGAGATGGCCGAGGCCGTCACGCTGATGACCGATCCGCAGGACATGGCGTCGGACGAGATCTGGGAGAAGTCCGCCCAGTACTACACCGACGAGCAGCTCGGTGCGCTGGTCATGCACATCGGCCTGGTCAACTTCTGGAACCGGGTGAACGTCGCCACCCGCCAGGAAGCCGCGGCCTGGCGCTGAGAAGGGGAGACGCACTGTGCTGAAGCTCATCAACGCCGGCCTGGGCAGGACCGGCACGACCTCGCTGAAGGTGGCCCTGGACCGGCTCGGTCTCGGCCCCTCCTTCCACATGTTCGACATCGTCGGCGACGCGAAGCGCCTCCAGCAGTGGGAGCGGATCGTCTGCGACGGCGAGAGCCCCGACTGGGCGGCCGTCTTCGACGGCTACGGCTCCGCGGTGGACGGCCCCTGTGCCGTGTACTACCGGCAGATCAGCGAGGCGTTCCCCGACGCCAAGGTGATCCTGACGGTGCGTGACGCCGAGAGCTGGTACCGCAGCACCCACGACACCCTGTACCAGTTCGCCCTGCGCAGCATGGCGAACCCGCCGGAGCCCGGCAGCCCGCAGGCGCGGCTGTTCCGCGTCACCGGCACCATGGTCTGGGACGGTCTGTTCGGGGGCCGGTTCTCCGACAAGGACCACGCCATCGAGGTCTACCACCGCCACAACGAGGAGGTCGTGCGCGCCCTGGGCGCGGACAACGTCCTCGTCTACGACGTGCAGCAGGGCTGGGAGCCGCTGTGCGGCTTCCTGGGGGTCGGCGTTCCGCACGAGGAGTTCCCGCGGACCAACGACACCGCGTCCATGCGGCAGCGGATCGCCCGGGCGGCCGGCGCCGCCGCGGCGGCCACCGGCTGAGCCGGCGAGGAGCCACGGTGCTGATAACGGAAATGACGGTCCCCGGCGCGTACCGCGTCGAACCCGAGCCCCTGAGCGACCGGCGGGGGCACTTCTTCGAATCCGTGCGGTCCAGCTCCTTGCTGGCCGGCAGCGGCTGGGAGTTCACGGTCCGCCAGGTCAACTACTCGGTGTCCCGGCGCAACACCCTGCGCGGCATCCACGGCACCACGGTCCCGCCCGGCCAGGCGAAGTTCGTCACCTGCGTGCGGGGCAGCGCCCTGGACATCGCCGTCGACCTGCGAGTGGGTTCGCCGACGTTCGGCCACTACGACGTCACCCACCAGAGCCCCGAGACGGGGACGGCCGTGTACCTGCCCGACGGCGTCGGGCACGCCTTCCTCGCCCTCACCGACGACACGTGCATGAGCTACCTGTGCTCGCAGGAGTACGAGCCGGGGACGATGATCGACATCGATGCGCTGGACCCGGTCCTCGCCTTGCCCTGGGGCCTGACCGAGCCGCCGATCCGTTCCGACAAGGACGCCGCGGCGCCCACCCTCGCCGAGGCGGCGGCCGCGGGTCTGCTGCCCACCTACGAGCAGTGCCCGCCGCGCCGGCTCACCGCGGCACGGGCCGGACGGTAGAGCGCGCGCGACGGCGGTCGGTGCCCGCGGGCACCGACCGCCGTTCCGTGCTGCCCCGGGTCCGCGCGCCTCACCGGTTCCCGCTCACCGGGGCGTCCGGCCGAGGGCGTGCGCGCGGATGCGAGCCATCAGCCCGGCCTGCCGCACCAGCTCGCGGTGGTGCGCCGCCCGCGCCGCCGGATCGCGCACCGCGTCGTGGAAGGCGGTGAACACGCCGAGGAACTGGTCCGCAGCCGGGGCGAGGATCCTCGTCTCACGGTCCTTCTGCTGCAGCCGGAGAACCGGTCGGGCACTGTGCGAGGGCGTGAACGCCCACTCCAGGACCAGCCGCCCCTCGCTCCCCCACAGGTCGTACGTCGACCGGTAACCGTGGGACAGACCGAAGGAGCAGTGTGCGGTGACGCCGTCGTCGTCGCCCAGCAGCGCCACCCCGGAGACGTCCACGCCCAGGTCCGCGTCGTACTTCAGGCCGGCCCCCAAGACCCGCGCCGACGGCCCGAGGTACTCCTGGGCCGCGCGCACCGGGTAGCAACCGACCTCCCACAGCGCCCCGCCGCCGAGGTCCGCCTGGTACTTGATGCCGCGCGGGTCGGTCGGCGGAATCCCGAACGCGCCGTTGTAGGAGCGCAGTTCACCGATGGCTCCGTCGGCCACCAGGGACCGCGCCTGCTCGTGCTGGGGGTGCCTGAGGAAGGCGAAGTTCTCCATGACGACCAGCCCGCCCTCCTCGGCGAGCGCGACGAGGTCCCGGGCGCTGTCCTCTGCGGGCACGGCGGGCTTCTCCAGCAGCACGTGCTTTCCCGCTTCCAGCGCCCGCTGCGCCCACTTGGCGTGCTCGCTGTTCGGCAGCGGGATGTAGACCGCGTCGATGCCGGGCAGCTCCAGCAGCCGCTCGTAGCCCTCGACGGCCCGGCAACCGGCGGTGGCCGCGACGCCCTCCGCCTTCTCCCGGGAACGGCTCGCCACCGCGGCCAGCCGGAACGGTGAACGGCGGATCGCCGGGAGGGCCCGCCGAACGGCGATGTCGGCGCACCCGATGACGCCGATACCGGCCCTCTGCTCGGATTCGAGAGCGGGCGTCAGATCTTCGATTTCCACAGGTCCACCTAAACGACGACAGTAAATGCGAATGCCTGAACCGGTATGCCGTCAGCCTGAGTAAGCAGGCTCGTGTCTGTCAACAAGAACGTCATTCGGGGCGGTGGTCCGGGAGAGACTTCCGGGTGGGTACCGGCCCCCGATAAAGTGCGGGCACGCCTAATTGGCACGAAGTTACTGAGGAGGCGCCACGGTGAAGGGCATCATCCTGGCCGGCGGCAATGGCACGAGGCTCCATCCGATCACTCTCGGAGTTTCGAAGCAAATGCTCCCGGTCTACGACAAGCCGATGATTTACTACCCGCTGTCCGCCCTGATGCTGGCGGGGATCACCCAGATCGAGATCATCACCACGCCCGAGGACGCGGAGATGTTCCGGCGACTGCTGGGCGACGGTTCCTGGCTGGGCATCACCCTGACCTACGCGGAGCAGGACAAGCCCCGGGGGCTGGCCGACGCGTTCCTGGTCTCCGAGGATCACATCGGCGACGACTCCGTGGCCCTGGTGCTGGGCGACAACATCTTCCACGGGTACGAGTTCGGACCCATGCTGCAGAGGGTCGCGCAGGACCTCAAGGGCTGCGTCCTGTTCGGCTACCCGGTGCGCGACCCCGAGCGCTACGGCGTGGGCACCGTCGACGAGCAGGGCAGGCTCGTCGCCCTCGAGGAGAAGCCCGCCAATCCGCAGACCAACATGGCGATCACGGGGCTGTACCTCTACGACAATCAGGTCGTCGACATCGCCCGCCGACTGCGGCCCTCGGAACGAGGCGAGCTGGAGATCACCGACCTCAACCGCGTCTACCTGGAACGCGGCGAGGCCAGGCTCGTGCCGCTCGGCCGCGGTTTCGTCTGGCTCGACACCGGAACCCACGACGCGCTCATGGAGGCCGGGGACTACGTGCAGGTCCTGGAACACCGTCAGGGCGTCCGCATCGCCTGTCTCGAGGAGATCGCCTGGCGCATGGGCTACATCGACCAGGAGTCCTGCTACCGGCTCGGCAGCCGCCTCGCGAACTCCTCCTACGGCCAGTACGTCATGGAAATGGCCAAGGCCGGCTGATCCCGCATCACATCCCGCGCAGTCCCTGCGCCTCCCAACGGAAGAAGTGCGACAGCCATGAAAATACTTTTCACCGTCGGGGGCAGCCAGGCGGCAGTCTTCGGCGTCGCCCCGCTGGCCGCCGCCGCCCGGAACGCGGGCCACGAGATCCTGCTGGCGGCCGACGAACCGCTGATGGCGGCCGCACAGTCCGTCGGGCTCCCCGCGGTCTGCATCACTCCCGAGCGCATGCGCTACGGCCAGGACGCCATGACGGCCGCCGTCCGGATCGACGCCCTGCTGGAACTGACCCGGCAGTGGTCCCCGGACGTGGTCGTCGGCGGCCTGTCCCACGTCCCCCGGGTGCTCGCCGCCCGGCTCAAGGTCCCCTTCGTCCGGCACATCTGGTACATCGCCCCGATGGCCCGCCGGGACCGCACGGCGGTGGCCGAACTCCAGCCGCAGCTGGAACGCCTCGGGCTGGCCGAGCTGCCGGAGCCCGACCTCTTCGTCGACCTGTGCCCGCCGTCCCTGCGCCCGCCGGGCGCTCCCGCCGGGCGGGCGATGCGCTGGGTCCCCCGGGTGAGCCAGCGCCGGGTCGAGCCGTGGATGTACACCCGCCCCGAGGGCCGCCGCCGGGTACTGATCACCGCGGGCACCCGCAACCTGATGCTCGACACCCCCGGCAGTTCGCTGCGCCGGCTGGTGGACGGGCTGACCGGAACGGGAGCCGAGGTGCTGATCGCGGCACTGCCCGAGGCCGCCGAGCGCTACGGCGCGGAACTGGGCGACGTACGCATCGGCTGGATCCCCCTGGACGTCGTCGCCCCCACCTGCGACCTGGCGGTCCACCACGGCGGCGCGACCACCGCCATGACGCTGATCAACGCCGGCGTGCCCCAGCTGATCGTCCCCGACAACGGCTACGGCAAGGCCGTCGCGGAGGCCGTCAGCGGCTTCGGCGCCGCCGTGCTGGTGGACCGGCACCGGCCGGAGGCCGGCCAGGACCCGGACGAGGTGACCGTCACGGCCTGCCGGTCGATCCTCGCCGACCCGCGGTACGCCGAGCGGACCCGTACCCTCGCCGCGGAGACCGCCGCGCTTCCCACACCGGACGAGGTGCTGCGCGACATCGAGGCCCTGGCCGCCCGCTGACCGGCCGGCCCGCGCGGGCAACGCGAGTCGCCCTGGGACCGGCGGAGAACCTCTCCGCGGCCCCAGGGCGACTCGCGTTGCCGGGAGCGACGCACCTGCCGTCAGACCAGCGCCTCCAGCTTGGGCACGATCTCGGAGGGCGTGGGCAGCGTCGAGATCTCCTTGGCGATGAACCGCGTCCGCTCGGTGTAGCCGGGGTTCTCCAGCAGTTCCCGGCAGGCCGCGGCGATCACCTCGCCCGGCGCCTTGTCGGGCTCCTGGGCCTGCGGCCACAGCGTCTTGCCGGCGCCGAAGTCGGTGATGGCCTTGGCGATGGCCTCCCGGTGGTAGTTCGGCGGGAACTCCGGCGGGTTCTCCGGGATGACCAGCTGCGGCACGCCGTTGGCCATCAGCGTCGTGGCGGTGGTGGCGCCGCCGTGATGGACGGCCAGGTCGCAGGTGGCGGCGGTGACGTCGATCGGGATCCACCCGACGCGGGCGTCGCCCAGCTCGGTGCCGAACCGTTCGACGGCGCCGGGGTTCGACGCGATCAGCGCCTCGGCCCCCAGCTTGTCCAGCTCCTTGACGAGCAGCGGCATGGACCAGCCCGGGTCGCGGAACATCAGGCTGCGGAAGCCGGAGGTGATCACCACCCGCTTGCGGCCCTCGGGACGGGTGTACATCCAGCGCTCCAGCCGGCGCTGCGGGTTGCTGGGGATCCAGCGCATCGGCTGCGCCGCCGGGTCGTGGACGGGTCGCAGCGACGGCGGCGTCGAGTCGAGCAGCAGGTCGGGCTTGAGCAGCCCGTCCACGCCCAGCCGCTCCATCTCGGGCCGCAACTCCTCCTCGGCGCCCGGGTCGATACCGGTGAGCGGGATGCCCAGGTACTCGATGTGGCGCACGTACGGGACCTTCAGGTGGGCGGCGAGCAGCATCGCCGCATAGCTCTGCGAGCTGCCCACGACCACGTCCGGGGTCCAGTCCTTGGCCAGGTCGAGCAGGGACTCGACCCCGGCCAGACCCATCTTCGCGAAGCCGCGGCCCTGCCCGAACATCTCCTCGTCGCCCAGCTCCCGGGGGAACCGCAGTCCCTTGCCCGGGTTGGTGATCCGCATGAAGTGCCGGATCGGGTCCACGGTGAAGCAGAAGGTGGGGAGACCGATGGCCTCCGCGGTCTCCACCCACGGCTCGTGGGCGGCCAGCATGACTTGGTGGCCCGCGTTGCGCGCGGCCGTCGCCAACGGAGCAGCGGCATAGTAGGTGGCCTGGCTGCCTGTGGTGATGAACAGGATTTTCATGGCACTCCGGATGCTTTTCGTGGGACGCGGCCTGCAGCATTTGCGAACAGTACGATGGTCCGCAGGGCGGCCTTTTTCTGTCAAACAGCGGAAATGGGCAAGCTCGTTCAATCGCGGATTTCCCGCAGTTGAACAGGTAATCTCCGGACTTCGTTGCGCGCCCTTCGCCCGCTGACCATCATGAGATCGGTACGTGTGGCCAGGAAGCCTCAGAAACGGATACCGAAAGTCGGTGGCACATGAACAACCTGATCTACGAAGCCCGGATGGCTCTCCGTGACGTCATGGAAGTGAACATCTACAGCCAGGGAAACGACAAGGTCTACCTGACGGTTTTCCCGGAGCTGGTCTGGGAGGGCACCGAAAAGACGCAGCCGGAAAAGGTCGTCCGGAACGTCATCGGCCGCCTCAACGACATGTCCCTGGACGTCGCGGGCGGCGAGGGCGCCGTCCGGACCCTCCTGGACGCCAATCCTGTGGAGATCGTCCGCAAGGCCGCCTGACCGCACTGCCGCCGGCCCCCGCAGCTCTGCCCCGCCGAGTGCCCGCGCCGTCCACCGCCGCGGGCACTCGGCGTGTCAGTGGTGGCCGTTCGCGTGCCGGTGGGCGACCGGGCCGACCACCAGCGGGCGCACCATGTGCTGCTCGTGCTCGAGCATGTGGCAGTGGTGCACGCCCCTGCCGACGACGGGGAAGCGCACCGCCACGGTGACCATCTCGCCCGGTGTTCCGTTCGGTCCGGGGGTGATCCGGCCGGCCGTGCCCACCCGGACGGTGTCCTTCTCCCCGAGCTCGTGCGCCTCCAGTTCCGCCGCCCCCAGGAACGAGACCGGCCTGGCGGAGCCCCTCACGACCCGGTCGAAGCCGGTCACGTCGTAGTTCTCGCGGGACAGCACGTGGAAGTGGGCCAGGTGGATGTGCATGGGGTGCGGCGAGGCGGCGAGGTTGAGGTACTTCCAGATCTCCACATCGTGGTGCGCCACGGTGAACGCGTCGCCGTCGTCGTAGTGCATGGCCGTCCGGCGCAGCGTCGTCACCCTGCCCTCGGCGTCCTCGACCTGGACGATCCCGGCGGACGGCAACGTGATCCCCTCCGCGTCGGACTCCTCCATCTCCTCCATCTCCCACAGCTCGGGCACGTTGGCCGAGCCCGGCCCGACCAGCACCACCCACCGGGGGCGTGCGCCGTGCGGCAGGTCGTGGTGCGTGGGCCGCCTGAAGGTGGGCGAGAGGCTCCGGGGCGGAGCGAACCGTCCGGCGGCCCCCCGGCCGGCGACGCGGAACTGCATCACGTCGGGTTCCAGCAGGTCGTGGCGGGTGCTGGAGTCGCCGGGCGTGACGCCCTCCATCGTGTTGACCAGCTTGACGGACCGGCCGCGGAACGGGCTGAAGTCGACCAGCACGTCGGCGCGCTCGCCGGGGGACAGGTTGAGCGCGCCATCGACCGGCAGCGGCCTGTCGATCAGCCCCTGGTCGGTGCCGATCACCTGCAAGGCGCCGGGCACGGGCCGTCCGTCGGCCAGCAGCATCAGCCGGTAGATCCGGGAGTTGGCCGTGTTGACGACCCGGAACCGGTACCAGCGCGGCTGGACCTCGAGGTAGGGCCAGACCACGCCGTTGACCAGGGTGTAGGGGGCGGCATGGGCACGCATGAGCTTGGTGCCGACCATCTCCACCTTGTGGACCAGACGCCCGGTGAGGGCCCCCGAGCCGTCCAGGGCGAAATTGCGGTCGCTGAGCACCAGCGGCACCTCGTGTCTGCCCCTGGGCAGGTCCAGGGCCCGTTCCTCGGCGTCGCGGGAGATGAACAGGCCCGCGAGGCCGGCGTACACGCTGAAGCGGCTGACGTGGTGGGTGTGGTCGTGGTACCAGAGGGTCGTAGCGGCCTGGTCGTTCGGGTACGCGGACAGCTGCACCTCGCCCGGAGCGACGAGGTTCTCCATCCAGCCGTCGTTGCCGCCGCCGGTCAGCATCCCGTGCAGGTGCACGGCGGCCCACGGCTCCAATCCGGCCACCGCGGCCACCTCCTGGCAGCCCCGCGTCCCGGGGTAGTTGGACAGCGGGTCCGGCATGGGGCCGCCGGGCTGCCCGAACTCCACGGCGGTGACCGGGATGTTCCCCGTCAGCCCGTTCTCCCAGGTGACGCGCAGCCGACGGCCGCGGACCGTCTCGATCGTCGGGCCCGGATGGCTTCCCTCGTACGTCCACATCCGCACCGCGGGCAGCTCCGAGTGCACGGTGACGTCGGCGGTGCGCATGCGTACGGTCAGCTCGTCGTGCCCGCCGCGGTCGCGTGGGCGGAGCACCGGCGGTGTACGCAGCGGGTCCCTGAACTTGGTCAGCAGCAGTCCGTCCGCCGACGGCTCGGGACCGCCGGGCGACGCCGGGCCGGGCGCGGCGAAGGCGGAGGACGACGACACGAGCGCACCCAGGCCGGCCACGGCGCTGCCCCGTAGCAAGGTGCGCCGGGCCACTGAGGGCGGTTCCGGTATTTCGGCAGACGCGGTCTCCATTCGCCGGATCGTAGGCAATGCCCCCTCCAGAACCGCTCGAGGTCCGCTGCACGGCCTCCGCCCGGCACCGGCCTACACGACGGCCATCTCGCTGTCCCGGCGCACCAGCGTGGCGTAGTGACCGTCGAGGGCGAGCAGCTCGTCGTGGGTGCCGCGCTCGGCGACGCGGCCCCGTTCCAGGACGAGGATCTCGTCGGCGTCGCGTACGGTCGACAGCCGGTGCGCGACCGTGATGGTGGTGCGTCCGGCGCTGGCCGCGTCGATGGCCTGCTGGACGGCCCGCTCCGTCTGGGTGTCCAGCGCGCTGGTGGCCTCGTCGAGCACCAGCACGGGTGGGTCGCGCAGGATGGCGCGGGCGATGGCCAGACGCTGCTTCTCCCCGCCGGAGAAACGGTACCCGCGCTCGCCCACCACCGTGTCGTAGCCGTCGGGCAGGGACATCAGGTAGTCGTGGATGTGCGCCACCCGCGCCGCGGCGACCAGTTCCTCGTCACTCGCGTCGGGTTTGGCGAACCTGAGGTTGTCGGCGACCGAGGCGTGGAAGAGGTACGTCTCCTGGGAGACGACGCCGACGGCGGCGGCGAGCGTGTCGAACGACAGGTCGCGCACGTCGATGCCGTCGATCGTGACGGTGCCGGACGTCGCGTCGTACAGACGCGGTATGAGGTAGCTCAGGGTCGTCTTGCCCGAGCCGGTCTCCCCGACGACGGCGAGGCTGTGCCCTGCGGGAACCGTTACGTCGACGCCCTCCAGAGTCGGCCGCTCGGCGCCCGCGTAGCTGAAACCGACCCCGCGCAGCCGCACCTCGCCCCGCAGGCTCGCCGGCACCACCGGGTGCTCGGGCTCGGCGACGTCGACGGGCAGGTCGAGGTACTCGAAGATGCGCCCGAACAACTCCAGGGAGCTCTGGATGTCCAGACCGATGGTCAGCAGCCGCTGCGCCGGCCGGAACAGGATCTGCTGGAGAGTGGCGAAGGCGACCAGCGCGCCGATGGAGATGGACATGTGGCCGCCGCTGCCGGTCAGACCAGCCACCCAGTAGATCACCGCGGGCATGGCCGCCAGGACGATCCAGATCGTGGACTGGTACCACAGGCCCGCCGTGCTGGCGCGCACCTCGATGTCGGTGAGCTTGCGGGACTGTCCCGCGAAGGCGTCGCTCAGCGAGCGCGAACGGCCCATGGTGTGGCCGAGCATGATGCCGCTGACCGACAACGACTCCTGGACGTTCGACGACAGGTCGGCGAACTGGCGCTGCCGGGCACGGGTGAGGACCCGCAGCTCGTCCCCGACGTGGCGGCTGACCCAGACGAAGCCGGGCAGGACGATCAGCGACGCGAGCGTGAGCCGCCAGTCGAGCAGCGCCATCGCGGTGACCGTGGTGATGACGGTGGTCACGTCCGACACCAGGGCCGTCGCCGTGGTGGTGACGGTCACCTGCATCCCGCCGATGTCGTTGGCGATCCGCGACTGGACCTCACCGGTGCGGGTCCGGGTGAAGAAGGCCAGTGACATGCGCTGGAGGTGGGAGTAGACGGCGGTGCGCAGATCGTGCATGACGAGCTGGCCGACCTTCGCGGAGAGGTAGGTCTGCCACACGTTGAACGAGCTGTTGGCGACCGCGACGACGACCATGCCCAGGGCCAGCAGGGACAGCAGTCCCGTCCTGCCCTGCGGCAGCGCCACGTCGATGATCTCGCGGATCAGGAAGGGGTTGACGAGAGAAACCAGCGAAGAGGCCGCGACCAGCGACGCGACGAACAGCAGGCTCTTGCGGTACGGACGGAACAGCTTGAGTATGCGCCGCTTCTGCACGGGAACGTGAGCCTTGGCCGGCCCGGTGCTGGTCACCCTGGTCTCCTTGTCTTCGGGCGGGAAGATGCGCAGGCCGCGGAACGGCTGCGGCCACCTCTCACAAGTGCTTGGCCGCGGTCGTCCACCGGGCGAAATCCTCCTCCGACAGCGGAGGCAGGCACGGCTGCTCGGCGGGCGGCATCGCATACCCCGACCAGGGGTGGGGCGGATGCGTTCCGAACCATCCGAACCCCATCCACATGAGGCCCTCGCCGAAACTCCTGCCGATGGCTCGCATGGCGGATGTGTGCCGTGTCCGCATGACGGTCTCCGTTTCGCCGGTAAACCATTCACCGCCACCTTGATAGACGCGTCTCAAGGACCAGCAGGTGATCCGTCGAGTCCCGCTGGAGGGAGTGCCGAGCCCCGCCGGGAGACGGGCGGACGGCCCGGACGCCCGGCGGACGGAGGGCGCCGCCGGCCACGGGCGACGAGCAGAGCGGAGCGGAGCGCACGGTGCGGGGTGGCTGTCAGCTCCTCACCAGGAGGCCGCGGCTGCGCAGGACCCAGCGTTCCAGTGGGCTGAAGATCAGCAGGTCGATGGCGATGCCGACGGTGAGGATGAGGAGGATCGCCTCGAAGACCATGGCCATGTCGCTGGCGTTGCGGCCGTTCTCCAGCAACTGGCCGAGGCCGACGCCGAGGTCGGGGAAGGAGGCGATGATCTCGGCGGCCATCAGCGAGCGCCAGGAGAACGCCCAGCCCTGCTTGAGGCCGGCTACGTAGCCGGGCAGGGCGGCGGGCAGCACGATGTGCCAGGTGCCCTTCAGTCCGGTGGCACCGAGGGTGCGGCCCGCGCGCAGGAAGATCGGGGAGACCTGGTCGACGCCGGACACCAGGCCGTTGGCGATGGACGGTACGGCGCCGAGCAGGATGACCGCGTACATCATCGAGTTGTTCAGGCCCAGCCAGATCACGGCCGGCGGCACCCAGGCCACCGACGGCAGCGACTGGAGGCCGGACAGGATCGGGCCGATCGCCGCGCGCACGAACTTCACCCGCGCCACCAGCAGCCCCAGCGGGGTGCCGATCACCAGCGCCAGCAGGAAGCCGGACAGTCCGCGCGAGACGCTGGTCCAGATGTAGCCGAGCAGTTCGCCCTGGAGCCAGGCCTGGTGCACCACGTTCCACACGTCGGACGGGGCGGGCAGCTTGGTCGGGTCGTCGACGATCTCGAAGGAGACGAGTCCCTGCCACACCGCGATCACCAGGAGGACGGCGACGGCCGGGGGGAGGATCTTCTCCACGAAGGTCTGCCGGAAGGGCGTGCGGCCCTGCTGCACCGTCTCCAGTGCGTCCAGGCCCGCCTCCAGACCGGCGAGATCGCCGCCGTCCTTGGCGCCCGCGTCCTTGGCGGGACGCGTCGTGTCAGTGCTGGCCATGGCGGCGGATCTCCCCACGCAGTTCTTCGGTGATCTCGACGGACAGTTCCGCCACGGCGGTGTCCTCGATGCGGCGCGGATGCGGGATGCCGACCGTCCACTGGCGGGCGACGCGTCCGGGGCGGGAGGAGAGCAGCACCACGCGCTCGGCGAGGCGGACGGCCTCGCGGACGTTGTGCGTGACGAACAGGACGGACAGCTTCGTCTCGCGCCAGATCCGGGTCAGCTCGTCGTGCAGTACGTCCCGTGTGATGGCGTCCAGGGCGGCGAACGGCTCGTCCATCAGCAGCAGCCTGCTTTCCTGGGCGAGCGCACGGGCCATCGCGACCCGCTGGCGCATACCGCCCGACAGCTCGTGCACCCGCTTGCCGTACGCGCCCTTCAGCCGGACGAGTTCGAGCAGCTCCTCCGCCTTGTCGCGGCGCTCGGACTTGGGCACGCCCCGCAGCCGCAGGGCGAGTTCGATGTTCTTGCCCGCGGTCAGCCACGGGAACAGGGCGTGCTCCTGGAACATCAGGGCCGGCCGCCCGTCCGTGGTGATCGCGCCGGCGCTCGGCTTGTCCAGGCCCGCCACCAGGTTCAGCAGCGTGGACTTGCCGCAGCCGGAGGCCCCCAGGAGGGTGACGAACTCGCCGGGTGCGACATCGAGGGTGATGTCGTCCAGCACGAGCTGCTGTCCGGCGGGGCCCCCGAACGACTTCGAGACGTGCTCGATGCGGGTGGTGCGCGCAGCCGGCTCCGCGATCTTGCCGGGCGCGGCGGTCCCGTCGGCCCCGGCGGTCTCGTCGGCCCCGGCGATCCGGGTGTCCTCGGCGATGGGCGTGGTCGTGGCCATGGTCGAACCTCCTGGTCCCTGGTCCCTGGTCGTGGTCCGGGCCTACTGCCGACCGCCGAGTCCGGCGTCGTCGACCGCGGGTTCGCCCTTGGCCTTGAGGACCTTGTTGAGCAGCGTGAGGTCGTAGATGCCCTTGAGGTCGGGCTGCTCCAGCAGACCCGCCTTGACGGCGTGATCCGTCTGGGCGTCGAGGGTGGCGGCCAGCGGGTCGTCGGTCAGCCGGATCGACTTCCACGCCGGGTCCAGGACGTCGGCGGGCAGTGCCTTGCCGGTGTCCTTCTCCAGCTGCTTGTTCGCCGCGGCCTTGGCCTCGTCGGGGTTGGCCTCGATCCACTCGTTGGTGTCCACCGAGGCCTT
>NZ_JBIWGG010000019.1:0-56013 GCF_044763415.1 Streptomyces sp. NPDC096048
CCCCCGGAGACACCCCCGGCCGAAGACCGAGCAAGGGCCCGTACTCACCTCACAACCCTGGTGAGCACGGGCCCGTTCGCCATCCCCCGACCTGTCCGTGGGTCGGGAGCCGCGCCGGGCTCAGCCCCAGGTACGGCCGGCCGGTTCCTTGACGGTGCGGTTGAGCCGGTTGAAGAAGTTGGTCAGCGCGATCTCCAGGTTGATCGCGCCGATCTCCGCCTCGGTGAAATGGGCGTTGACCTCTTCCCAGATCGCGTCGGTGACGCCCTCCGCACCGTCCTGCAGCCGGGTGGCGCCCTCGGCCAGCGCCAGCGCCGCGCGCTCCGCGTCCGTGCAGAACGGCGCCTCCCGCCACGCAGCTCCTTGACCGGGGTCACGTTCCGGGGCTGTTGCCGGGCCCGGTGCACGGCGACCGCCGTGGCGAGGCCCCGGCCGACCCGGGACCCACCTCATAGCGGAAGCCGATCGGAAGCGCATCGGAAGCCGAGAAATCTGGTTCCGGAAGCGCTGCCCCTGGTCGGATCGGGCGATGCACAAGGCACATCGGCCCACTCGGGGCGCGTGCCGTATCCGCTCAGCCGGATACCGGCGGCAATGAGGTGACAGATGAGTAGTACACGAGTACCGCACGGCGCCCGGGGTTCCTACCCCGCACCGGGGCTAGCACTCGCCCCCGGCCACGTACGCAACCAGGCCCTGACCGTCATCGCGATCCCGTTCGTCCTCATAGTCGTGCTGGCCGTCGTGCTCGCCACGACCGGCCGCGACGACGGGGTGCCCGCCACCGACGGGCTCTACGGCAGCGGGGCCCTGCCGGACTGGGTGGACGGAACGGATGACGACGGGACCGACCCGGAGGGCCTGGGCGGCCTGGGCGGCCCGACCGGCGAGGACACGTCGCCCTGGGGCGACGGGACGACCGATGAACCGACCGACGAACCGACCGACGAACCGACCGACGGGACCTACGACGGAACGACGGACGAGCCCCTCGACGACACCACCGACGACACGGCCACCGGCGGCGCGACCGACGATCCCGCCGACTCCCCGTTCCCGGACGGGGACGGGAGCGGGCCGGAGGCGACGGTGACGGCGTACTTCGAGGCCATCAACGACCGCGACTTCCGGACCGCCTGGGAGCTGGGCGGCAAGAACCTCGACCCGGACTACGACCACTTCGTCGCCGGCTTCGAGACGACCGAACGGGACGAGGTCACCGTGACCGGAACGACGGGCGACGAGGTGTCGCTCACGGTCGTGGCCTGGGAGACCGACGGCACCCGGACGACGTACGAGGGCACCTACACGGTGACCGACGGCGTCATCACCTCGGCGGACATGCGGGAAGGGAACTGAGCAGCCATGACCACCCACGCCGCCCCGCCGCCCCCGGACGCGACGAGCAACGCCACGCGCCTGCTGTGCGCGGGCACCTACCTCGACCCCGTCTACCGCAAGGCCGTGATCCGGGAGCTGCTGACCCACCGGTACCGGGTGGTGGCCCCCTCCTACGGCTACGACGCCGCCCCCGTGCTGGCGCACGCCCTCGCCGCCCACAACCTGCGCCGCAACCAGCTGATCGCCCTCTGGACGGGCACCGCCGTCATCACTCTGCTGCTCGCGGCGGGCCTGCTCACCGGCGTCTCGGCGGCCCTGCTCGTCTTCTGGCTCGCCTGGGCCACGATGTTCCTCCGCCGGCTCGCCGTCCTCCAGACCCTCGCCGAGCACCTCGCGCCGCCGGCGGACGACCGTACGGGATTCGACGGCGGCTACCCGATGACCTCGCACCTGACGCCGGAACTGGTCGGCAAGATCGACCGGGAGCAGGCCTCCGGCACGGTGTACTACGGCGGCTACAAGCCGTTCGTCGGCGCCGGCCACTCGATCCGCCGGTGGGCC
This sequence comes from Streptomyces sp. NPDC096048, assembly GCF_044763415.1. Lineage (NCBI taxonomy): Bacteria > Bacillati > Actinomycetota > Actinomycetes > Kitasatosporales > Streptomycetaceae > Streptomyces > Streptomyces sp. NPDC096048. Next base: position 1,903 of record NZ_JBIWGG010000019.1, read on the forward strand.
AACGCGGAGCTGCTCCTCGGCGCCCCGGTGTCGCGCGACGGCGTGCTCGGCCAGGGCCTGCTCAACGGGCACGTCCCCGCCCAGCACGGACCCGCGGACGGCGCGGGCGACGACCACGGACCGGCGGAGCGCAAACCGATCATCCCCTTCACCGTCGGGGACATCACCGGCCGCGTCTGCGAGCAGATGCTCGCGGAACTGCGGGACAGACCCGCCCCCAGTGACCGGATCCAGCTGCTCTCCGTCGACCGGCGCCGGTTCGCCAAGGCCGTCCGGACGACCGAGGGCGACGACTCCGTCGACGCGCTCCCCGACACGCCCGGCCCCGGCCACACCGGCGAACACTGGCGGGAGGACTACGACGCCGGCCGCGAGTACCTGTGCGTCCGGATCGGAGCGTGGCAACAGGAGCTGGTGACCTCGGTGTTCATCGGCTTCGACATCAAGGGCAGCACCCTGCACACCGAGTTCTACACCTACGTGCTCGGTCCCGTGCCGGAGAGCTTCCACCTCGCCGACCGGCTGCCCGCCACGATCGACGGCAGGCTCATGTGGCGCATCGCCTGGGACGTGACCCGCAGCGCGCCCGGCGAACTCCTGCGGCTGATCACCAACCCGTTGCGCGAGCGGCTGCCCAGCCGCTCCGGCTCCGACACCGTCCGCACGCTGGTGCGCCAGCCGGCGGACACCAGCGAGTTCCGGCTCGGCCGCTACGCGCTGACCGTCGTGGACTGCGGCGCGCTCACCAGCGTCCGCGAACTGGCGCCCAACAGCGACTTCCACCACTTCTTCCAGGAAACGGACTCGATCAAGTACATCCAGATCATCGAGCGTCATCTGCTGCAGATCGTCGGCGACTTCCTGCGCGACCACGACGTCGACACCCGTGAGCACGAGGCCAACCAGACCAACATCCTCCAGCAGAACTTCGGCGCCCACAGCACCAACAACTTCGGCGGCAACCAGAGCGTCGGCAACACCGGCACCACCCAGACCTTCGGCAACAACTCCGGCATCACCAGGGAGGCACGACCGGCATGAGCGGCCAGCGGTTCCACGGCAACAGCTTCGGCCAGGGCGGCAACAACAACTTCGGGGGCAACCAGAGCGTCGGCAACAGCGGCACGACCCAGACCTTCGGCGACAACTCCCCGGTGCACTCCGGGCCGTCCGGCCCGACGGGACCATCCGGAGCATCCGGACCGGCTGGGCTGCCGCACGCCGGCGGGTGGCGGGCCGACCCGGCCGCGCTGCCGAGCGACGCGGACCGGGCCCGGAGCGTCTTCGTCGTCCACGGCCGCGACGACCAGGTACGGCGCGAGATGTACGAGCTGCTGCGCCGGCTCGATCTGCGCCCCAAGGAGTGGGAGGACCTGGTCAGAGCGACCGGCCACGCCTCGCCCTTCCTCGGTGACGTGGTCGCCGGCGCTCCGGCGCAGGCCCAGGCGGCGCTCGTCCTGCTCACGCCGGACGACGTCGTCACCCTCCACCCGGAGCTGCGGGGGCACAACGAGCCCGACCACGAGACCCGGCCCGTGTGCCAGCCGCGCCCCAACGTCCTGATCGAGCTGGGCATGGTGCTGATGGCGTACCCCGAGCGCACGCTGATCGTCGAGGTCGGCGGCCTGCGGCCGATCGCCGACATCGCCGGACGCAACGTCATCCGCTTCGACGGCTCCGAAACGGCGCTCGGCAAGGTCGTGGAGCGGCTGAAGCTGGCGGGCTGCACGGTCAACGACACCGGGTCCGACTGGCGCCACACCTACCCGTTCCAGCACCTGTCCGCCTACCACCGCCGGCCGTAGCCCGGCGGATCCGGCGCCGATCGGGGGACCGGCGCAACCGGCCTCCCGGAGCGCGTCCCGCCACCGCGGCACGCGTCTCCGGGGGGCCGGCGCCCCGCCGAGGGGCGCGCTGCCCCGCCCGAGGACCCGCTGCCCCGCCCAGGGGCCCGCTGCCCCACCCAGAGGTCCGCTGTCCCACTCAGAGCCCCCGCTGCCCCACCCAAGGGCTCGCTGCCCCACTCAGAGCCCCCGCTGCCCCACCCAAGGGCTCGCTGCCCCACTCAGAGTCCCCGCTGCCCCGCCCAAGGGCTCGCTGCCCCACTCAGAGTCCCCGCTGCCCCGCCCAAGGGCTCGCTGTCCCACTCAGGCCCCCGTTGCCCCACCAGCGACCCGACGCCGCGGACAGGCCCCGCTCCTACGCCGCACCGCCGGAATCCGCCGCCGCCAGCACCCCCAGGAACGCCGCGACCTCCGCCAGATCGACCCGTTCCAGCTCGGCGGGCCGGAGCACGACCCGCAGCTCGCGGCAGATCACCCGTTCCCGGGAGTGGGTGATGAAGGAGAGCAGGATCAGGCGCAGCAGGCTCTCCTCGTCGAGCCCGTGCAGCCGGGACAGCCCCGAGCCGATCAGCGGCACGGCCACGCGGTCCAGCTGCCCGTGCCGGTAGACGGCGTCCCACACGCGGCTGAGGCTGAGCCACAGTTCCTCCGTGCTGGACCGCGCCACGCAGTCGTTGCCGAGCCGGCTGTAGGCGACCCCGAAGACCAGCCGCGGCCGGCTGCCGAGCACCGCCACCGTGCCGACCGGGTAACGGCCGAGCTTGCCGTAGGGCTTGTCCTCCCGGGACTCCCGGGCGACCGGCACGGCCGCGCGCAGGGCCGCGTCCAGCTCGTCGTCCAGCCGCCGCGCGTCACCGTCGTACCGGCGCTCCAGCAGCTGCCCCTGCACGCTGGCGCCGCTGATGACGACGCCGTCGCGGACGTCGGTGTCGAACGTGTCGCAGAAGCCGACGACAAGGTGGGCGGACTCGTCGAAGAGGTCGCCGGGTCCGACCGTCACCGCCATCCGCGGCCGCCGGAACTCCTGGCGCACGGCCACCGTCGGCCGGCTGCGCAGCACCCCCCAGGCCAGGCACAGCAGCGCCGACGCCGCCGTCACCGGAGCCGGGGCGGGGATGGCCGCGGGCCACACCTGCCCGACGAACTGGACGACCGCCGACACCCCGCCGAAGGCCGCCATCACACTGCCGGCGAACACCCGCCGGGTCCGCGCCCCGCCGAACAGCCCGCGCCGGCCGCCCCGGCCCCGCCGCCCCCCGGGGCTCAGCCGGCCGCTCCGCCGCGACGGACGTACGACCGGACCGGCCCCACGCGAACCGACCGAATCCACAACTCCCCCAAACGGACGATTGATACGCTGCCGAAACCTCCCCCGCCACCGCTCGGCGGGAGAGAGTGAAGCGAGTGGAGACCACTTGTATGGCGCGCATCCGTGTGAGCGTCCTGGGACCGGCAGGACTCGAAGTCGACGGCGTGCCCGTCCGGTTGACCCCGCTGACCACACGGCTGCTGGTCCGCCTGGTGGCGGCGGAGGGCGAGCCCGTACCGGTACGGCGGCTGCACCGGGACGTGTGGGCGGTCGCCGGTGAACGTCCGCACCGGACCGGGCGTCACCGCAACGACGTGCAGAAGCGCGTCCTCGAACTGCGCCGCGCCCTCGATCCCGCCCAGAACGGTGACGGCGCCCGGGTGCTGCGCACCGAGCAGTTGCTGGCCACCCCGGCGCCCGAGACCGCGTACCGGCTGGTGCTCGCGCCCGACGAGCTGGACTGCTCGGAGTTCACCGACCTGGTCCACTCCGGGCTGCTCGCGCCCCCCGCGGCGGCCGCCGACCGGCTCGCGGCGGCACTCGACCTCGTCCGCGGCCGCCCGCTGGCCGAAGCGGGCGACGAGGAGTTCGCGCTGCCGTTGATCCGCCGGCTCACCGCGCTGCGCGAGACGGCCCGCCGCCAGCTGATCCGCAGCCGCATGGACCTGGGCCGGCACGACCTCGCCCTGCCGGTCGCCGAACGGATGGCCATGGAGCGGCCGGACGACCGCGACGTCGCCGAGCTGCTCGGTTCCCTGCGGGCCCGGCTGCGGGAGCGGCACGGGCAGGAACTGCTGCGGCAGCCGTTCCCCGGCGCCGGGGACCTCGTGGTGGTGCGCGGCGACCTGTTCGACCAGGAGGACGCCAATCTGGTCGTCGGGTTCACCGACACCTTCGACACCGCCACCGAACGGGACCTGGTGATCAGCCGGGAGAGCGTGCAGGGGCAGCTGGTGGAGCGGCTGTTCGGCGGCGAGCGCAAACTGCTGGACGACCGGCTCCAGGCCGGGCTGAAGGCGTTCACCCCGCTGCGCACGGAACGGCCCCAGGACAAGCCCCGCGGCCGGCGCGTCCGTTACCCGCTCGGCACCACCGTCTCCCTGCCGGTGGACGGCCGCCGGGTCTTCGCCGTGGCCTACTCCCGGCTCGGCAACGACCTCGTCGCCCGCTCCGCGCCGGCCGAACTCCGGGCGGGCCTGGACGCCCTCTGGCCGGCCGTCGCCCGGTACGGCATGTACAAGCCGGTCGCGATCCCGCTGATCGGCTCCGGACTGGCCCGGGTCGTGGAACTCGACCGCACCCAGCTGCTGCTCATGATCGTGGAGAGCTTCACCGCCCACTGCCGCCGGGAGCCGGCGACCGCGCCGGAGCTGCGCATCGTGATCCGGCCGGCGGACCTGGAACGGACCGACCTGTCCGCACTCGGCACGTTCCTGCGCACCTCGCGGCACGACGACCCCGGCGTAGGCACCGCGAGCGGCACCGGCGGTGGCGCCGGTGCCGCTGCCGTCGGCACCGGCGGCGCTGGCCGCGGCGACGGAGGCGCGCAGGGCCGCTGGTGACGTCGTCATGCCCCCAGGGCATCAGCGGCCTCGCTTCCGGTGCCAGCGGCACTCCGCTGCCGAACCGCTTCCGGACCGCTTCCGGTTCCCGGTCACGGACCCGGTGGGACGCCACCGGAACCCGTCTCACGTACGCCCGTCACCCTCACGCACGCCCGTCACCGTCCCGTACGCCCGTACCCTCACGCCCGCCCGCCCGTCACCGCCCCCTACGCCCGTCACCCCCACGCACGCCCGCCCGTCACGCACGCCCGTCGTCCCCGACCTCCGCGCCCCCTCCGCCCACCGTGAACCCGACCACCGACCCGCCCCCGTCCCGCCGGAACGCGAACGTCGCTCCCCCGTGCGCGAGCGCCACCTCCCGCACGATGGACAGGCCGAGGCCGGAACCCGGCCGTGAACGGGCGCCGGCGGTGCGGAAGAAGCGGTCGAAGATGCGGGTCAGGTCGTCCGCGGCGATGCCCGGACCGCGGTCGCGGACCTCGACGCGGATCGGGCCCTCCAGGGCGGGTCCGGCGACGGCGACCTCGATGGGTCCGGTGCCGCCCGGGTCGAACTTCGCGGCGTTCTCGACCAGGTTGGACAGCGCACGGGTCAGCATGGCGGGCCGGCCCTCCGTCACCGTCTCACCGCGTACGCTCACGCCGATCTCCCGCCCGGTGCGGCGCCGGGCCAGGCTCGCCACGTCGCGCGCGACCCGCGCCAGGTCGACCCGCTGCGGGGGCTCCCCGGCGGACTGCCCGGCCGCCAGCTCGACCAGTTCGTTGACCAGGTCGGTCAGCTCGCGGGCCTCCTGGCCCAGGTCCGCGACCAGTTCCTCGCGGGCGCCGGACGGCAGCTCGTCGATCCGCCGCAGCAGCGAGATGTTGGTCCGCAGCGAGGTGAGCGGCGTCCGCAGCTCGTGCCCCGCGTCCTGGACCAGGCGCCGCTGGTCCTCCTCCGACTGGGCGAGGCGGACCAGCATCAGGTCGATGGCGCGGCCGAGGCGGCCCACCTCGTCGGGCCCGGTGACCGGCACCTGGACGCCCAGCCGACGGGTGCGGGCCACGTCCTCGGCGGCGGAGGTCAGGAGCACCAGCCGCCGGGTCATGCGCCGCGCCAGCCACCAGCCGAACAGCCCGGCGGCCGTCACCACCGCGGCCATCAGCAGCAGCGTCCGCCGCTGCAGCGCCCGCAGCAGGTCCTCGGTGTCGCTGAACTCCTGCGCCACCTGCACCGCGCCCCGGCCACCGCCCAGCGACACGGTCGCGACCCGGAAGACGTCGCGCCCGACCCCGACGTCCTCGTGCTGGACCGTCCGCCCGGCCACGGCGGCGTGCGCGGTCCGCCGGTCGGCGTCGGTGACCGGCAGCGGCGGACCGGCCGGGTCGGACACCTTGCCGTCCGGCCCGAGCACCTGCACGTCCGTACGGGCCGGGCGCACGATGTCGTGGCCGGGCGCGGAGGAGGTGAAGTCGTCGGGCGACAGCCGCTGCCGGCGCACCTCGGCCCGCAGGTCCTGCACGACCTGTGCGAAGACCGATTCCTGGTCCACCCGCACCAGCCGGGCCGCGCCGCTGTACGACAGCACGCCGACGAGGACCGTGACCACGGCGGTGACCGTGGCGAACGACACCGCGAACGTCGTCCGCAGCGACAGCAGCCGGGGCCGGCGCCCGAGCGGGGAGGGGCCCACTCAGTCCTCCCGCAGCACGTAACCCACGCCGCGCACGGTCTGGATCAGCTGCGGCGCGCCCGGCTGGTCGAGCTTGCGGCGCAGGTAGCCGACGTAGACGGCGAGGTTCTTGGAGCCGGGGCCGAAGTCGTAGCCCCAGATACGGTCGTAGATGGTGGAGTGGTCGAGCACGATGCCGACGTTGCGGACCAGCAGCTCCAGCAGCTCGAACTCGGTGCGGGTCAGCTCCAGCTCGCGCCCGCCCCGCCAGGCACGGCGGGCCCGCGGGTCCATGCGCAGTCCGGCCGCCTCCAGGCAGCGGGCGGCGTCCGGCTCCTCCGGCACGTCGGCGGGGGTGGAGGCGGAGGCGTCATCCGGGGGGCCCGCCTCCTCACGGCCGGTGCGGCGCAGCAGGGCGCGCAGGCGGGCGAAGACCTCCTCGACGTCGAAGGGCTTCACGACATAGTCGTCGGCGCCCGCGTCCAGGCCCGCGATGCGGTCGGCGGTCTCCACCAGCGCCGTCAGCATCAGGATCGGCGTGGGGTCGCCCTCGGCGCGCAGGGTCCGGCAGACCTGGAGGCCGTCGATGCCCGGCATCATCACGTCCAGCACGAGCACGTCCGGCCGGCCGCTGTGGGCCCGCGCCAGCGCCTCGGTGCCGTCGGCGACCGCGGTGACCCGGTAGCCCTCCAGGGTGAGGGCGCGCTCCAGGGCGTGCCGGATCGCGCGGTCGTCTTCGGCGAGCAGAACAGTCCGGGGCACGCGTCCAGTCTGCCAAGGCCAGGGGCCCGGCGACCGGGCGGCCGGGCTTCTTACCGAGATCTCACCCTGTGGGCCGCAGCGCGGCGAGCCGCTCTTCGAAGGGCACGACCTCGAAGGCGTCGTCCGCCGGCTTCCCGGCCGGTTCCGGGGCCGCCGACAGCCCGGACAGTCCGCCCGACAACCCGGCCATCAGCCCCGCCAGCTCCCCCGCCGCCCGTTCGATCCGCCCGTCCAGCCCCTCGGCGCCCCAGTCCTCCGAGGCGGCGTAGACGCCGGTCGGGACGACGACGGCCTTGAGGTAGGCGAAGAGCGGACGCAGGGCGTGGTCCAGGACCAGCGAGTGCCGGGCCGTACCGCCGGTCGCGGCGATCAGCACGGGCTTCCCGGCGAGGGCGTCCTCGTCGGTGACGCTCAGCGCGTCGAAGAACGACTTGAACAGCCCGCTGTACGAGGCCGAGAAGACCGGCGTGACGACGATCAGGCCGTCGGCCGCCGCCACCGCGTCGAAGGCGGCGGACAGGTTCCGCCCCGGGAACCCGTTGGTGAAGGTGTGCGCGATCTCCACGGCGAGGTCGCGCAGCTCGACCACCTGGACGTCGGTGCCGGCCCGGCCGGCCGTGGCGGCGGCCAGCCGGTCGGCGAGCAGCCGGGTGGAGGACGGGACGCTCAGTCCCGCGGAGACGACGACGAGCTTCATGCCCGTACTCCTTCCTCGGCCGTGTCCCTGCGGGTGGCCAGCAGGGACGCGTGGGTCGGCGCGTCCGGCACGTTCGCCGGGCGGTCCTTGGCGAACTCCTCGCGCAGCACCGGCACGACCTCCTCGCCGAGCAGGTCGAGCTGCTCGAGGACGGTCTTCAGGGGCAGCCCGGCGTGGTCCATCAGGAACAGCTGGCGCTGGTAGTCACCGGCGTAGTCGCGGAAGGCGAGCGTCTTCTCGATCACCTGCTGCGGCGAGCCGACGGTGAGCGGGGTCTGCTCGGTGAAGTCCTCCAGCGACGGCCCGTGCCCGTAGACGGGGGCGACATCGAAGTACGGGCGGAACTCGCGCACCGCGTCCTGGCTGTTCCTCCGCATGAACACCTGCCCGCCGAGGCCGACGATCGCCTGCTCGGGGGTGCCGTGCCCGTAGTGGGCGTAGCGGGCCCGGTACAGCTCGACCATGCGCTTGGTGTGGTCGGCGGGCCAGAAGATGTTGTTGTGGAAGAAGCCGTCGCCGTAGTACGCGGCCTGCTCGGCGATCTCCGGCGACCGGATGGAGCCGTGCCAGACGAACGGCGCGACGCCGTCCAGCGGCCGGGGCGTGGACGTGAAGCCCTGGAGCGGCGTACGGAACTTGCCCTCCCAGTTCACGACGTCCTCGCGCCACAGGCGGTGCAGCAGGGCGTAGTTCTCGACGGCGAGGTTGATGCCCTCGCGGATGTCCTTGCCGAACCACGGATAGACCGGCCCGGTGTTGCCGCGCCCCATCATCAGGTCCACCCGGCCGTCGGCCAGGTGCTGGAGCATCGCGAAGTCCTCGGCGATCTTCACCGGGTCGTTGGTGGTGATGAGGGTGGTGGAGGTGGAGAGGACCAGCCGCTCGGTGCGGGCCGCGATGTAGCCGAGCATCGTGGTCGGCGACGAGGGCACGAACGGCGGGTTGTGGTGCTCGCCGGTCGCGAAGACGTCGAGCCCGACCTCCTCGGCCTTCAGCGCGATGGCGACCATGGCCTTGATGCGCTCACGCTCGGTCGGCGTACGGCCCGTGATGGGGTCCGGCGTGACGTCGCCGACGGTGAAGATGCCGAACTGCATGGTCGCTCAACCTCCGAGTTGTTGACGGTTCAACTATACCGTCGAACGAACGGCCCGCAGTCGTTATTCCGCTCACCCGACCCCGCCACCCGCCCCGGCGCTGCGGGCCCCCTCGCCCGGCCCCGAGGCCGCCCAGCACCCCCACCCGCCCCCACCACCCGCCCGCCCCCTCAGGGCACCAGCACCAGCCGCCCCCGCAGCCCGCCCTCCGCGAGCCGGGTGTGCGCCTTGACCGCCTCGTCCAGGGCATACGTGCCGGCCACCCGCAGCGTCAGCGCGCCCTCGTCCACGAGGCCGGCCAGCTCCGCCAGACGGGCACCGTCGGCCCGCACCTCGACGCTCCCGACCCGCACCCCGCGCACCGCGGCCGGCGCCGCCCCCGGGATCACCCCGACGTAGGCCCCGCCGTCCCGCGCCCACTCCAGCGCGGAGTCACCGAGCACGGCGGCGTCCAGCACCGCGTCCACGCGTCCGGCCGCGCCCGCCCCGTCCGTACCGGTCACCAGGTGTTCGGCGCCCAGGGACCGCGCGAGTTCCCCGTCCTCCTCCCGGGCCAGCGCCGTCACCTCGACGCCCCGCCGCGCGGCGAGCTGCACGGCGTACCCGCCGACCGCCCCGGCGGCCCCCGTCACCAGCAGCGTCCGGCCCGGCGTGAGATCCAGCAGATCCAGAGCCTGCGCCGCGGTCGTCGCGTTCAGCGGCAGGGTCGCGGCGAGCACCGCGTCGGCCGTCGTCGGAGCCGTGGCCACGGCGTCCGCGTCCACCACGACGTACTCGGCATGCGTGCCCAGCGGCTTCACCATTCCGTGGTGCAGGGCCACGACCTCGTCCCCGACGCGCCGCCCGCCCCCCTCGCCCACCGCGTCCACGGTCCCGGCGACGTCCCAGCCCAGCCCGAGCCGCTCCCCCGCACCGCCGAAGAACCCCTGGCGCACACCCGCGTCCACCGGGTTCAGGGTCGCCGCCGCCACCTTGATCCGCACCTGCCGGGGCCCCGGCACCGGCACCTCCGTCTCCGCGACCCGCACGACCTCGGGCCCACCGAACCCCGTCACCACCACAGCACGCATGACCGACATGACCACTCCCTCGACATCTCCGGGGCCCGGTGCCTCCGGGCCTCGATGTGGACAACCCTAGGAAGAGTTACTATCCATCAGGAAGTAGTTACCTGAGAGTGCGTACGACACCGGGGAGTGAGCCATGGCGACCAAGACGGCGGCCCAGCGCCGCGAGCAGGCCCGTTCCGAGTACGACGCGTTCATCAGGCACTGCCCGACCAACCAGCTCCTGGACCGCATCAGCGACAAGTGGGTCAGTCTCGTCGTCGCCGCGCTCGCCGCAGGCCCCATGCGCTACAGCGACCTCGGGCGCAGGATCGCCGGCGTCAGCCCCAAGATGCTCACGCAGACCCTGCGCTCACTGGAACGCGACGGCCTCCTCACCCGCACCGTCACCCCGTCCGTACCGGTCCGCGTCGACTACGAACTCACCCCGCTGGGCCACAGTTTGAGCCTGCTGCTGGTCGCCGTGAAGGACTGGGCGGAGTCCCACTTCGACGAGGTCCACCAAGCCCGGGAGCGCTACGACGCCGACAGCTGAGGCCCCGGGCGGTCCGGCCCGGCCCTGTACGGGGCCGGGCGGTCCGCCGTGCGAAGCTGCCCGCATGCTCGTGCTCCGCTCCGCCGCCCTCTTCGTCGTCGCCGCCCTCTTCGAGATCGGCGGCGCCTGGCTGGTCTGGCAGGGCGTACGCGAACAGCGCGGCTGGCTGTGGGCCACCGGCGGCGTCCTCGCCCTCGGCGCGTACGGCTTCGTCGCCACCTTCCAGCCCGACGCCCACTTCGGCCGCATCCTCGCCGCGTACGGCGGGATCTTCGTGGCCGGCTCGATCCTGTGGGGCATGGTCGCCGACGGCTACCGCCCCGACCGCTGGGACGTGACCGGCGCGCTGATCTGCCTGGCCGGGATGGCCGTGATCATGTGGGCACCGCGCGACGGCGGCTGACTACGCTGGGCGGCGACCGGTAACACCGACCAAGGAGCAGCCCATGGCCCCCGCAGCCGCCCCGTCCGCCGCCTCCCGCATCGCCGTCGTCACCGGTGCGAGCAGCGGCATCGGCGCCGCCACGGCCCGGCAGCTCGCCGCGGCCGGCTACCGCGTCGTCCTCACCGCCCGCCGCAAGGACCGTGTCGAGGCGCTGGCGGAGGAGATCCAGGCGGCCGGCCACAAGGCGACGGCGTACCCCCTGGACGTCACCGACCGCGCGGCCGTCGACGAGTTCGCCTCGGCCTTCAAGACCGTCGGCGTCCTCGTCAACAACGCGGGCGGCGCGCTCGGCGCCGACCCGGTGGCCACCGGCGACCCGGACGACTGGCGCCGCATGTACGAGACGAACGTCATCGGCACCCTCAACCTCACCCAGGCCCTGCTCCCCAAGCTGGAGGCGAGCGGCGACGGCACGGTCGTCGTCGTCTCCTCGACCGCGGGCTTCGCCACCTACGAGGGCGGCGCGGGCTACGTCGCCGCCAAGCACGGCGAGCACGTCCTCGCCGAGACCCTCCGGCTGGAGATCGTCGGCCGCCCGGTCCGCGTCATCGAGATCGCGCCCGGCATGGTGAAGACCGACGAGTTCGCCCTGACCCGCTTCGGCGGCGACCAGGACAGGGCCGCCAAGGTCTACCAGGGCGTGGCCGACCCCCTGTCCGCCGACGACGTCGCCGACACCATCACGTGGGCGGTCACCCGCCCCGCCCACGTCAACATCGACCTCCTGGTCGTCCGCCCCCGCGCCCAGGCGTCGAACACGAAGGTGCACCGGGAAGGCTGACGCCGGACGGCGTCCCGGGCGTCAGCCCTTCACGCAGACGACCTGCTTGAGCTTCGCCACCACCTCCACGAGGTCGCGCTGCTGGTCGATGACCTGGTCGATCGACTTGTAGGCGGCCGGGATCTCGTCCACGACGCCCGAGTCCTTGCGGCACTCCACGCCCCGCGTCTGCTCCTCCAGGTCCTTCGTGGAGAAGCGGCGCTTGGCGGCGTTCCGGCTCATCCGCCGGCCGGCGCCGTGGGAGGCGGAGTTGAAGGACTTGGCGTTCCCGAGGCCCTTGACGATGTACGAACCCGTGCCCATGGAACCGGGGATGATCCCGTAGTCACCGGAACCCGCGCGGATCGCGCCCTTGCGGGTCACCAGCAGGTTTATACCGTCGTACCGCTCCTCGGCGACGTAGTTGTGGTGGGCGCTGATCTCCGGCTCGAAGACCGGCCTGGCCTTCTTGAACTCCTTGCGGACCACGTCCTTCAGGAGCGCCATCATGATCGTGCGGTTGTACTTCGCGTACTCCTGCGCCCAGAACAGGTCGTTGCGGTACGCGGCCATCTGCGGGGTGTCCGCGACGAACACCGCGAGGTCGCGGTCGATCAGGCCCTGGTTGTGCGGGAGCTTCTGAGCCACGCCGATATGGTGCTCGGCCAGTTCCTTGCCGATGTTGCGGGAACCGGAGTGCAGCATCAGCCAGACGGAACCGGTCGTATCCGTGCAGACTTCCACAAAGTGGTTGCCGGATCCGAGCGTCCCCATCTGCTTCCCAGCCCGCTCCCGCCGGAACCGAACCGCCTCCGCCACCCCGTCGAACCGCCCCCAGAAGTCGTCCCACCCGGCCGTCGCCAGCCCGTGGAAGCGCCCCGGCTCGACGGGGCTGTCGTGCATCCCCCGCCCCACCGGAATCGCCTGCTCGATCCTCGAGCGCAGCCGCGACAGGTCGCCCGGCAGGTCGTTCGCCGTCAGGGACGTTCTCACCGCCGACATCCCGCAGCCGATGTCGACGCCCACCGCCGCCGGGCACACGGCACCCCGCATCGCGATCACGGATCCGACCGTCGCGCCCTTGCCGTAGTGCACGTCCGGCATGACGGCCAGGCCCTTGATCCACGGCAGGGTCGCCACGTTGCGCAGCTGCTGGAGCGCGCCCTCCTCCACCGTCGCGGGGTCCGCCCACATCCGGATCGGCACCTTCGCGCCCGGCATCTCCACGTACGACATATCGTCCTCATTCCCCCGGAAACAAACAGAAGTCTCAAAGCGCAAAACCGGCGCCAAGGGCAGTCAAAGGGACAACCGACCGGCGGTCACGGCAGCGCGTGCGATACACATTGTCTGCAGGCGGCGCCCCCGTGCGGCAAGCGAATAACCAGCGGGGACACTGGAGTACCGACCACAGCCACACCGGCGAGAGGAGCCGCACCGTGCAGCGGAAGGCCTACGTACCCGGCGTCGCCGCCGTCCTGGCGGCGTTGCTGGCCGGCTGCACCGGCTCGGGCGACGGCGCCACGCCGGACGACTCCAACCCGGGCCGGCCCGGCGTCGCGACCGAGGCCGCCGAGCCCGGCAAGTACCGCACCCTCCCGGAGCCGTGCGGCGCGGTCGGCGACAAGGCGCTCGGCTCGCTGCTGCCCGGCCTCGAGGAGATCACGGACGAGGAGCAGCGGGAGAAGGCGTACGCGGGCGAGGCGACGCTCGCGTACGACACCGACCGCAAGGTCGGCTGCCGTTGGAAGGTGGATTCCGCGGACGCCACCAACCATCTCTTCGTCGACTTCGAGCGGGTGGTGTCGTACGACAGCTCCGAGGGCGACGACGCCGAGGCCGAGCGTCTGTTCGGGGAGCAGGTGGAGGCGGCCGACCTGCCCGAACCGGTGGCCTCGGAGTCGGGTTCGCCGTCCGCGCCCGGTTCCACGCCGGGATCCGGATCGCCGTCCGGCACCGCGTCGCCCGGCACGCCCTCCGCCCCGGCGTCCGGCTCCGCCTCGTCCACCGCCCCCTCGTCGAGCGCGTCCGCCGGTGCCACGCCCATCGACCTCCAGCCCCGGCTCCTCGACGATCTGGGGGACGAGGCGTTCGTGGACGACGAGCTGAGCAGCTCCGGTTCGACGGCGAAGCGGCGCACGGTGACTGTGGCGTTCCGCACGTCGAACGTCTTGGTGACCATCGAGTACGCGGAGCAGTCGGCGATGCTCGGAGTCGTGCCGGACAGCGAGGAAATGCAGGACATGGCACGGAAACTCGCTTCCCAGCTGGCGGATTCGCTGAGCGGTTGAGCCCGGCCCGGGCTCCCTCGCGTCCGCGCGCGATGCACCTGAAGCAGGGTCGGGTGGTTTTCCCACCGCGTACGGTGGCCCCTCGGACCCGTTCCGACCGCAGGAATCACGAGTGCCATGAGTGAAGGAACCATGCAGCGACGAGCCCAGCGTGACCAGCGAAACCTGGGGGTACCTCCCACGCCGTCCAGGCAGTGGGGGAGAGCGAAGCGACTCCGCCGTGCCTTTGTCGGCGCGGCCGCCGTCCCCGTGATGCTGGTGGCGGCCGGCTGCTCCTCGGACTCCGGCTCCGGGGACGGCAAGGACAAGGCCGCGGACAAGACGACGGCGTCCAAGTCGGCGAAGCCCTCCCCGACGGTCCAGGCCGCGGCGTACGGGAAGCTTCCGGAGCCGTGTTCGGTGCTGTCGAAGAAGACGCTGGAAGACTTGGCGCCGAAGGCCGGTTCCGGCAAGGAGGGCGCGTCCAACGACACGGCGACGCGAGCCAGTTGCTCCTGGGACAGCCTGGACGACAACGGTGTGAAGGGCTCCCAGTTCCGCTGGCTGAGCGTGTCGATGCTGCGCTTCGAGTCGGACGCGTCGCGCGGCGAGGGCGACAAGCTGGCACGCGACTACTACACGAAGCAGCTGCGGGACGCCCAGTCCGCGCAGGGCGCGAAGAGCGTGAAGACCGCGCCGGTGAGCGGCACGGGCGACGAGGCGTCGGCCGTGCGCTACGACCTGAAGAAGAAGGAAGGCACCTTCAAGCAGCAGACGGTCGTGGCGCGCGTCGAGAACGTCGTCGTCACCGTCGACTACAACGGCGCGGGCCTGGCCGGCGACAAGACACCGGACGCCGACGACATGGCCAAGGACGCCCAGAAGGCGGCCAAGGAGGCGGTGGCCGCGGTGACGAAGGCCAACACCGCCGACACCGACGGCGGCAGGTCGAGCACCTCGCCGTCGGCGTCCAACTCGTCGTCGAAGTCGCCCTCCGAGCCGAAGCCGTCGTCGAAGCCGAAGTCGTCGTCGAAGCCGAGCTGACAGGTCGTATCGGCCCACCGGTCACCCGTCCCCCGCACACATGTGCCACTCTGTTGCGCGCAACAACAGGCACTGGGAGGGGAGTACGGGTGGCCGCGCCACTACAGCTGACCCGGACGCATCGCGTTCTCATCGGCATGGTCGTCTTCGGTGCCGTCATCATCGCCGGGATCGGCTTCGCGGGTTCCTACGCGGCGGTGCGGGAACTGGCCCTGCAGAAGGGCTTCGGGAACTTCAGCTACGTCTTCCCGATCGGCATCGACGCGGGCATCTGCGTGCTGCTGGCCCTGGACCTGCTGCTGACCTGGATCCGCATCCCGTTCCCGCTGCTGCGGCAGACGGCCTGGCTGCTGACGGCGGCGACGATCGCGTTCAACGGCGCGGCGGCGTGGCCGGACCCGCTGGGTGTGGGCATGCACGGGGTGATCCCCATCCTGTTCGTGGTGTCCGTCGAGGCCGCCCGGCACGCGATCGGGCGGATCGCCGACATCACCGCCGACAAGCACATGGAGGGCGTCCGCCTCACCCGCTGGCTGCTCTCGCCGGGGCCGACCTTCCTGCTGTGGCGCCGCATGAAGCTGTGGGAGCTGCGCTCCTACGAGCAGGTGATCAAGCTGGAGCAGGAGCGTCTGGTCTACCAGGCCCGGCTGCGCTCGCGGTTCGGGCGCGGCTGGCGCCGAAAGGCCCCCGTCGAGTCCCTGATGCCGCTGCGCCTGGCCCGCTACGGCGTGCCCCTTTCGCAGACCGCCCCGGCGGGCCTCGCGGCGGCGGGCATCGAGCCGGCGCTGCTGCCGCCGGCGCCGCAGGCCGACGCGCTCCCGGACGGACGGGCGGCCCACGGGACGGCGCCCTCCCTGCGCAAGGCGGAGCCCGCCGATGAGCAGCGCCCCGAGCTGGCCGGCGGCCAGCAGACGGCGCCCGAGCCCGCGCGGGAGGATCCCGCGGTGGACCGGCACCCCGCGGCGGACCAGAACCCCACGGCGGACCAGAACCCGTGGCTGCACGCCCGGGACCCGCAGTCCGTCGAGTACCACGGCGACTACGACCCCGCGTACGACCCGGACCAGTACGCCCAGTGGGAGGCGGAGCAGCGGCATGCCGAGCAGTACCGGCAGCAGTTCGAGGAAGAGCCCCCCGTGCGGGAGCCCTCCCCGGAGGACACCGGCGGCTTCCCCATACCGGTCGGCCCCCACCGCACCCGCGAGCTGGGGGAAGGCGGTGGCACGCCTGAGCCCCAGGGCCCGGACGAGGACGCCTACTACCAGGTGTTCAAGCAGTCCATCAACGGCAGCTACCCGACGCCCCGCGAGTTCGGCGACAACGTGGAGGCGACGTTCGGCACGCCGCTCGCCGATCCGGAGGCCAAGCGGCTGGTGAGCCGCTTCACCAACCGCCACAGCGCGGAGCTGGAGGACGAGCACATCGCCTGACCGGCGGTGCGGACGACGGCAAGGGGCGCCCGGCGGGTTCACCGGGCGCCCCTTCACGGTGCCGTGGTACTAGCGCGCCGCGTAGCCGAAGGCGGTGCCGGTCGGCGGGAGTCCGCCCTGTCCCGGCTGGTACACGGTGACCGGCGCGGTGGGCTCACCGAGGGTCACGTTGGACATCGGCAGAGCGTGGAGGGCGCCGGTGCCGCTCGGGCCGTACGGCATGCCGACGTACAGCCGGGTGCCGGTGAAGTGGATGCTGGAACCGAGCCGCTGGTCGGCTCCGGGGGCCCCGGGGATGCCGTCGCCGTCGCCCGACTCCACCCACTTGTCGTTGGCGCCGGGCGAGCCCAGCAGCGAGAACACGTGCACGGCGCCGGCCTTCGGCACCGATCCGAGTGCCTCGTCGGGGATACCGACGGCCAGCTTCATGGTCGCCTCGGTGCTGACCGCCCGCGGTGCGGTGTTCACGGCCGTCAGGGTGGAGCCGAAGTGGTCGCCGGCCTCGGAGGTGCCGGACACGTCGTCGTCGCCGGTGCCCGAGGAGAGGCCGTTGAGCTGGGTGTAGGTGCCGGAGGCGGTGACGCGGAAGGTGAGGACGGCGCCCGTCTCGGCCTTGCTGACGCCATCCACGTTCAGGGCCTCACCCGGTGTGCCGACCGCGAGGATCGACTCGTCGGCCCTCGCCGAACCCGAGGGCCGGTAGGGGGCCAGGGCCAGGGCCGCGCCGAAGCGGTCTCCGGCCTCGGCGCCGCCGGAGACCGTGTCCAGGTCCTGGTCGAGGCCGAAGAGCGGGGTGGGCCGCTTCTCGGAGTTCAGCTCGTGGGAGAAGACCACGAGGTTGCCGGCCGTGTTGTCCCCGTTGATGCTCTCGTCGGGGGCGCCGATCGCGATGTGGTTGGCGTCGGCCGCGACGGAGGCGCCGAAGCCGTCGTTCGCCTGAACGGCACCCGGCACGTTCAGCTTGTCCTGGTGGACGGAGACGTTGGTGCCGCGGCTCACGTAGAACGCCTCGCCCGCCTTGGCGGCGCCACTGAGGCCCTCACCGGGTGTGCCGATCACCAGGAAGGGATCACCGGCGGCGGAGGTGCCGGCGGCGAGGGCCGCGCCCATCAGGTCACCGGTCTCGGGGGTCGAGGCGGAGAGGGAACCGTTGCCGGTGGCCTGCTGGAAGTTGGTGTCCTTGGTCGCTCCCGTGCCCAGGCCGCCGGGGGCGCCGTGCAGGAGGTCCACCATTCCGGCGTCGACGGCGCTGCCGAGGTTCTCGCGGGGGGTGCCGACCAGCAGGTCGGTGCAGCCGTCCTGGTCGTAGTCGACGGTGGCGATGGCCTCACCGAACTGGTCGTTGGCCTCCGAGCCGCCGCCCACCCAGCCGAGGTCCTGGGAGATCCCGGCGGTGCCCTTGCCCCCGCCGTACACGATCCGGACCAGGCCCGCCTTGGCGTCACCGCCGACGGTGGCCTGCGGGTCGGCGACGGCGATGTCCTCGGCGCCGTCGCAGTTGAAGTCGGTGATGCGGTTGGCACCGGTCTTGGAGCGCACCCAGGAGGCCAGGTCGTCGACGCGGGCGACGACTCCGCCGGTGCGGGTCTCGGTCTCGTCGATGCCGAAGCAGCCGCCCTGGTACGAGCGGCTGGCCAGGGCGACCAGCTGGTGTGTACCGCCGGTGCGGACCAACGGGCCGCCGGTGTCCCCCATGCACGCGGCGGCGCCGTCCTTGCCGGTGACCACCGCGGTGGTGGCGGTGTCGGCGGTGTCCACGGAGAAGGCACCGGTGTGCAGGTCGAGCGGTGCCCAGTCGGTCCCGGTGCGGCCGTACCCGGCGAGTTTCAGTTCCTCGCCCGCCACGGGCGCGGTCGTCGCCAGGGAGACCGGGGCCACGTTGGTGACGGGTCGGTTCAGCCGGGCCAGGACCACGTCACGGTCGGTGCGCGGCACGAGTTCGACGACTTCGCGGACCGCGCCCGTGGTGCTCGTCAGCTCCGCGCGGCCGATGGTCGCCGTGGTCTTCAGGGCGGGCTTGCCCGCGGGCACCGCGAGACTCTCCGCGGGGTTCTCGGCGAAGCAACTGGCCGCGGTGAGCAGCCACTCGGCATCGACCAGAACGCCGGAGCAGCCACGGTCGTGGCCGCCCACGATCAGTTGTGCGGCGTACGCGTGAGTGGTGTCGCCCGCCGGGGTGGCGGGGCCGGTCACCGCGGCCGCGGGCGTCACCGACAGCGCGAGTGACCCGGCCGCCAGGGACGCGCCGAGCGCGACGAGGTGAGAGCGTCTGATGGAGTGCATCAAGGTCGTGTCCTCTGTTCCTGATACGTGTCGGCTACTTGACGGCGCGGATCTCGACGAGCAGGTACTCGCGGCCCTGCTCGTCCACGCTCTCGCCGACGCCGGTCCAGGTGTTCTTCTCCAGGTCGAAGGACTTCTCCTCGTCACCCACGGTCATGTCGACCTGGGTGTCGTAGTCGTTGCCCTTCATGGAATGGACCGCAGGCATCTCCAGGGTCAGCCGGCCGGAGTCCCCCACGACCTTGAAGCACACCACCTTGCCGGAGTTCCGCCGTGCCAGCACCTCGATGAAGCCCGTGCCGCTGGCGCAGTCCACCAGCGTGATGTGCCCGTCACCTCGCTTGAGCAGGATGCCCTGCTCGGCCAGGATCCGGTCCGCGTCGGGGTAGTTGAAGTCCTCGACCGCGTAGCCGGGTGTCTCGTCGGCGACCGGTGAGGCGGCACCGGTCCGGGAGGGAGCGGCGTCGGTGAGCGCGCCCGACAGGGCCGCCCACGCCAAGGCGCCGGCGGCCGTCGCGGCGGCCAGGGTGCGCACGAGGAATCTCTTCCCCTGCTTTTTCTTCGTGAATTCCGAAGATTCGGTACGGGCCTTCATCGCGCTCCTAGAGTCGTCCGTCCCGTCCCCCCGCCGAAACATTGCATAAGAGCGGGGACGGCAATCCGATGACACGTCAGGCCGGATAGCGCCCTCGACGACGAAACCGCCGGACGAGGGTTTCCACTTCGCCGTAACGCGCAAAGGAGAGACGGCTCGCACATATCTCTGTGAAAGCCGCTCGTGCCCCATGCAATCCCGGCTCTTCACCGCCTGTCCACATCGCCAACCATCCGAAAGTGGACGTAACTTCGGCACACTGTTGTGACTCCCGTCACCTCACCGGAAGGTTGTGATGGTAATTATGGGGAGTCTGTGAAGATCCACAGCCCGAGTTTCACATGGTTCGAATACATCCGCCCGAGGGGGCCGCACGGCGTTTACGGAGAAGTCGGATATCGCCTCGACTGGAGGCTTAAAAGTGGCACCAAGAGCGTCCTGCAACCCTCATCTCCGTTCCGGTAATTGACGACCACTAAGAAATATGAATGGCTAGGAGATCGCGTCACGACTGATTTCGTCGAGTGCCGCACGGCACTTACCTGGAGGACGACATTCCTATGGATACAGTGTTCTGGAGCCGGCGACGGCTGCTCGGCACCCTCGGCGCCGTCACGGCCGTCGCCGCCACCCCCGGAGTGCTGCTGGCCCCGCCGGCCCGCGCGGCGACGGCCACGGCCACGGCGACCGACGAACCGCCCAGGCCGTTCGAACTGCCGGACACCGAGCGGGCGGAGGTGGTCAGGGCATGGCTCACCGGCGGCAAGGCGACCAAGGCCGCCGCCGCGGAGGCGCTGTACGGCACGGACACCGATATCCGAACGTTCGTCACCACGACCCTTCCGAAGGTCGTGGCGGAGGACAACCGCGTCGCGGTCTCCTCCTACCTCGTCAGATCCGGGGTGGGGTTGCGCCGCGAGGCGTCCGCGGCCCTGGACGGTGGGGACAGCGCGGTGTCCGCCTTCCTCGGCGGCGGCTTCAAGCCCGCACTGCTGGAAGACCTCCAGGTGGCCACGTCGACGGTCTCGGCCACCGGGGGCAAGGGGGTCAGGCGCGAGGCGTCCGCGGCCCTGGACGCCGGCACTGAGCAGGCCCTCACGGACTTCCTGACCACCGGCCGGTACGTCGCCCGCGAGGAGGACCAGCGGGTTCAGATCTCCACCATGATGATGGCCGGTGGCCCGGAGGTGCGGAAGTACGCGAACCGGGCGCTCAGCGGCAGCCGTCAGGAGGTCGAGTGGTTCCTGGACACCGGGCAGCACATCGCGCGCGCTCGCGACCAGGAGGCCTCGACGATCGAGGAACTGGTCGCCGTCGTGGAGCGCGAGGGCAAGCACGCCCAGGTGGAGACCGACCTCGCCGTCGAGGCTTCGGAGCGTGCCAAGGCCGCCGCGGAGAAGGCGAAGGACGCGGCCGAGAAGGCCGCGGCGGAGGCCGACGCGGCCAAGGACGACGTGGCGAAGGCCGGTTCGGCGGCCCGCAAGGCGGCGAGCGCCGCCAAGGGTGCCGCGAAGGCCGCCCGTAACGCCATCGGCGCCTCGCAGGCCGCGGTCGCGGCCTCGCGCCGCGCCTCGTTCGCCGCGACCGCCGCGGCTCAGGCCGCCGCCAACGCGGGCAGTGCCGCGGCGCACGCGTACAACGCGGCCATCGCCGCCTCCAAGGACGAGAACAAGGCCGAGGTGGCGAAGAACGCGGCCATCGCGGCACGCAACGGTGCCGCGCGTGCCCGTACGGCGGCCAAGGCCGCCGACTACGCGGCCACAGCGGCCTCGCAGGCGGCCGGAGCCGGTTCCGCCGCCGCGTCCGCCGCCCGCAACGCGGCCGCCGCCGCCAGCGCCTCGGCACGCGCGGCCTCTTCCGCCGGTGTCGCCCAGTCCGAGGCCGCCGAGGCCAAGCGCCAGGCCGCGATCGCGAACAGCGCCGCGAACCGCGCCACCAACGCCGCCTCCACCGCACAGGCCCTGGCCAACAAGGCGGCCTCCGCCGCCCGCGCGGCACGCGATGCCGCCAACTCGGCGGCGGCGCACGCCGACAAGGCCGCCGACGCCGCCGAGGAAGCGGTCAAGTACGCGGGACAGGCCCTCGACTACGCCAACAAGTCCACCGCGCACGCGGGCGAGGCGATCAAGGCCGCCGAGACCGCGACCCAGGCCGTCCTGGACGCCGAGGCCGTGCACCAGGCGGCCCAGGAGGCGGAGTTGGCGCGGCTGGAGGAGGACAGACAGGACGGCCTGGCGGAGGCCGCACTGCTCGCCCGGCTGGAGGCGGAGGAACGGGCGGCGCTGGCCAACCGGCGCACCCAGGACCAGCAGACCGCGCAGGCCCTCAAGGACCGGATCGCGAGCGCCGAGAAGGCGCTGGCGGACGGAGACCTGGGGCTGGCCGCCACGCTGGGCCGCAAGGCGGCCATGGGCGTGGCGGCCTCGACGGGCTCCTGGTCGCGGGAGGCCGCCCAGTTCGCACTGGCCGGCACGGACGCCGACATCCATGCCTGGATCGACACCGACCGGTCCCTCGCCAAGGAGCAGGACGACCGTGAGACGGCCCTGCACATGGCGGAGGTGGGCTCTCCCGACGTCGGAAACGCCGCCCACACGGCGCTGACGAGCCAGACCGACGGCGCCGTGCGGGCCTTCCTGACCGACGGGTTGCTCCAGGCCGTGGCCGACGACCGCCGCGTCACCATCGCCGGCATCCTCGCCGCGGAGCCCGGGTCGGCCGTCAAGGCCGCGGCCAACGCCGCGCTCGACACGAACACGCCACAGGCACTGCAGGACTTCTTCGACCGCACCTACCCCGAGGCGCTGCTGGACGACGACGGGGTCGCCACCTCGTCCCTGCTCAGTTCCGGGGGCATCTACACCAAGGCGTACGCGCAGGTCGCCCTGGAGGGCCCGACGTGGATGCGGCGGAACTTCGTCACCCTCGTGAAGCACAAGTCGGCTCAGCTCGACTACGACTCCGCCACGCACATCGCCGCGATCAGTGGTGCGATAGCGGCGGCCGCGAAGATCGCCTACAGGGCACAGGAGAACGCGGAACGCGCCTCGGAGGCGGCGGCGGAGGCACGCGACGCGGCCGACCAGGCCAGGGACTGGGCGGACAAGGCGATCGCCTCGGCGAAGCGGGCCGACACGTACGCCGCGAAGGCCGACGCGTACGCCGACGACGCGGACCAGTCGGCCCAGGCCGCCCAGGCGTCCGCGAACCGGGCGAAGACCGCGGCGGAGACGGCCCGCAAGGCGGGCCGCTCGGCCAACTACTCGGCGAACCGTGCCATCGACTCGGCGCGCAGCGCCGTGCGCTCCGCCTACAGCGCCCAGGCCTCGGCCAACAGCGCGCGCCAGTCCGCGATCGCCGCGGGCCAGGACGCGAGGACGGCGGCGGCCGCGGCCACCGACGCCCGCCGTATCGTCACGCAGAAGCGCAGGGCGGAGGCAGCGGAGGCAGCCCGCCAGGCCGCCGAGGCGGCCCGGCGGGCCAAGGAGGAGGGGAGGAACCCGGCCGACAGCCCGACGCACGACAAGACCAACTCGGGCGGCAGCGCGGGCGACAAGGACGAGTGGTGGAACGACGCCAAGTTCTACGCCGACGCGTTCAACTGGATCAGCATCGGCTCCGGCTTCCTCGCCGCGGGAGCCGCCTTCATCGCGCCGTGGACCGGTCCGGCCGCACCGTTCGTCGCCGGCGCGGCGGCGGTCCTCGGGTGGGTCTCTGTGGGGTCGGCCGCGCTGAGCACGCTGTTCACCGGCATCGAGTACGGCTTCGACAGCTCCGAGTTCGCGGGCTCCCTGGTCGGAACCGGCCTGGGGCTGCTCACGTTCGGCCAGTCGAAGTGGATCGGGGCCACGCTGGACGGCGTGGTGTCGCCCGTCGCCAAGCGGGCCACGCAGCTCGGCAGCGACATCATCTCGCCCATCACCGGTACGCTGGGTTCCCTTTTCGGGTGATCACGGGATGAGCGCCGATCGCTGATCGCGGCCGGGGTGGGGGCCGTCCTCGTCGGCCGGTCCCACACCCCATACAGAAGGGCACCATGCTGACGTCCGTACCCATCGCATGGCTGTGGCTGCTGGCCGCGGCGTCCACCGCCCTGTCCAGCTGCCTCCTGGGCAGTTGGATACCCCTCCGGAAATTCCGTATCGCCTATCCGGTGACCATGGTCACCGGCGGAGCGGTCCTGGTCGTGGTCTGCCGGCTCCAGGGCTTCGGCCTGGCCGAGGCGCTCGTCATGTACTCGAGCGCCCACATCGGCCTGACGCTCGGCCTGCTTCCGCAGAGAGCGCTGTTCCGGGAGGTGTTCGAGCGATGGCGCAAGGGCGAGCCCACGGATCACATCAAGATCCCGGGCAGTCACCATGCCTTCCTCGCCTTCTGCGTGGTCGGCGCCCTGTTCGCCGGCTTCGCGCTGACCCGCTGACCTCGTAGGGGCGGGCGGGGTGAGGGAACGCGTCGCGCCCCGCGCGGCAGGGGCGCCCGGCGTTCGCCGGGCGCCCCTGCCGCGCGACGCGGTCTACTCGCCGAGCAGACGCCGCACCCGCTCCTGCCCCACCGCCAGCAGCAGCGTGGGCAGGCGCGGGCCGGTGTCGCGGCCGACGAGCAGGTGGTACAGCAGCGCGAAGAAGGACCGCTGAGCGGTCTTGATCTCCGGCGGCAGTTCCTTCGGCGTGGCGTCGGCGGAGAAGCCCGCCTGGACCTTGGGCACGCCGTAGACGAGGTGGGTGAGCCCGTCCAGCGACCAGTGCTCGGCGAGCCCGTCGAGCAGCAGCCGCAGCGAGGCCCGGCCCTGATCGTCGAGGGACTTCAGCAGATCGGCGTCCGGCTCCTCGCGCACGAGGGTGCGCTGGTCGGCGGGGACGTGGGTGTTGATCCACGCCTCGGCCTTGTCGTAGCGCGGGCGGGCCTCCTCCAGCGCGCGCAGCGGATTCGCCGGGTCCAGTTCGCTGAGGATGCGCAGCGCCTGGTCCTCGTGTCCGGCGGTGATGTCGGCGACGGAGGCGAGCGTGCGGTACGGCAGCGGCCTGGGTGTCCTCGGCAGCTCACCGGCGGCGGTGCGGACGGCGCGCGAGTGGGCGGCGACGTCGGCGGGCAGGGCGCCGCCGTCGGCGACCTTGGCGTCGAGGCGGTCCCACTCGTCGTAGAGCCGCTGGATCTCCTGGTCGAAGGCGATCTTGAAGGACTGGTTGGGCCGGCGGCGGGCGTACAGCCAGCGCAGGAGCTGCGGCTCCATGATCCGCAGCGCGTCGGCCGGGGTGGGCACCCCGCCCTTGGACGAGGACATCTTGGCCATGCCGCTGATGCCGACGAAGGCGTACATCGGCCCGATCGGCTGCTCGCCGCCGAAGATGCCGACGATCTGCCCGCCGACCTGGAACGACGATCCGGGAGACGAGTGGTCGACACCGCTCGGCTCGAAGATCACGCCCTCGTACGCCCAGCGCATCGGCCAGTCGACCTTCCAGACCAGCTTGCCGCGGTTGAACTCGCCGAGCCGGACGGTCTCGGAGAAGCCGCAGTCGGTGCAGGCGTAGGTCAGCTCGGTCGAGTCGTCGTCGTAGGAGGTGACCGTGGTCAGGTCCTTCTCGCAGTTGCCGCAGTACGGCTTGTACGGGAAGTATCCGGCGGCCGAGCCCGAGCCGTCGTCCTCGGCGGCGGCGCCGGAGCCCTCGGCGGCCTCCAGCTCGGCCTCGTCGACGGGCTTCTGCGACTTCTTCCCGGGAGCCTTCTTGGTCCGGTACTGGGCGAGGATCGCGTCGATGTCCCGCCGGTGCTTCATGGCGTGCAGGATCTGCTCGCGGTAGACACCGGAGGTGTACTGCGCGGTCTGACTGATCCCGTCGAACTCCACGCCCATCTCGGCGAGCGAGGCGACCATCGCGGCCTTGAAGTGCTCGGCCCAGTTCGGGTGCGCGGAGCCCTTGGGGGCCGGGACGGAGGTGAGGGGCTTGCCGATGTGCTCGGCCCACGAGTCGTCGACGCCCGCGATACCGGCCGGCACCTTGCGGTAGCGGTCGTAGTCGTCCCAGGAGATGAGGTGCCGCACCTGGTGGCCCCGGCGGCGGACCTCGTCGGCGACCAGGTGCGGGGTCATGACCTCGCGCAGGTTGCCCAGGTGGATGGGACCGGACGGGGAGAGTCCGGACGCGACGACGACGGGTTTGCCCGGGGCACGACGCTCCGACTCGGCGATGACCTCGTCCGCGAAACGGGAGACCCAGTCGGTGGTCTCTGTGCTCTGAGCCACGATCGGCACGTCCTCTTCCCTGAAAGTTCTGCTGAGCAGCCGGACGGTCGCACGGCTGACCGCTCCATTCTCCCAGCCCGGCCCGCATCCGCGAAAACCGCTTTTCACCGCGTGGGATACTCGGCTTCCGTAGTACTCCAGGAACCCGAGCAGAACGGCAGCCACTCCATGGCCTCGGTCACGTCCCTCAGCGACTCCGTCCAGCAGCACCTCGCGTCCGCGCTCACGGCCACCCGGCCGGAGGCCGCCGGCACGGACCCGCTGCTGCGACGCAGCGACCGGGCGGACTACCAGGCCAACGGCATCCTCGCCCTGGCCAAGAAGGCGAAGGCGAACCCGCGGGAGCTGGCCACCGAGGTCGTCTCGCACCTCGTCACCGGCGATCTGATCAAGAACGTCGAGGTCTCCGGGCCCGGCTTCCTGAACATCACGATCGGCGACCGGGCGATCACCGGGAACCTCGCCGCGCGGTACGCGGACGACACCGGCCGCCTCGGCGTCCCGCACGCCGAGCACCCCGGCACGACGGTGATCGACTACGCCCAGCCGAACGTGGCGAAGGAGATGCACGTCGGCCACCTGCGTTCCGCGGTGATCGGCGACTCCGTCGTCCAGCTGCTGGAGTTCACCGGCGAGCACGTCGTGCGGCGGCACCACATCGGCGACTGGGGCACCCAGTTCGGCATGCTCATCCAGTACCTGGACGAGCACCCGCACGAGCTGGACCACGAGGCCGGCGAGGTGAGCGGCGAGGAGGCGATGTCCAACCTCGACCGCCTCTACAAGGCCGCGCGCAGGCACTTCGACTCCGACGAGGAGTTCAAGACGCGGGCGCGGCGCCGGGTGGTCGACCTCCAGGCCGGGGATCCGAAGACACTCGCCGCGTGGCAGAAGTTCGTGGACGAGTCGAAGATCTACTTCTTCTCCGTCTTCGAGAAGCTGGACATGGAGATCCGCGACCCCGACATCGTCGGCGAGTCCGGCTACAACGACATGCTGGCCGAGACCTGCCGCCTGCTGGAGGAGTCGGGCGTCGCCGTCCGTTCCGAGGGCGCGCTGTGCGTCTTCTTCGAGGACGTCAAGGGCCCGGACGGCAAGCAGGTCCCGCTGATCGTGCAGAAGTCGGACGGCGGCTACGGCTACGCGGCCACCGACCTCTCCGCGATCCGCGACCGCGTCTTCCACCTGAAGGCGGACACGCTGCTGTACGTGGTCGACGCCCGCCAGT
The DNA here is from genome assembly GCF_044763415.1 of Streptomyces sp. NPDC096048. NCBI lineage: Bacteria > Bacillati > Actinomycetota > Actinomycetes > Kitasatosporales > Streptomycetaceae > Streptomyces > Streptomyces sp. NPDC096048. The sequence continues at coordinate 28,729 of NZ_JBIWGG010000019.1, forward strand.
CGCTGCACTTCAAGATGGTCTTCGAGACCGCCCGCCGGGCCGGCTGGCTGAACGACGACGTGACGGCGCAGCAGTTGGCCTTCGGCACGGTCCTCGGCAAGGACGGCAAGCCGTTCAAGACCCGTGAGGGCGAGACGGTCCGCCTGGTCGACCTCCTGGACGAGGCGATCGACCGCGCGTCCGCCGTCGTCCGGGAGAAGGCGCAGGACCTCTCCGAGCAGGAGATCGCCGAGCGGGGCACCCAGGTGGGCATCGGCGCGGTGAAGTACGCGGACCTGTCGACGTCGGCCAACCGCGACTACAAGTTCGACCTGGACCAGATGGTCTCGCTGAACGGCGACACGTCCGTCTACCTCCAGTACGCCTACGCCCGGATCCAGTCGATCCTGCGCAAGGCCGGCGACGTACGCCCCGGGGCCCACCCGGAGCTGGAGCTGCACGAGGCGGAGCGCGCCCTCGGTCTGCACCTCGACGCCTTCGCGGAGACGGTGGCGGAGGCGGCCCGCGAGTACGCCCCGCACAAGCTGACGGCGTACCTCTACCAGCTGGCGTCCCTGTTCACGTCGTTCTACGACAAGTGCCCGGTGATCAAGCCGGCACCGCCGCGGGACGTGGCGGAGAACCGCCTGTTCCTGTCCGACGTCACGGCCCGCACGCTGCACCAGGGCATGGCTCTGCTGGGTATCCGGACGCCCGAGCGGCTCTGACACCTGCACCGGCACACGGCACGCGGCCCGTCCTCTCCCCCGTAGGGAGGACGGGCCGCGGCGGTCTCGGCGGTCGGTCGGGGCCGCGGGTCAGCGGCAGTTCACCCAGGTGTTGGACTTGATGTAGTGGTACGAGCTGTCGCTCTTCTTGTATCCCTTCGGGATGATGCCGCTGGACCCGCCGTAGTTCTTCGCCGAGTACCACTTGAAGTCGCAGGACGCGCCGTGGTTGTACCACGACTTGAAGCCCTGGAAGACCGAGTACTTGGTCAGGTCCGCGTTCTTGCCGGCGACCTTCTGCATCCGGCCGGTGTAGTTCTGCCCGGCCCAGACACAGAACCAGCCCGACGGGCAGTCCTTCGCCGCCGTCGGTGCCGCCGGCGCGGTCGGTGCCGCTCCGGCGCTTCCCGCGCCGCCGGCCAGCAGACCACCGGTCATGGCGACGCCACTGGCGACGACAGCGAGCTTCCTGGTGATGTGCATGCTGTTCCCCCTTCGAGGTCCGGGTGGGCCGACCCGTACGGACCGGCCCGACAACGAGACTGCGGGACACCGGGCCGGGGCTTCCACAGTTGCCGCGGAACTGACGCCGGGACGGGACGTCCCACCCGCTGACCTGCGGGGACGCCGACCGCCGAGTCGGTGCGGCGGGACGGGCCGAGGCGGGCTGTGGCCGATTCCGTACGGGCGCGGGAACCGCGGCCGGGTGTGGGTCGTGGTCGCTGATGCAGAATGGGCCCGGGGAAACGGGGACCAGACCGGCGAACCCGAACGCGAGTGGGGGAACATGTCGCGTTGGAAAGAGCTGCCCACCGAACTGCACCCGCACGTACGCCAGTTGGTGGTGCGCTTACGCAGACTGAAGGACCACGGCGGCCTGAGCATGCGGCAACTGGCCGCGAAGACCGGCTACAGCGCGAAGTCGTGGGAGCGGTATCTGAACGGCAGATCGCTGCCGCCACGGGAGGCCGTCGAGGCGATGGCCCGGGTCGCCGGCGACGAGCCGACCCGGCTGCTGGCGCTGCACGAGATCGCCGCGGACCGGTGGGGACAGCCGCGCGCTGCCCCGCCCGCCGAGTCCGGGAGCACGCCGGCCGAGTCCGGGAGCACGCCGGCCGGGCCGGGGCCCGAGCCCGACGAGGAGCGGCCGCACGGGCGGTCGCACCGCGTCGCGGTCGTGGCGGGGACGGTGACCCTGGTGCTGGCCGTGTCGGCGGCGCTCGTGCTGGCCGTGCGGTTCACCGGCACCTCCGGTTCCGGCGACGGCGAGGGTGACCGCGGCGGCCGGGCGGCGGCCCCGACCACCGCCGGGGCTTCCCGGTCCCCGGTCACGTACTCCTGCCGGATGGAGCGTGCCGCCGGCCGCTGGTACGCGGGCAACAGCCGTACCCAGGACGCCATCCTGGCGTACGGCCACGCCGGGCCGGAGGTGGCCGAGGCGCAGTGTCTGCTGCGCCGGGCGGGCCTCTCTCCGGGGGAGGTCGACGGGATCTACGGCCCGCTGACGCAGCGCGCGGTCAAGCGCGTCCAGAAACGGGACGGGCTGGTCGTGGACGGCATCGTCGGCCCGCACACCTGGAAGGCGCTGCGGGAGATGGCCCCGACGTGACGCCGGCGCGCACCCGGCTGACCACGGCACTGCGGGAGCTGCGGGCGCGTACGGGGCTGAGCCTGGCGGGGCTGGCAGAGCGCACGGCGTACAGCAAGTCGTCGTGGGAGCGCTATCTCAACGGCAGGACCATGCCACCGCGCCAGGCCGTGCAGGACCTGTGCCGGCTCGCCCGGGAACCGGACGGGCGGCTGCTGGCGCTGTGGGAGATCGCGGAGTCGGAGTGGAGCGGACGCGCCGGGGAAGCCGCCACACCCGCTCCCGCCCCTCCCGGACCGCGACCGCGGCCGCGGCCGCGGGAGGCGACGCGGCCGACCGGGGCCGGGCGATCGACCGGGAGCCGGCGACCGACCCGGCGGCCGACCCGCGGCAGGGGCCGGCTCGTGGCGGTGCTGGTGTCGGTGTGCGCCGTGACCGTCGGCGGCCTCACGTCGGCGCTCCTCCTGCTCCCGCACCGGGAGGGCGAGCCCCGTTCGTCCTCCTCCCCGCCCGTCGCCGGCCCCCGGTGCCGAGGCACCGGCTGCGAGGGCCAGGACCCGATGCACATGGTCTGCGGGGCCGGCCCCGAGACCCTCACCACGCACCGCACCACCAGCGGTGCCCGGCTGGAGGTGCGCTACAGCGAGAGGTGCGGGGCCAGTTGGGCCCGTATGTGGGGCACGCGCGTCGGCGACCGGCTGGAGATGACGGCGGGCGGCCCGACCCGCCGCGCGGAGATCCAGGACGACGTCGACGCGGAGTCCTACGTCTACACCGTCATGACGGCGACCCGCCCGGGAGACGTCGTCCGGGCGTGCTTCCGGCCGGCGGCGTCCGACGGCGGCGAACGGGAGTGCGTCGACGCGCGCGTGCGGCCGTCCGGCACCTCCCGGCCGCCCTCATCCCAGTAGCGTCAGGCCCTCGGGCGCGTCGATGCCGAAGTCCTCCACCAGCACCCGGCGGGCCTCGGCCTCGTCCGTCAGCTTCCGCTCGGTGACCGTGCCGTCGTCGCGGGTCTCGGTGACGCGGTCGCCGTCGAGCAGCACGTGCCGGTCCGGCATGAGGCGCTGTACGTAGGGGCGCCGGGAGAAGGGGGAGCGCGGGTTCGTGGCGACGTGCCAGTTGATCATCTCGTAGTCGGACCGCTCGAACGGCTCCAGGGTGAAGGCGTACTGAGCCTCCCAACCGCCCGTGGACGCCTGCCGGTACGCCTCCAGCACCCACATCTCCAGCGGCCCCCGGTGCGGTACGTGCACCAGCCGGTGCCGGCGGCCGGCGTCGTGGAACTCGGTGTCCGCCGTCAGCGGCGCCGGCTCCAGGAGGGAACCGATGGCTCCGAAACCGACGTCGGCCAGGTACGGCCGCGGGTCGCCGGGGATCTCCACCAGGAGGGCCATGTGGGTGCGCGGGCGGTCCTCGAAGCGGTCCGCACCGACGACGACCCGGGCGGTCAGCCGGGTCACCCGGAATCCCAGCGTCTCCAGGGCCGCCGCGAACAGCGTGTTGTGCTCGTAGCAGTAGCCGCCGCGCCGACGGCCGTGGACCAGCTTGGCCGTCAGGTCGGCGAGTTCGAGGGAGGGCGCCGTACCGGCGAGGGCGTCGAGGTTCTCGAACGGGACGGCCCTCATGTGCGCGAGCTGCAGGCCGCGCAACGTGTCCGCGTCGGCGGCGGGCCGCTCCCCCTCCCACCCGATCCGGTCGAGGTATGCGTCGAGGTCGAAGTCCGTCGTCGTCCGTGCGCTGTCAGGCATGGCCTCACCGTAAGCGCGTGCGCGGCGCCCACGCCTCGGCTCTTGGACCTAGGCCAGGGGCCTACGCCCCCCGCGACGCCTTCTCCCTGTGCCTCTCTCCCTTCGCCTCCCGCAGCCCCTCCCGCAGCCCCTCCCCCAGCCGCCGCAGCCCCTCCGCGATCTCGTCCGGCGTCTGCGTGACGAAGCACAGCCGCAGCGTGGCGCGGTCGGGCTCACCGGCGTGGAAGGGCGCGCCGGGGACGTACGCCACGTCGTGCCGGACCACCCCGGGGAGCAGCGCCGTGGTGTCGTACCGCTCCGGCAGCCGCGCCCACAGGAACATGCCGCCCTCGGGACGGGTCCACGCCGACCCCGCCGGGAGCGCGTCCGCCAGCCCCGCGAGCATGGCGTCCCGGCGTGCGCCGTAGGCGGCGGCGACGCGCGCGACGTGGGCGTCCAGGTCCCGGTCGGCCAGGTACCGGGCGGCGGCGAGCTGGTTGACGGTCGGGGTGTGCAGGTCGGCGGCCTGCTTGGCCACCGCACAGGCGCGGCGCGGTCCGTCGGGTGCCCGCAGCCAGCCGAGGCGCAGGCCGGGCGCCATGACCTTGGAGAAGGACCCCAGCAGCACGGTCCGGTCCCGGGCGCCGTCGTACGAAGCGATCCACGGCACCCGCTCGCCCTCGAAGCGCAGCTCGCCGTACGGGTCGTCCTCGACGATCCACAGCCCGCACCGGCCGGCGACCTCGGCGACGGCGGCACGGCGGGCGGCGGGCATGGTGCGGCCGGTGGGGTTCTGGAAGGTGGGGACGGTGTAGAGCAGCTTGGGACGCTCGCGCAGCACCAGCTCCTCCAGTGCCGCGGGGTCGAGCCCGTCCTCGTCCCCGGGCACGGCGACGACCCGGGCGCCCGCGAAGCCGAAGGCCTGGAGCGCGGCCAGGTAGCAGGGGCTCTCGACGAGGACGGTGTCGCCGGGTTCGATGAGGGCGGTGGCGAGGAGCGACAGCGCCTGCTGCGAGCCGGTGGTGACGAGGATGTCGTCGGCGTCGGTGTCCAGTCCTCGCGCCGAGGTGCGGGCGGCGAGCGCGGCCCGCAGAACGGGCTCGCCCTCGGTGGTGGAGTACTGCAGGGCCCGCGCGGGCACCTCGGCGAGGACGTCCCGGTACGCGGCGGCGATGCCCTCCGCGTCGAACAGCTCCGGGGCCGGCAGCCCGCCCGCGAAGTTGATCACCTCGGGGCGGGCGGTGACGGCGAGGATGTCCCGCACGGGCGAACCGCCGATCGACCGGGTCCGCGCGGCGAGCGGCGGCGGGGAGACGGACGGGGCGGGCCTGGCGGGCCGGGCGGACACCTTCTCAGTCACGGTCATGCCCGCACCCTAAGGAAGTACGTGCCGTCTACAGGCGACTTTCCGCGATCCGGACACCCGTGCGACCGCGGGCGCTCAGCCCTTGCGGACCAGCCCCCGTACTCGGGGCCACCGGTGAGCAGGGCGCGGGCGTGGGTGAGGACGACCGGGTCGTTGTCGGCGTAGACCACACGTGACCCGGGGGCGGTGCGCTGGGCGATCCGGCGCACGTTCTCCGCGGTCGGCAGGCCGGTGCAGCCGTCGCGCCGACTCGGCGGCGACCCGCCCTGCGCACCCACCCCGCCCCCGCCCCGCCTCAGTCGTCCTCGACCAGCTCCCAGCCGTCGCCGCCGAGGGGGTAGGCGTAGTAGGAGTCGTCCCGGGAGGCGCTGGTGCGGAACGGCTTTCCGTGGTCGTCGACGCGCATGACGCCGTGCCGGTGGCCGCTGGACCACTCCAGCTCCAGGTACCAGCTGACGTCGTGGCCACTGGTGTGCGCGTTGACGTTGAAGACCTCGATGTCGGACTCGGTGACGGTGTACGGGAAGTCCTGTTGCCCCGAGACGGGCATCGCCAGGGGGTTGCCCAGGTCGAGGGCGACGTCGAAGGACTTGGGGGTCACCCCGCCGCCGCAGCCGTTGCCCATCACGTACTGCTTCCAGTCCAGCGCCGGCTTGCTGCTCACCACCCGGACGTGCAGGTCGTGCAGGACCACCGTCTCCTCACCGGTGCCCTGCACGGTGAGGACGGCCATCTGCCGGTTCGCGGAGACCGCACCGTAGGTGGTGGCCCAGCCGACGGCGTCCCGCTGGGCGGGCGGCGGCAGCACGTTCTGCGGGCTGCGGTCCACCAGGAAGGCGTGTTCGCAGGGGACGTCCCAGTGGTACGGGTTGGTCGACACGGCCAGCGCGGGGCCGTCGGCGAGTGCCTCGCGGCTGGGCGAGGCGGTGCCCGGACGCGACGGGGACGCGGACGGGGACGGGGAGCGGGACCCGGACCGGGACGAGGAGACGGACGGGGACGAGGAGGCGCTCGCGCTCGGGGACGCCGGCCCGGTGGCCGTCCCGGACACCGTCGCTGAGGTCTGTGCGAGGGCCCCGGCAGGACCGCGCCGGCCGTCGTCGCCCGTGCCCGACACGAGGTTCGCCACGAGCGCCACGGCGGCGCTGACGGCGACGACGCCGGTCGCGGCGTAGAGCGCGGCGCGCGGGACCCGGCGACGGGGCGGGTCGGGTTCGCGGGGCGTGGGCGGGGCGGTCGGGGCGCCGGAAGCGGTCAGGGGGTGCGGTGTGAGCGGTGCCAGCGTCTGCTCCTGCTCCTCCTCGGTCTCCTTCTCCTCGGTCTCCTCCTTCTTCACGCCGCGCAGCGCGTCCGCGCGGATCCAGCGGCGGTGGAGTTCGAGCAGTTCCTCGGGGGTCGCCCGGCACACGCGCGCGAGGCGTTCGACGGGGGCGAACTCGGTGGGCACGACCTCCCCGCTGACGTATCGGTGGAGGGTCGACGCACTCATGTGCAGCCGCTTGCCCAGGGCCCCGTAACTGAGCCCGGACCGCTCCTTCAGTTCCCGCAGCAGTACTGCGAAGTCGTCCCCCGCCACCCGTCTCTCCCTCTTCCCGTGTCCCCGTGCGGCATCCCAGAGGGACACCGTTCCCGCAGGTCAGAGCCGTTCCCGGCGTCCCAGTATCCCGTATCTCCCGGCGCTGCTGGCGACTGGGACGGCCCCGGGCCCAGGCTGTGGTCATCCAAGCAGCCGCTCCCGGCCAACGGTCGAGCGACTCACCTCAATGCCACTCCCTAGGAGAACTTCCATGTCCGCACGCACCACCCGTACCCGCCTGTTCGCCGCCACCACGGTCGCGCTGGCCGCGCTCTCCCTCACGGCCTGCGAGAGCGACGGATCGGACACGGGAGCCCCGGCGGCCTCCACCTCCACCCCGGCGGCCGAGAACAGCCGGCCGGCGCCCGACCAGGCCGGCGCGAAGAACGACACCGGCAAGGAGGGCTCCACGGGCTCGAACGGCTCCTCCGGATCCAGCGGCAACGGCAACACGTCCAACTCCGGCAGCGGCAGCTCCGGTTCCGGTTCCGGTTCCGGCGCGGGCGCCGACAAGGGATCCGACACGGACGTAGTCGGGAAGTGCTCCGCGTCCCACGTGCGGATCACCGCGGCGAACGCGCCCCGCCCGATCAACCACCTGCTGCTGACCGCCACCAACACCGGCTCGAAGACCTGCGCGCTGCCGACGTACCCGGCGGCGCGGTTCGGCGAGGCCCAGTCGGTGCCGCCCGTCGCCGAGTCCAGCAAGCCGCAGGCGCTGACGACGCTGGCGCCCGGCGAGTCCGGTTACGCCGGTGTGCGGCTGTCGTCCGGCGACGGCAGCGGCGAGGGCGGGTACGACACGAGCACCCTCACCATCCCGTTCGAGGACGGCTCCATCGCGACGGTCAAGCTGCCCTCCGGCGGCGTGTACGTCGACAGCACTCTGACGGTCACCTACTGGCAGACCAGCGTTTCGAACGCGCTCGAGTACTGAAGGGATCCAGGGACGCGCGCCCGCTGTGTGCCTGACCGGCACAGGTCGCTCAGCGCAGGGTGCGAGCGACCTCGGTGGCCCAGTAGGTCAGGATGTTGCGCGCACCGGCCCGCTTGATGCCGGTGAGCGACTCCAGGATGGCCCGGTCGCGGTCGATCCAGCCCTTCTCGGCGGCGGCCTCGATCATCGAGTACTCGCCGGAGATCTGGTAGGCGGCGACGGGCACGTCCACGGCCTCGGCGACCTTGGCCACGATGTCGAGGTAGGGACCGGCCGGCTTGACCATCACCATGTCGGCGCCCTCCTCCAGGTCGAGGGCCAGCTCCCGCATCGCGTCGCGCGCGTTGGCGGAGTCCTGCTGGTAGGTCTTCCGGTCCCCCTTCAGCGAGGACCCGACGGCCTCCCGGAAGGGCCCGTAGAAGGCGGACGCGTACTTCACGGTGTAGGCGAGGATGGCGACGTCCTCCCGCCCGATCTGGTCGAGCGCGTCGCGGATGACACCGATCTGCCCGTCCATCATCCCGCTCGGCCCGACCACATGGGCACCCGCGTCGGCCTGAACCTGCGCCATCTCGGCGTACCGCTCGAGAGTGGCGTCGTTGTCGACCCGCCCCTGGGCGTCCAGCACCCCGCAGTGCCCGTGGTCCGTGAACTCGTCGAGGCACAGGTCGGACATGACGAGCAGCTCGTCCCCGACCTCGGCCCGCACGTCACGCAGGGCGACCTGCAGAATCCCGTCGGGGTCGGTCCCCGCGGTCCCGGCGGCGTCCTTCTTCTCGTCCTCGGGCACCCCGAAGAGCATGATCCCGGAGACCCCCGCCTCGACCGCCTCCGCGGCGGCCTTCTTCAGCGTGTCCCGGGTGTGCTGCACGACCCCGGGCATCGCCGCGATCGGCACCGGCTCGATCACGCCCTCGCGCACGAAGGCCGGGAGGATGAGGTCGGCGGGGTGCAACCGGGTCTCGGCGACCATCCGACGCATGACAGGGGTGCTCCGCAGCCGCCGGGGCCGGGTGCCGGGAAAGGAACCGTACGTCGACATACCTCCTACGCTACGCCCGCCCCACCCGTGCCTTTGCCGACGAGGAGTCGGCCCGCTCGACGCTTGACCTCACCTTTGGTCGAGGTTCTACGGTCGTTCTCGAAGACACCGGACGAGGGAGTGGCCATGCGGTACACGCACACCGACGCCGAACTGATCCGGCAGCCCATCGGCTACTGGAGCTGGGCCGCCTACAACGCCGTCATCACCCGGACCCGCACGGCCCTCGCCGGGATCGGCACGAACCAGCCCCAGTGGTGGGTCCTCAGCCAGGTCGCCCGCGCCGACCCCCCGAAGACCCGCGACGAGGTGTCCCGCCTCCTGCGGAACTACCTCGCCACGGGCCAGGAGACGATGGAGTCGGACATCGACGCGACCATCGCACAGGGCTGGACCACCCAGACCCCCGACGGCCACCTGACCCTCACCCCCGCGGGCAGCGCCTTCTACGAGAAGGCGGCGGCCCTCCAGACCGACCTGTGGACGGAACGGCACGCCGGCATCTCCGACGAGGAGTACCTGACCACCATGAAGGTGCTCCAGCGCTTCATCCACAACACGGGCGGGAAGGCCTGGCACCACTAAGGCCCGGCCGGGGGCCCGGCCGGCGGCCACGGCACGTCGGCCAGCAGCGGAAGCAGCGTCTCCTCCTCGTGGTCGAGGTGGGCGTTCAGCTCCGCCGACATCGCCGCCAGTTCGGCACGGAAACGCCGCGGGTCGGCGATCCGGATGCCTGCCAGCAGCGCCGCCAGCTCACCCTGGAGGCGGGCGATCGTGCGGTGTTCCTCGCCGAGCCGGTCGAAGACGTCGGCCAGGTGGGGATGGTGGCGGGCGACCCCGGGGAACAGGTGCCCGTCCTCACTCACGTGGTGGAACTCCAGCGCCTGACAGAACGCCAGGCACCGCTGCCGGATCTGCAACCCGAGCCCCGGCGCCGGCGGCGCACCGGCCCCCTGGTGCGAGGCACGCGCGGCGAAGTGCGCGTCGACCTCCGCCCGAACCTGGGCCAGTTGCCCCCGCAGCCAGGTGTGGACCTCCAGGAGCTTGTCGGCGAGGGGCCGGCGACCTTACCGGCGTTGGCGCGGAACTCCTCGATGACGGACTGGTTGAAAGACGTGGGCATACGTTTTCCGTGTCTCCATGACGGCAGCCCGCGACGCGCGTGCGGCACGGTGCCGGAAGGGTGGTAGAGAAGAAGAGGACGACGACGTGCGAACGCGCTACGTCGTGTCAGGGCGCGGAGCAGGAACTCAACACGTACCCCTTGGGTGAGGGCGCTCGCCCGATCGCCGGCCGGCCCACTGCTCTTTGACCGGCGCCACGCGGCACCGCCCTCATTACACGCACCCTCCCGGCGTCTGTCAACGCACCGCGTCCGCGACTGGGATGACGTGCCTGCCGCGGACCCCGCCCGCCTCCAGCGCCCGGTGCGCTGTACGCGCTCCTGGAGAGCGTGACCCTGGCTCGGGCGCACGGCGCGGTCTCCCCAGGTACGTCCGCTCCCGGACACGGTGGTCGGCAGCCGGAGGTCCGTGGGAGCACGAACCCCACTGCCTGGGCCCCCACTGCCTGGGCGCGCTTCCTGCCGTACGTCTCCGCGCGCTGAAAGGCGGGGCGCCCCGTGAAGAGCGCCCCGCCTCACCTCACCTCGCGTCACCTCAGGTCGAAGACCGCCGCCTCCGCGCCCCCGGTCGCCGCTCGCTCGGCCGCGTCACCGGGTCCCCGGCCTCCAAGGCCGACGCGCGGCGCTGCAGGCCGAAGTCGGCCAGCGCCTCCGCCAGCTTGTGCACGGACGGCTCGGGGGCCATGACGTCCACCCGCAGGCCGTGCTCCTCGGCCGTCTTGGCGGTCGCCGGGCCGATGCACGCGATCACCGTCACGTTGTGCGGCTTGCCGGCGATGCCGACCAGGTTCCGCACCGTGGACGACGAGGTGAAGAGGACCGCGTCGAAGCCGCCGCCCTTGATGGCCTCGCGGGTCGTGGCCGGCGGCGGCGAGGCGCGCACCGTCCGGTAGGCGGTGACGTCGTCGACCTCCCAGCCCAGCTCGATCAGCCCGGCGACCAGCGTCTCGGTCGCGATGTCGGCACGGGGGAGGAAGACGCGGTCGATCGGGTCGAAGACCGGGTCGTACGGCGGCCAGTCCTCCAGCAGACCGGCGGCCGACTGCTCGCCGCTCGGCACCAGGTCCGGCTTCACGCCGAAGGCGATGAGCGCCTTCGCCGTCTGCTCGCCGACCGCGGCGACCTTGATGCCCGCGAAGGCACGGGCGTCGAGACCGTACTCCTCGAACTTCTCCCGGACCGCCTTCACCGCGTTGACCGACGTGAACGCGATCCACTCGTACCGGCCCGTCACCAGGCCCTTGACCGCCCGCTCCATCTGCTGGGGCGTGCGCGGCGGCTCGACGGCGATGGTCGGCACCTCGTGCGGCACGGCGCCGTACGAGCGCAGCTGGTCGGAGAGCGACGCCGCCTGCTCCTTCGTGCGGGGCACGAGGACCTTCCAGCCGAACAGCGGCTTGGACTCGAACCACGACAGCTGGTCGCGCCGGGCGGAGACGGAACGCTCGCCGACCACGGCTATCACCGGCCGGCCGCCGTCCGGGGACGGCAGCACCTTCGCCTGCTTCAGCGTCTGCGCGACCGTGCCGAGGGTGGCGGACCAGGTGCGCTGCCGGGTCGTCGTACCGGCGATCGTCACCGTCATCGGGGTGTCCGGCTTGCGGCCGGCCGACACCAGCTCACCGGCGGCCGCGGCCACCGAGTCGAGCGTCGTCGACACGACGACCGTCCCGTCGGAGGCGCCCACCTCGGTCCAGCAGCGGTCCGACGCCGTACGGGCGTCCACGAACCGCACGTCGGCACCCTCGGCGTCCCGCAGCGGCACACCGGCGTACGCGGGCACGCCGACGGCGTTCGCGATACCGGGGACGACCTCGAAGGGCACCCCGGCCGCGGCGCACGCCAGCATCTCCTCGGCGGCGTACGTGTCGAGCCCGGGGTCCCCGGTCACCGCACGCACGACCCGCCTGCCGCCCTGCGCGGCCTCCATGACAAGATGTGCGGCATCCCGCACGGCGGGGACGCCCGAGGTCGTTGACGCGCTGTCAACTACCTTCAGCTGGGGCGCGTTTGTGCCCGGATCCGACGGATCGGTGTCCGTGTGCACTTCCGACACGCCCTGCCTCGCGTGCGTGCGTACGACGTCGAGCACCTCGTGCTCGGCGACGAGGACGTCCGCGTGTGACAGCGCCTCCACGGCGCGCAGAGTCAGCAGTCCCGGATCTCCGGGTCCGGCACCCAGGAAGGTGACGTGCCCTTGTTCCGGACCGGCGGGAAAGGTGGTGGGGCTCACTGTGCTCGCTCCCCCATCAGACCGGCCGCGCCCTGGGCGAGCATCTCGGTGGCGAGTTCGCGACCGAGTGCGAGTGCCGCCTCGTGCGTTTCAGGCACGGGACCGGTGGTGGACAGCTGCACCAGCGTCGAGCCGTCGGTCGTGCCGACGACGCCGCGCAGGCGCATTTCCTTGACAATCTGCCCGTCGGCCAGAAGGTCGGCCAGTGCGCCCACCGGGGCGCTGCAGCCGGCCTCCAGGGCGGCGAGCAGTGACCGCTCGGCCGTCACGGCGACCCGCGTGAACGGGTCGTCGAGTTCGGCGAGCGCGGCGATGAGTTCAGCGTCTCGGGCGGTGCTCCCCGCCCTGCACTCGATCGCCAGTGCCCCCTGGCCGGGGGCGGGCAGAACCGTGTCGACCGACAGGAAGTCGGTCACCTCGTCGATGCGGCCCACCCGGTTCAGCCCGGCGGCGGCCAGCACGACCGCGTCGAGCTCGCCGCTGCGGACGTACCCGATGCGGGTGTCGACGTTGCCCCGGATCGGGACCGTCTCGATCTCCAGCCCGTGGGTGCGGGCGTACGCGTTCAGCTGCGCCATGCGACGCGGCGCGCCCGTACCTATCCGCGCCCCGCGGGGCAGGTCGGTGAGCTTGCGCGCGTCCCGGGCGACGACCACGTCCCGCGGGTCCTCGCGCTCCGGAACGGCGGCCACCACCAGGCCCTCGTGCTGCGCGGTGGGGAGGTCCTTGAGCGAGTGAACCGCGAAGTCCACCTCGCCCCGCAGCAGCGCGTCGCGCAGCGCGGCCACGAACACGCCCGTGCCGCCGATCTGCGCGAGCGCCTCGCGGGAGACATCCCCGTACGTGGTGATCTCGACCAGCTCAACGGGCCGACCGGTCACCTGGCTCACGGCGTCCGCCACCTGCCCGGACTGGGCCATGGCGAGCTTGCTCCGCCTGGTCCCCAGCCTCAGTGCCTTCTCAGTCATGCCGGCCCTCGGTTCTTCTCAGTGGTGCTGTCTTCGGCGCGGGAGACGGAGGCCACCGTCTCCTGGTCGAGGTCGAACAGGGTGCGCAGCGCGTCCGCGTACCCGGCACCGCCGGGCTCGGCGGCGAGCTGCTTGACCCGTACCGTCGGCGCGTGCAGCAGCTTGTCGACCACACGCTTGACGGTCTGGGTGATCTCGGCGCGGTGTTTGTCGTCGAGCCCCGGCAGCCGCCCCTCCAGGCGGGCGATCTCACCGGCCACGACGTCCGCGGCCATGCTGCGCAGCGCGACGACGGTGGGCGTGATGTGCGCGGCCCGCTGGGCGGCACCGAAGGCGGCGACCTCGTCGGCGACGATCCGGCGGACCATGTCGACGTCGGCGGCCATCGGTGCGTCGGCCGACGCGTCGGCGAGCGACTCGATGTCCACCAGGCGTACCCCGGCCAGCCGGTGCACGGCGGCGTCGATGTCGCGCGGCATGGCGAGGTCGAGCAGGAAGAGCACGGGCTGCGGCCGCGGCACCTCGGCGACCGGCTCGGGCCGCCGCCGCTCGGGGATGCGCCCGACGCGCGCGGCCGTCGCGGCGAGCGCGGTGATCAGCTCGGCGTCCGCCTCGGCGCCCGGCCGCCCGGTCTCCCGCGGCCGGTCCGCGACCGCGCCGCCCGCGGCCCAGGCCCCGTGCTGCTCCAGCGTCGCCGCGTCCATGCCGGCCACGGCGGCCTCACCCATGACGGAGAAGCCGGTCGGTACGGAGGACAGGTCGAGCGGACAGTTCTCGTCCGCACCGGCGCCCGGCAGCGGCGTCTCGGCCGCCTCCCGTACGGCGCCGACACCGGCGTCGGCCTCGGAGTGCGCCTCGCCGAGCCCGGCGGCGGGGGCTCCGGTACGGCCCTCCACCGTGGCCGCCACGGCGTCGGCCGTGAGGACGATCCCGGTCGCACCGGTGCAGGAGACGGCCACGTCGGCACGTGTCAGCTCGACCGGCACCGAGTCCATCGGTACCGCGCGGGCCAGCACGTCCGTGTCGTCGCCCTCGGTCAGACGTTGTCCATATTGGTCTTCGAGCAGGAGCGCGAGCCGCTCGGCGCGCTCGAAGGTGCGGTTGGCCACGACGATCTCGGCGACCCCGGCCCGCGCCAGCGTGGCCGCGGCCAGCGAGGACATCGAGCCGGCGCCGATGACCAGGGCCTTCTTGCCCCGCGCCCACCGCTGGACGTCGGCTCCCGCGGACAGCTGCTCCAGGCCGAAGGTGACCAGGGACTGCCCGGCGCGGTCGATGCCGGTCTCGGAGTGGGCCCGCTTGCCGACCCGCAGCGCCTGCTGGAACAGGTCGTTGAGGAGCCGGCCGGCGGTGTGCAGGTCCTGCGCCCGGGCCAGGGAGTCCTTTATCTGGCCGAGGATCTGGCCCTCGCCCACGACCATCGAGTCGAGCCCGCAGGCCACCGAGAACAGGTGGTGGACGGCCCGGTCCTCGTAGTGCACATAAAGATAAGGAGTGAGCTCCTCCAGGCCGACCCCGCTGTGCTGGGCGAGCAGCGTGGACAGCTCGGCGACACCGGCGTGGAACTTGTCCACGTCGGCGTACAGCTCGATGCGGTTGCAGGTGGCCAGGACCGCGGCCTCGGTGGCCGGTTCGGCGGCGACGGTGTCCTGCAACAGCTTGAGCTGCGCGTCCGCGCTCAGGGACGCCCGCTCCAGGACGCTGACCGGCGCGCTGCGGTGGCTCAGTCCGACGACGAGGAGGCTCATGCCGGCATCACGGCGGGCACGTCCCCGTCGGGTCCCTGGTCGGTGGAGGGGCGCTGCTTGCGGGCGACGGCGGGCGGCACGACACCGGCGTCGGCCGCGGCCTCCTCCCCGGCCTTGCGCTGCTCGTGGAAGGCGAGGATCTGCAGCTCGATGGAGAGGTCGACCTTGCGCACGTCGACGCCCTCGGGGACGTTCAGCACGGTCGGCGCGAAGTTGAGGATGGAGGTGACACCGGCGGCCACAAGCCGGTCGCAGACCTGCTGGGCGGCACCGGCGGGGGTCGCGATCACGCCGATCGAGACACCGTCGTCCTGGATGATCTTCTCCAGCTCGTCGGTGTGCTGCACCGGGATGCCGGCGACGGGCTTTCCGGCCATTGACGGATCGGCGTCGATCAGCGCGGCGACGCGGAAACCGCGGGAGGCGAAGCCGCCGTAGTTGGCGAGCGCGGCGCCGAGGTTACCGATACCGACGATCACTACCGGCCAGTCCTGGGTGAGCCCCAGTTCGCGGGAGATCTGGTAGACGAGATACTCGACGTCGTAGCCGACGCCCCGGGTCCCGTAGGAGCCGAGGTAGGAGAAGTCCTTGCGCAGCTTCGCGGAGTTGACTCCGGCCGCGGCCGCCAGCTCCTCGGAGGAGACCGTGGGCACCGAGCGCTCGGAGAGCGCGGTGAGGGCGCGGAGGTACAGCGGAAGCCTGGCGACGGTGGCCTCGGGAATCCCTCGGCTGCGGGTCGCCGGTCGGTGTGTTCGGCCAGTTGCCACGGTGCTCCTGCGGGTAGAGCGGGGCTGTAGGCGGTCATACGTCCCTACATGACCGCCCCGTCGAATGCAGGCTATGTCTTTGTGAACGCGTGCACAAAGATGGTGTCCGATTTGCCCGGCCAACGTGACCGGGCTCACGCACGCCCGGCGCACGAACCGGGAACCGGCGCATACGCGCACGCGTTCCTCTCCCATCGGGGGCAAAGCCGCACACGCTCCTCACGATCAACGCCCCCGAGACCAAGTCACCATCGATCCTAAGCGACCATCCGGACTACTTGGACTCGTCGGTCAGTGCCTTGCGCAGCCGTTCCTCGTTCACACGCCAGAAGGTGTGCTGCCTGCCGTCGACGAGGACGACCGGGATCTGTTCCCAGTACTCGTCGTGCAGTTGGCGGTCCTGGGTGATGTCCTTCCCCTCCCAGGGGACACCCAGCTCGGCACAGACCTTCTCGACGACGAGCTGTGCGTCATCACACAGATGACAGCCGGGTTTGCGGATGAGGGTGACGAGATGGTTCTCGGAGTGCTCATGAGACTGCGCGGGCTGCGGGGCCCCCGGGGTCTGCGAGGGCTTTCGGCGAAAGAGGGGGCTCATGCCGGCCATTCTCGCGCGCACGGCGGCGTACGCCGAGTCCTCGGCGGCGACCGGACCGCCTGCCGGGCCGGAGTGACGGCGCGCCCGCACGGGCACCTCTTTAACGACACGGTCGCCCAGAGTTCACAGCCTGCGAACCTCTCGACTCCGAACCCTCCGAACAAACTGGCTATGCTCACGGGCATGGCCGCTCTTCGATGGCTCACCCCCCGTAGGCGCTCCGCCACGGCGCGGAGCGTGTTGGCAGGCGAGGCCTCGGCGGAGGCAGCCCGTAAATCCGCACAGTCCGCTCAGGACACCTCCGCCCCCGACACGGGCGTGGAAGCGGAGTTCCCGGTCCACGGCGACGACAGGGCAGCCGCCTTCTTCGACCTCGACAACACCGTGATGCAGGGCGCCGCGATCTTCCACTTCGGCCGAGGCCTGTACAAGCGGAAGTTCTTCGAGACCCGCGACCTCGCCCGGTTCGCCTGGCAGCAGGCGTACTTCCGGCTGGCCGGGCTCGAGGACCCGGAGCACATGCAGGACGCCCGCGACTCCGCCCTGTCGATCGTCAAGGGCCACCGCGTCTCCGAGCTGAAGTCGATCGGCGAGGAGATCTACGACGAGTACATGGCCGAGCGGATCTGGCCCGGCACCCGCGCCCTCGCCCAGGCCCACCTGGACGCGGGGCAGAAGGTCTGGCTGGTCACGGCCGCCCCGGTGGAGATCGCCCAGGTGATCGCCCGCCGCCTGGGCCTGACCGGCGCGCTGGGCACCGTGGCCGAGTCGATCGGCGGCGTCTACACGGGCAAGCTGGTCGGCGAACCGCTGCACGGCCCCGCGAAGGCGGAGGCGGTGCGCGCGCTGGCGACGGCGGAGTGCCTGGACCTGACCCGCTGCGCCGCCTACAGCGACTCCCACAACGACATCCCGATGCTGTCGCTGGTCGGCCACCCCTACGCGATCAACCCGGACTCCAAGCTGCGCAAGCACGCCCGCGAGCTGGAGTGGCGCCTGCGCGACTACCGCACCGGCCGCAAGGCGGCCAAGGTCGGCATCCCCGCGGCCGCGGGCGTCGGCGCGGTGGCCGGCGGGACCGCGGCGGCCATCGCGCTGCACCGCCGCCGCCGTTGACCCAATCGACGTCACGTACCCGCGGGACACCCTCTCCAGTCCACTTTCCTCACATCGACCACAACACGCTCTGTAGTAACCAAGAACCCGAACCGTTCCGGTCATTAACTGATCACTCTGCAGCTACTGATCGAGCGTCAATCGGGCACAGAAGCGACGTAATCGATGATTTGAGCAACTGGGCGTAGCAGTGCCTGCACGAAGCGTTATTCTCCTCAGACGCATTCCGGTGCCCCACCTTCGCTACGACGGGTGAATGGTTCCGTACTGCACGTGATGGAAGCTCTGCCTCTGGGAGTCCCGTGTACCCACACGTCGGGGTTGACGCCTCGGGCCTGGCTACGCTGCGCGCAACGGTCAAATCAGCCCAAGACCTGTTGCGCGCCTTCGTCCCCACCGCGTATGCCGTCCCCGCCCTCGCCGCGGCCGCCGTGCCCGCCGGTCCGTGCTACGCACTGGCCGAAGGAAGCGCCGCCGTCGGCAGACGGTCCCGGTCGTCCTCGTCCGGGACCGCGGCCACCACCCACCGCCGCCCCGCGGCGGACAGCGACAGCGCCCGCATGATGGACCTGGTCGAGCGGGCCCAGGCCGGCGAGGCCGACGCCTTCGGACGGCTCTACGACCAGTACAGCGACACCGTGTACCGCTACATCTACTACCGCGTGGGCGGCAAGGCGACCGCCGAGGACCTCACCAGCGAGACCTTTCTGCGGGCGCTCAGGCGCATCGGCACGTTCACCTGGCAGGGCCGCGACTTCGGCGCCTGGCTGGTGACCATCGCCCGCAACCTCGTCGCCGACCACTTCAAGTCCAGCCGCTTCCGGCTGGAGGTCACCACCGGCGAGATGCTCGACGCCAACGAGGTCGAGCGGTCACCCGAGGACTCCGTCCTCGAATCCCTCTCCAACGCCGCCCTGCTGGACGCCGTGCGACGACTCAACCCGCAGCAGCAGGAGTGCGTGACCCTGCGCTTCCTCCAGGGCCTCTCGGTCGCCGAGACCGCGCGCGTCATGGGCAAGAACGAGGGCGCCATCAAGACGCTCCAGTACCGGGCCGTGCGCACCCTCGCCCGGCTGCTGCCGGACGACGCGCGCTGAGCCCCGGGCACCCCGAGGCGCCGCGCCCCACCACCCCCACTCCCACCCCCACCCGCCGCCGCGACCCTCCGCGTTTCTCAAATCACCATCGGTGAAAGCCGGTTGAGTTCGCGGTCCGATCATCCACCGTCCGTAACCCAAGTGCCGCGCCGCTCGTTGTGCGGGATGCAGGCTCCCTGTGGTCGCTCCCCGACCGACTCCGATCACACGATCGAGTGGTTCCGATCAGGGGGCGCAACCCTCAGGACCCCCTGGGGAGTCGACCGTCATGACGAGAGGAGGTGCCGCCAGTGATCGCGAACGTATCGGCACACCGGCGGGCGAACGCCTTCGCCCAGGCTCTGGAGGAGCAGTCCGATCCCGGGGCGGCGACCGAGCAGTCCGGAGGACCGGCAGCTGCCGGGGCCACCGCGGATCCGACCGAGCAGGGTCGTCTGTTGACCCTCGCCACCGGTCTGGAGACGCTGCCCCGGCCCCAGCTGGATCCCGAGGTCAAGGTCGTCCAGCGGGCCCAGCTGGTGGCCGCGTTCGAGGCCATGCTGCAAGAGGGCACCGCGGGCGGCGGGGCGGCGGACACTTCGGTCCCGGAGCAACGCCGGGCGCGCGGCACCCACCGGGCGGCCCCGCTGAAGAGGTTCCGGCCGCGCTCGCGGCTGGCCAAGGGCCTCACGGCGGGCGGACTGAGCGTGAGCGTGGCCGCGGGAGCCTTCGGCGGAGTCGCCGCCGCCAGTTCGGACGCCCTGCCCGGCGACTCGCTCTACGGCCTCAAGCGCGGCATAGAGGACTTCCGCCTCGGCCTCGCCGACGGGGACGACGAGCGCGGCCGGGCCTACCTGGACCTGGCCTCCACCCGGCTGAACGAAGCACGTCGGCTGATGGAGCGCGACCGCAGCGGGCCCCTCGACCACGAGTCCCTCGGCGAGGTCCGTCGCGCCCTGTCCGGCATGCGGCACGACGCGTCCGAGGGCCATCGCCTGCTCAGCGCGGCCTACGCCCGCGACCCCGACTCACTGGCCCCCATGCAGGCACTCTCCGCCTTCTCCCAGTCCCACCGGGAGACCTGGGGAGCACTGCGCGAGCGCCTGCCCATGCAGCTCGGGGACGTCAGCGAGCAGGTGTCGTCGGTCTTCGACGCCATAGAGGACGACGTGGCGCCGTTGCAGTCCATGCTGCCGCGGCCGCCCGCCCAGGACGACGGCACCGGAGACGGCGGCCGCCAGGGCGGCTCCGAGTCGGCGACCACCGACACCCCCGGCTCCAGCCACTCGTCGTCGGCCCCCGGCAACGGCGACGACGGTACGTCCGAGCGCGGACGCACGGGCAGCGGCAGCCCCAGCCAGTCGGCCGACTCCGGCCAGAAGGACGACGGCCTGCTCGGCGGTGGCACGGGCGGCCTGCTCGACCCGCCGAAGGACACCGGCACCGCCTCCCCGCCGACGGGCGACGACACCCTGCCCGCCGAGCCGGACGTCACCCTCCCGCCCCTCCTCCCGGGCCTCCTGCCCGGCCTGGGCATCGAGGGCGAGGACGCCGACTGAGCCGGTGGGGGTGCCCTCCCCGCATTGCACAGGGAGGGCACCCCCACCGACGTACCGGCGCACGTCAGAAGAACACCGACCTCCGCTGCACCAGCAGCTTGTAGAGCGTGTGCTGAATCTGCTCCCTGACCTGGTCGGTCAAGTTGAACATCAGCATCGGGTCCTCGGCCGCCTCCGGCGGATAGCCGTCCGTCGGGATCGGCTCACCGAACTGGATCGTCCACTTCGTCGGCAACGGCACCGCACCCAGCGGCCCCAGCCACGGAAAGGTCGGCGTCAGCGGGAAGTACGGAAAGCCCAGCAGCCGCGCCACCGTCTTGGCGTTGCCGATCATCGGATAGATCTCCTCCGCCCCGACGATCGAGCACGGAATGATCGGCGCACCCTGCCGCAACGCCGTGGACACGAAGCCGCCGCGCCCGAACCGCTGGAGCTTGTACCGCTCGCTGAACGGCTTGCCGACGCCCTTGAAGCCCTCCGGCATCACCCCGACCAGCTCGCCCTGACCGAGCAGCCGTTCGGCGTCCTCCGCACAGGCCAGCGTGTGCCCGAGCTTGCGCGCCAGCTCGTTGACCACCGGCAGCACGAACACCAGGTCCGCCGCCAGCAGGCGCAGATGCCGGTCGGCCGGATGATGGTCGTGCACGGCGACCTGCATCATCAGCCCGTCCAGCGGCAGCGTCCCGGAGTGGTTGGCGACGATCAGCGCACCGCCCTCGGACGGGATGTTCTCCACGCCCTTCACCTCGACCCGGAAGTACTTCTCGTACACCGGCCGCAGCAGGGACATCAGCACCTGGTCGGTGAGCTCGGCGTCGTAGCCGAAGTCGTCGACCTCGTAGTCGCCGGTGAGCCGACGGCGCAGGAAGGCCAGACCGCCCGCGATACGCCGCTCCAGACCACCGTCCGCGTCCTCCGCCCGCGACTCGGGCACCCCGGACGACTCGGGCGACTCATGTGCCACCGACTCATCGTCCTGCGCGGCCCCCCGCACCGGCAGGGGCTGGACCTCACGGACCGGCACCGACTCCGCCGCCCCCTTGCGCCGGCTCCCCGCGCCGCGGCGCCGCGCCGGGCGCTGGGCCGCGTTCTGGCCGCTCCCCCGCGACCGGTCGTCGTCGAACGGAATGACCTTGGCGTCCGCCATCGTTGATGCGCTCCTCAGTTGGCGCTCTGCGTCGGGAGGTGGCCACTGCCCCGCAGGGACAGCTCCGCGATCCGGTCGACGGCCCCCGCGAGGGCCTCGGGCGGCAGCAGCCCGGCACCGCGACCGCGCGCGAAGTCCGCGAACGCCCCGGCCGTCGTGTACTTCGGCCGGAAACCCAGGGTTTCGCGCATCTGCGTGGTGTCCACCGCCCGCCCGTGGGTGAGCAGCCGGATCTGCTCGGGGGAGAAGTCCGTCATCCCCAGCGTACGCACGAGCGAGCCCGCCCAGGTGACCGCGGGCAGCAGCAGCGGCACCGTGGGACGGCCCAGTCGGCGCGAGCACTGGGAGAGCAGCAGGACACCGTCGCCGGCGATGTTGAAGGTGCCGCTGTTCAGCGTGCCCCGCCGCGGCTCGTGCGAGGAGATCCGCAGCACCTCGATCACGTCGTCCTCGTGCACGAACTGCAACCGCGGGTCGTAGCCGAACACCGTCGGCAGCACCGGCAGCCCGAAGTACGAGGCGAGCGGCGTGTCCGCGCTCGGGCCGAGGATGTTGGCGAACCGCAGCACGGTCACCGCCACGTCCGGCCGACGCCGCGCGAAACCCCGCACGTACCCCTCGACCTCGACCGCGTCCTTGGCGAAGCCGCCGCTCGGCAGCGACTTGGGCGCGGTGGTCTCGGTGCAGACGGCCGGGTCGCGCGGCGCGGACCCGTAGACGTTCGTACTGGACTTCACCACCAGGCGCTGCACGGTCGGCGACTTCTGGCAGGCACCGAGCAGCTGCATCGTGCCGATGACGTTGGTCTCCTTGACCGACGTACGGCTGCCGCTGCCCAGCGGCGTGCCCGTGACGTCCAGGTGGACGACCGTGTCGGCCCCCGTCTCGGCGAGGATGCGCCCGATGGCCGACTGCCGGATGTCCGCCTGGACGAATTCCGCGCCGCCCAGATGATGCTCCGGCGCGACGGCGTCCACGCCGACGACCCGGTCCACGTCGGGATCACGCTGGATGCGCCGCACGAACCGGCCCCCCAGCTGACGGGCCACTCCGGTCACGAGCACGACCTTGCCCAAGATCAGCGCCTTCCTTCCGCCCTACTCCGTAGCCTGCCGGGTTCCCCGCCCGCGGGCCAACTTAGCCGGTCGGTGTTGCACTGTGATGACCGCCGGATGCAGCAAGTGACGAGAATTCGCGGTCGTGGTCCTGGTCGTACGCGTCTTCAGGTACCGGATACGACTGTGGCCCCCCACCGGATGCGGTGGGGGGCCACAGGACACGCTGACGGCGCAGCGTCGCTTACTTCTTGTTGCGACGCTGAACGCGCGTGCGCTTCAGCAGCTTGCGGTGCTTCTTCTTGGCCATCCGCTTGCGCCGCTTCTTGATAACAGAGCCCACGACTACCCTCGCTCACTTCTCATCACTCGGTTGTTGGGCGCCATGGGCCCACACGACCTACGAGGGGCTAGCCTACCCGCCCGAGCGCTGAGGTCGTAATCGAGGTCGTCAGGCCGTTTCCACCCCCACGTAGCTCTCGCGGAGGTACTCGTGAACCGCTTGCTCCGGGACGCGGAACGACCGTCCCACCCGGATCGCGGGCAGATGACCGCTGTGCACCAACCGGTACACGGTCATCTTGGACACGCGCATCACCGAGGCGACCTCCGCCACGGTAAGGAACTGAACCTCGTTCAGAGGCCTTTCGCCAGCTGCAGCCATGACACACCTGAACCTTCCGCACTCGACGGCCACCGGCTTCCCCTTCCGGTGACTCTTCGTCGCTGCGTGCTCACTCCCCAATGTAGGGGCGGGTGATGCGAATGGGGAAGAGGTGCACCCATCGCTTCCCTACCGTGACAGACACGCCCGATTGAGTACGTAGCGGGTGAGCGGCCGGTAGTACTCGGACCGCACAGCGTCATCAAGTGGAACGGCGACGGACACGGCCCCCTCCGCCTCACCGACGAAGAGCGCGGGATCGTTCGTATCGGCCGGCCCGATGGCCTCGAACCCCAGCTGACCTGCTCCGCAGACCCAACCGTGGTCCCCGATCACCAGCTCGGGAAGCGGGCCGCCGGCGTCGGCCGCGGCGGCCAGCACGGTACGAACCGGGAGCGGTGAATGCGTGTGTGCGCCGGGCTCACCACCGGCGCGCCCGGCGCCGGGTTCCCGCACCAACGCGACTCCCCGGACGTAGTCGAGGTTGTACGTGCGTAGACCGAACCGGGTCAATATGTCGACACAGCGACCCTGCGCCGGGGTGAGGACAGCACATCCCGCCGCCGACAGCGCCTCGGCCAAGGCGGCGTAGAAGCCGAGCAGCCGGTGGGGGTGCCCGGTGCCGAGGAGGACCGGTCCGCGACGCTGAGCGACCGCGGCGAGCCGGCCGGCGAAGGCGTCCAACGCGGCCAGCGTCCGGTCGGGATCAATCATGTCCTGGCCCGAAGTATCGTGCGGATCGGCCGAAACCCCGCACCGCTCCGCCATCAGCCCGAGCAGCTCCCGCTGCCCCCACTCCCCCGCCGGATCGATCCCGATCAGCACCCGTGGATCCCGCGCGGCGAACAACCGGTAACTCCGCAGACTCACCTCCCGGGAAGTCGCCACGACCCCGGCAAGACGCACGGCCAGAAGATGAGCCCGAAGAGCTCCACGGGTCAGCACAAAAACGATGCTGCCGCTTCCCCCCACCTCCCCGACGGGGAACGCGAAAACATACCCACGACCGGCGTAACCCTCCCGCCCCGCCGCCGCGGCGAGCGGTCGTCGCCACCCCAGCCGCGGGCAGTCGTCGCCGCCCCTCCAGTCACCGCCTCGTCAAGCCAAAAGCCCCCGCAGCGGAAACACCGCCCGCCGAGCCGCCACCACCGCCTGGTCCAGCCGATCCGCGGGGTCGTACCCCGCCTCCCACGACGCCCACTCCACCGGCCACCGCCCATCAGTCATCCGCATCGGCCCGAGCTGCCGCGTCCGTGCGAACACCTCCTGCCGCCACCCCTCCGGAATGACCGTCTCCGGCTCCACCGGCCGCCCGGCCGCGATCCCCACCAGATGCGTCCACGACCGCGGCACCACATCCACCACCGCGTATCCCCCGCCCCCCAGCGCCACCCACCGCCCCCCGGCGTACTCGTGCGCCAGCTCATGACACGCCACCTGCACCGCCCGCTGGGCGTCCAACGACACGGCCAGATGCGCGAGCGGATCCTCGAAGTGCGTGTCCGCACCGTGCTGTGTCACCAGCACCTGCGGCCGGAAGTCCGCGATCACCTCCGGCACCACCGCGTGGAACGCCCGCAGCCACCCCGCGTCCCCGGTCCCCGCGGGCAACGCGACATTCACCGCCGACCCCTCCGCGCAGTCCGCCCCGGTCTCCTCCGGCCACCCGGTCTGCGGGAACAGCGTCCGCGGATGCTCGTGCAGCGAGACCGTCAGGACCCGCGGATCCTCCCAGAACGCCGCCTGCACCCCGTCCCCGTGGTGCACGTCCACATCCACGTACGCGACCCGCTCGGCCCCCAGCTCCAGCAGCCGCGCGATCGCCAGCGCCGCGTCGTTGTACACGCAGAAGCCCGAGGCCGCACCCGGCATCGCATGGTGCAGCCCGCCCGCGAAGTTCACCGCGTGCAGCGCGTCACCGCGCCACACCGCCTCCGCCGCCCCCACCGACTGCCCGGCGATCAGCGAGGACACCTGGTGCATCCCCGCGAAGGCCGGATCGTCGATCGTCCCGAGCCCGTACGAACCGTCCGCCGCGCCCGGATCCACGGAGGCCGCCTTGACCGCCTCGATGTAGTCCTGCCGATGGACGAGCCGCAGCGTCGACTCCCCGGCCGACCGCGCCGCGACGACCTCCACCTCACGGTCGAGCCCCAGGGCACCGACCAGTCCTCGGGTCAGGGCGAGCCGGACCGGATCCATCGGGTGATCCGGGCCGAAGTCATAGCCCGTTACTGCCTCGTCCCACATCAGCTGTGCGCGGCCGCTCATGCCCGCCACCGTATCGGTCCGGTCGAGCCTCGAACGACCGGGCGTACACGACCGTCACCAGCACCAACACCATCGGTACGAGCATGGCCCCGCGATAGCTCCAGGCATCGCCCAGCGCCCCCACCAACGGCGAACCGACCAGAAAACCGACGTAGTTGAAGACATTGAGCCGCGCCACCGCGGCATCCGACGCCCCAGGCCGGCCGTCCCTCTCTGCGGCGAGCCGCCCCGCCGCCGCGAACGTCTGCGGCACCAGCACGCACAACCCCAGCCCCAGCAGCATGAACCCGAGCATCCCCACCCAGGCCCCCGGCGCCCCCGCCACCACGGCGAACCCACCCGCCGCGACGACCGCCCCGCCCCGCACCACCGCCACGGCCCCGAACCGCCGCACCCCGAAGTCCCCGACGGCACGCCCCACCAGCGTGGTCACCATGTACACGTTGTACGGCACTGTGGCCAGCTGCTCCGAACTCCCCAGCACGTCCTGGAGGTACTTCGCGCTCCAGTTGGAGACGGTCGAGTCCCCGATGTACGCGAACGTCATCACCAGACACAGCGGCAACAGGACCTTGAACCCGACGCCCGCGCCCTCCCCCTTCCGCGCCCCCTCCGCACCGCGGCCCTCCCCGTCGACGTACCACCGGCTGCCCGCCAACGCGGCCGGCACCAGCACCGCCACGACCGGCAGGTACGACACCCACAACGCGAGATCCCAGTGCGCCCCCGCCCAGGCCAGCGAGGCCCCCAGAATCCCGCCCAGGCTGTACGCCGCGTGGAACCCCAGCATGATGCTGCGCCGGTACGACCGCTGCAGGCTCACCCCCAGCATGTTCATCGACGCGTCCAGCGCACCCACGGCAAGCCCGAAGACGGCCAGCGCGACGGCCAGCACCGCCACCCGGTCCCCCGCCCCGACACCGAGCAGCGCCAGCAGCACCACGGGCTGGGACCAGCGCAGCAACCGACTCGGCCGCACCCGCCGCACCAGGCGCCCGGTCACCACACTCCCCACACCGGCCAGAATCGGCACGGCGGCCAGGAAGACGGGCAGCAGCGCGTCGGAGACGCCGTACCTGTCCTGGACGGCCGGGATGCGCGTGACGAGCAGGGCGAATGCGACACCCTGGGCGAAGAAACCGAACGCCAACGAGACCCTGCCGCGCCTCAGCACATCAGTCATGGCGGCGAGCGTAGGGCTCCGGCTTACCCGTGGGTAGATCCAGCCAAAGGTGAATTCCCCTCAGCTAGCGCACCAGCAAGTCGGCCAACTCCCCCATGTCCCCGAAGAGACGAGTGGCCCCGTCCAGCTCGGCGGCGGACGTCATCGCGGTGAACCCGTACACATCCATCCCGGCCGCGGCCGCCGCCCGCACACCGAGCGGGCTGTCCTCGATCACCACACACCGCTCCGGAGCGACCCCCATCCGCTCGGCGGCGTGCAGGAACAGGTCCGGCGCCGGCTTCCCCCGCCCCACGTCCTGGGAACTGAAGATCCGCTCGTCGTCGAACCACCGGTCCAGGCCGGTCTTCCGATGCCCGACCCGAATCCGCTCGTGGCTCCCGGAAGAGGCCACGCAGTAGGCCACCCCGTCCGCCGCGAGCTTCTCGAGCACGCCGACGACCCCGGGCACGGGCTCCAGGTCCCGCTCGAAGGCGGCGAACACCCGCCCGTGGAAGACGTCGTCGAAGTCCTCGGGCAGCCGCCGGCCCGTCCGCTCCAGGATCAGGTCATGAACCCGGTGCATCGCGGCACCCATGTAGTCCCGAAGGGAGTCCTCGTACGACGTCGGGTGTCCCAGCTCGGTCAGATAGCCGGACAGCAGCCGATTGGAGATCGGCTCACTGTCGACGAGGACGCCGTCGTTGTCGAAGATAACCAGGTCGTAGCGCATAGGAAGACAGTAAACGCGACCGTGAACGCAGAAAACCCCGCACCGTTCCCGGTGCGGGGTTTCCCTTTGAATAATTGTTCGGCGGCGTCCTACTCTCCCACAGGGTCCCCCCTGCAGTA
>NZ_JBIWGG010000020.1:0-40038 GCF_044763415.1 Streptomyces sp. NPDC096048
CAATCAACGGCACATGGTCACCTCTGTGCTACGCGCCTGGTCGCCGCGCTCCTCGCTGCCCTGTCCATCACCTCGTCCACGCCACCCACCCACGCGGCCCAGACGCTCCCCGTCGCCGAAGCCGTCACCCGCCTGCCGGTCGATGCCGAGTCCCGTGACGGCTACGACCGTGATGCTTTGCGCCACTGGAACAGTGGTGACAATCCGTCCGACGGCTGCTCCACCCGGAATGAAGTCTTGATCACGGAGGCTGTCGAGCCGCCTGTGGGCCGCGGTGTTCCCGCCAGAACACTTGCTGGAGTCCCGGCCCGGAGCGTCGTACTGCACGCCCTTGATCTTCAGGGCCGAGGAGTACTCGGCGGCCTGAGCCGGAACGGCCGCGGCCAGGCCGAGTGCGGCGACGGCCACCGTGGTCGCGGCAGCGGTCACAGTGCGCCTGATGCGCATGAGGAATCCCCCTCAGTGGTGCGAATAGAGCGCACGGAGCCCACCGGAAGTGATCACACCATGGCGGCTAAGTGAAGGAAATGTGTCTACTCATCTTCAGCCGCAGGGCTTTGCCCCTGGTGAGGCGGCGCTTGCCGGAGAGAGATCGAGCAGGAGCCCCCGCAGGGGTGAATACGAAGCGGAACGAGAACCGCCGCTCCAGGGCGTCGCGGCGTGCCGGTCATGGAAGCGATCAACGAAGTGCACGTGTCCGGACCCGGCCTGATCGTGGTCGACGTCGCCGCGGCCGACGACGAGACCGCGTTCGCCTTCCACACCGCGCTCGCCGCCCGGTGGGCGACGACGTCGGTGGAACGCACCACGCGGGAGGCCGGACAGCCAGGCGTCCGACTGCGCTGCTACCTCGACCTGCGCCAGCCCCTCAACCCGCCCGACCACCCCTGCCGATAGGTGGCGTCAACCCGTCTTCCCGGTCGAAGGGCGGAACGTTGGAGACGGACAGGTCCAGGCGAGCACGGTGCCGACGCACGGAATGACGCCACCGACCGACGGCGTCGCGGGCGACGTCCACGTCGACCTCTGCTACGAGCTGCGGATCGACGAGCGCGACGTCCAGGACGTCGCGGCTACCCCACCCGGCGGTGAACGTACGTCCTGCCCACGGATGCTCGCCTACAGCCTGGGTCAACGCTTCCGCAAGCGAGGCCGCCGCAGTGCGGGCGAGCGGGACGGTACGGCCGGTGTAGCGCAGCGCGCCCGTGTCGTCGTAGCGGCCGAGCAGCAGGGTGCGGGGCGCGGCCGTGGGGCCGGTGACGGCGCCGACGATGGCCTCGGTAGTGGCGCGGACCTTGTACTTGCCCCATGCCCTGGCCCCGGAGCGGTACGACTCCGACAGCCTCTTGAAGCACAGGCCCTCCAGGCCGGCGGACGTCCAGGTGAGCCATTCCCGCGCGGTGTCCGGGTTGGTGGTCGACGGGCATAGCGTGAACGGCGTGGTCAGGGGCGCGTCCGCGAACAGCGTCTCCAGAGCGGCCCGGCGGCGGGCATAGGGCCGGGTGGTGAGGTCGGTGCCGTCCAGACGCAGGACGTCAAACACGACCAGGTGGGCGGGCCAGGTACGCGCGGCCGCCAGAGCCCCGCCGCCGCGGCGGCGGGCCAGGCGCTGCTGCAGCCGCTCGAACGCGAGACGGCCGGACTCCCACACCACCAGCTCCCCGTTTATGTGAGCTACCGCGTGTGTCTCACCGGCGGCCTCCCTCCAGGAGGCGGTGAGCGAGGTGAAGCAGGTCTACCAGGTTCAGCACCCGTCCGTCGAAGCCCGGGAGGGGGACATGAAGTGGCTGGGTCCAGTGGGCGGGGATGGCGTCCAGTCCGTAGTACGCCCCTGCGAGGCTTCCGGTCACCGCGGCGACGGTGTCCGTGTCGCCGCCGAGGTCGATGGCCGCGCGTATCGCGTCTTCGAAGCTGGTGGTGGTGCGCAGGGCCCAGACGGCGGAGCCCAGGCAGGGCCACACGGCACCGTTGAACTCGGTTGCCCGGTCGGGGTGCCAGTCGGGTGCAAGGACGGTGGTGTAGCGGCTGCGGTGGTCGGGATGGACAAGAGCGAGGACGTCTGGGAGCGCGGTGAGGGGGTCGATGTCCTCGAACGTGACGCGGATGAGTTCGTGGAAGATCGCAGTGCCTTCCCAGGCCGCGCGGTCACCGTGGGTCAGGGCAGCGATGCGGCGGGCTGCGTCCATGGTGGTTTCCTGGCCGGCGGCCGCGAAGTAGACCGCGGAGGTCGACGCCCGCGTCAAGGAGCCGTTTCCCGCTGCCCGTTGGTTGACCTGGAAATGGATCGCAGCGGCGAGGTCCCAGGGCATGCCGTTGGTCAGGACGTCTTCGGTCTGCAAACCGATGTCCTTGGGGTCTGATATTGCCCATCGCTGGAAGCGGGCGAAGATATCCGGCAGATCCAGCCCGCCCTGCTCCAGCAGCGACTCCGCAACGAGGACGGCCATCTGCGTGTCGTCTGTCGCCTCACCGGAATCCCAGCCACCGCCTCCACACATCTCACCACCGACACCAGGCGCAGGAAACCGGGCCGAGAACGCTCCCGGGGGACCGAACTCGAACGGGCCACCCAGGGCGTCACCCACCGCCGAGCCGACGACCGCGCCAGCAGCCCGCTGCATCCGCTTCATGGCGGCAGGCTATCCGCGTCGCGCCGACGGCCGCACGGCCCTATTGCCTTTCTCAGCTCCCCGAACCATCGGCGGCGAACGCGTCTCGTCTACGGAGGCGCACCGCCGGAGACACCCTGGGGCTGAGACACCCGTACAGGTCACATAACACCGTCCAGGCAGGTGTCGTCGGGCAGCTGCGCCAGGGCGGCGTCCAGGATTTCTGGGAACGCGGCGGTCATGTCCGTGCCCTGCCGCGAGCGCAGCAGCACCCGGCCATCGGCGTAGCGGGCGAGCTGGGCACGGTAGCCGTCCCACTTCGGCTCCGCAGCGGCGCCAGGCGGCAGGACGGGGCCGGCCACCGGCGTGGTGAGCGTCGGATCCGGCAACGTCCACGTCACGGCTGATGCCTACCACGCCCCGAGCGTCAGGCGGCGCCGAAGTCGTGGGCCGGGCGATCGCGCCATTCCACCCACTGCGGCTGATCGAGGACGGCCTCCGGATCGACGATGCCGGCGCCTTCGAGGAACACCACCAGGTCGTGGTCGCTGTAGGCGGTACCGAGGATCTCGTCGCGTCCGCGAAGGTGCACGGAGACTCTCCGGCCGCCTGACGGGGAGGGCCGGTGCACGACGATGGGCGCGCTGGTCACACTTCCAGCGTGCTCCTGCGGGATCCATGAGGCGAGCGGCGTCTAGAGCCGTACGGGAAGAGCGTATGAGCGGTGGGCGCGGCCGGCTCGATGCGTTCCGGCTGTGAGTCAGGAGCGGCCGACTGCTCTGAGGTTTGCGCCCCACCTCGCCACTGCTTCAGCGTCGCACCACTCACACAGAGAGTTGCGGGCTCCGGGCCCGTGTCGGTGGGTCGGCCGCTGGCACTTGGTGCAGGGGTCGACCTGGTCACCGGGACAGGTCCGCGCCGAAGTATCAGGCTCGGTCACCGGGGGCATGGCAGTCGTCATCATTGTTCCTTGTCTGGCGGGCGAGCAGCACGAGCAGCAGCCGCCTCGAACAGAATAGAACGGTCCCGGGCCGAGACACGCGAGGCGCCAGCCTCCGTCAGAGAGGAATCGGCACAGTGCGGCCTTGCTCAGCGACTGGAGTCGGTGATGCCCGCGGCCAGCTCCCCCACCACGTCCAGCACCCCCTGCCCGAACGCGGTCGGCGCCACGAGGATCCCGAAGACCAGGACGATCAGCACGGTCAGCTTCTCGTCGTTGCGGCTGCGTGCCTGGGTACGCCGGCCCAGTCGCACCACGATGATGACCGCCAGCAGCACCGCCACATTGATCGTCAGCACAGACAACCCCCACCCGCAGAGAACGATCCACCGTCAGGTTGTAGCCAGCACACGTTCCTGGGACGTCTGCGTCCTGCAAGGATGGCGGCAAATACCTGCCAGATCGGCCGGATTGGCCGTCTTGCCTCCGCCCGGCCCCACCCGCAGCCACGCTCACATCTCGTGCGGACACCGGTCCCGTGCGGCGTCGGCCTCCTGGCCGACCAGGACGACCAGGCCCGCTTCCGCGGCAGCGGCGCGGAGATCAGCAAGGATCTCCACGGGCGCCGTGAGCGGCAAGCGCCGCATCACGGCAAGGCCATGCTCGCGGCACAGGTCCACCCACCGCGAGCCACCGTCCGGGAAGTCGACGGCGCGGGCAGTGCGGGCGTGGTCGCCGCACACGGAGCAGGGCGCGGCGGCATGGCCTGGACGCGGGCGAGGGTCTCCCGGCGCGCGGACGGGGCCGGCGCCGCCTCCAGGCGTGCGGGCTCAATGCCGTGCCGGATGAGCAGGGCGGCGGGCTCCATGGCGTCGCCTCCGTTCGCCCATGACCTCTGACAAACGATCTTGATCGATTGTCACTGGCCTTTGACCGATAGCCGTCTACCGGGATCCGAGAGGGTGATGCGGCATCGGGAATGTCTCGCGGACTCGGCTGGCGTGCCACTCCCAGAGGATGCGGTTGACGGCGGCTGCGTGCTGGAGGTCGAGGACAGCGACGGTGAGGGCGTCGGCTTGCGTGCGCAGGCTCTCCTTCTCCGCTGCTCGGTCGGCGCGGTCGCGGGAGAGGTTGGTCAGTCGCCAGGCGATCGTCGCGTTGACCAGGAGGTCGATGAGCTTGTCCACACGAGAAGCGTCACGGCGCCAGCCGGTGGGCTAGGTGCTGTTGCGGATCGGCAGCGGAGGGGGATCTGATCGTTGCAGGAGCCGCTACTCGCCGGCGGTCGCGCGGGCGGCGACGGGCAAGTGCGCGCTGACGAGAGCGTGCTGGAGGTCTTCGGCGTCCAGTCGCGCGGTCCAGGTCGGCCCGCCCTACTTGATGGTGAACAGCGGCTGGTCATACTCCACGGGAGCGCCGTGGTCAACCAGCCGCTCCGCGATGACGCCGGCCCTTTCCGCCGGGATCTCGTTCATCAACCCCTGCGCTTCCACAATGCACAGCGTGTCGCCTTCTCGCACGGACTGGCCCACCGCCACGAAGGGACTTGCGTTCGGCTGCGGGGGCGCCGCATGAAAGGTCCCGACGACTGGAGACGCCACCACCTGCAATTCGCGGGATTCAGACATCACTTCAGCCCTTTCCGTATGGCGATGAACCATCACAGTCCGTAATGGTGCAGACGTCAGCGGAGCCTAGCCGACCCCGCTTCCCGCAACGATCAACAGCGCAGCCTGCGGCATGTCACAAGAAGAGGCCATCAGCGCCGTCAGCGGCCACGGCGGAACGTCAAGATCGCTTGGCAATCGATCAGGGTCGTTTGTCATCGCGCCGGTTCCCTGGGTCGGTCGGCGCTTGGCTCTGTGGGGCGGCCGAGTGATCTTCGTGCTCTGTCCGTGACGCGGGCTTCGTGTTGCACGTTTGTGAGTTGATCACTTGCAACCGCTCTGAAGGAGCCCTTGATGCGCATGCGTTCTGTGCTCGTTACCTCCGCGCTCACGGCGTCCGCTGTGCTCGGCAGTGCTGCCACGGCAAGCGCCGCCCCCGCCGACCCCTTGCAGGGCCTCGCCGCCCTGCCGTTCGGAGCCGTAGACGCAATCCTCAACGGTGTGTTGGATGCGGGAGGGAATCTCTTGCAAGCGCTCGGCTTGCTTAGCAACGGCGCCCTGGGCTTGTTCGGCTGACGTCTCCTGCCATCGAGTGCCAGCCGCATGGCTTGGCGGTGTTGGGCCCCTGAGGACACACAAAGCCTTCGGATCCTCACGCTCGACTGCGCCGGCCGTGCGGTCGCTCAACTGGGCCCGACTCGGCCATCACGAGGCTTTGACATGCGATGATCAAACTTCGATGACGCAAACTCGCGTCACTCGAGGTTCGTTGACAGGCGGCCAACGTTCGATGGCACACGACTGTCCTGTGACAGCGAACCTGGACCGGCGCCTACCAGGCAGCTCCTCCTCCACCCAGCTCCAGGACCATGTAGGCGTTCCCCCGCCGCAGTTTGGCCGGCATCGTCCCGATCGCAGGCTTGGATGGACGCTTCACCACATGGCCGCGCTCGTTGGTTGCAATCAGCATGGCCAGATCGTCCAGCAGAGGACTGACACCGCCCAGCAGCGTCCTGACCAGGCCGGTCCAGGTGCGATGACACGAACCGTGCAATGGTCCAACTTCAGTGGCAATCGGTCAAGGATCGCTGTCACAGGACACCCCCGACTGCCTCACGGGAGCGCTGGGCTGAGGGGGGCGTCGGTGGTCAGTTTCGGAGGGGCGGCCAGACGTGGGGACCGGTGCACTGTCCGCGGGCGGCGCAGCCGGCGCACTCCATGCAGAACTGCTTCGGGACGCGCGGGCACGAGCAGATCGGGTTGTAGTCCGGGTCGTCGTCGCCCTCGAAGTACGGCTCTGCGAGCGGCGGTGCGTAGTCGACGTGGACCTGGCCGTCGGCCGTCAGGTCCTCGTACCGGGTGCCGCAGCCGGTCGACTGCACCCAGGAGGCCACCACCTGGTCGCCCGCGCTCACCGGTCGCCCGCTTCCGCCAGTTCGGCGGGCGCGAGGCTGTGCTCCAGCCAGGCGGCGAGCGCGTCGGTGGCCTCGGGGTCGGCCTGGGCGAGTCGGCCGGCGAACTCCAGCTCGCCGTTGGCGGCCGGGTCGGCGTAGTGGCCGGAGCGGTCGGCGAAGGCCTGCGCCAGCCAGCCGTCGACCACCGGGTGGTAGTCGCCCCGGTGGATCAGGACGTCGCGGGCGGCCTCATCTCCCGGCCGGGTCTCCACGGTCCGGTCGAGTCGGCCGGCTCGCACGTGCGCGGCGAGTTCGTCGGCGCGGGCGGCAAGCTGCTGCTGCTCCTGGAGGCGCTGCTGTTCGACTTCCTCGGCTCGCCGGTCAGCAGCGAGCTCGTCCTGGACGACGGCGTCGCCCTCCGGGTCGTACGTCCCGCCGGTCGTGGCGAGCAGCTGCGCGATGCGTTCCCACTCAGCGACTTCGGCCGGGCCGCGTTCGTCGTCGGCCAGGTCCTCGCGGTCGCGGTCCATGTGCTGCTGCAGCCGGGCGTCCTCGAGCGCGGCCGCGGCCTCGGTGGCGGTCATCCCAGCGGCGCGGCGGCGCACCGCTGGGATGACCAGCGGCGCGGCGGCGCACCGCGCGGCGGCCGACCTTCGCCTGGTCGACCGGCTGGCGGGGCGCGGCCGCGCCGGGTGCGGGGAAGCGGGGACGGCGGCGGGAGCGGGGCACGGGGGTGCTCACACGGGCCTCTCAATCGTCACTGAGAACGGAACGGGATATCGGGCTGCCACGCATCGGACGCGGCGTCACGGACAGGTCTATCGCAGTCTTGAATTTCGTGCTGCTAAAACTCAATGTCGAGTGATTGAGCGTCCCGGAATTTCACCTCCAGGCTCACGCGACCGCCACCACCTTGACGGAAATAGGCGTCCGCGATGGCCTCCGCGACCGCATTGTGGAGGTCGGTGTCCGTCGCACCTTCCTCCTGCGCCGCCAGGATGCGGGCCGCGTGGGAGGGTGACACGGCGATGCTGAGGTCCCGTACCCGGGCGTCGTCCGAGGACCCGTTCGCGGTGAAGCCGAGGGTGGCCCGGAACTTGATGACGAGCCCGCCCGAAGTGGTCGCGCGCTGCCTCGCCTGTGCCCTGACCTGCGGTTGCCACTCCGACTAAGTCTCCTTCACCAGGGCTTGCTGGAGGCGTTTGTTCGGCTTGGTGGAGGCACCCGAGAGGTAGCGCTGCACCGTCTTGCGGGAGACGCCCAGGCGCTCGGCCAGGCTCTTGGTGGAGCCCTTCTCCCGCTTGCGGAGGAATTTCATCTGGGCTCGCGCGGATTTCGGCGCAGGACGGGTGAACAGGGCCCGCTCCGCACGGGCGAGGCCCTCCATGAGCTTGGCGCGCGTCCGGGCCGCCTGCTGTGCCTTCTCCTCATCAGTCATAGGAGCACTTCACCGGAGCGGACCTGTGGACAGAGACTGACGGCCGGGCGGTTTCCGTCGCCCGTCGAAGGGGTTGACGGCGCAGGGCAGCGGGTCTTGGGTTGGGGCCACGTCCAGAGCAAGGGGGCTGGCCATGGGACTTCTCAAGTTCGCCGACCGACTGCCGCAGTGTTCACGCTGCCGGGGCGACCTCATCATGAGCGGAGTGGCGCCGCAGAACGACGAACACGGGCGTCCGATCCACCTGGAGTTGTGCCCGGCCTGCGACACCGGCGACCCCGACCGCCCGGCGGCCGGCCTGTTCGCCCAGTGGTTCGCCGATGGCGGCGGCTATGACGAGAGCCGCGTCCAGGAGGGCGCGCACCTGCTGATGGAGTGGACGAAGGAGTGCATGGCCGCCCACGGCTGGTACTTGCAGGACGCCCCGCCCGATCAGCCCTGAACGCCGCCTGTCGGCCGTGGCGGCAAGGTGACGGCCGATCCCACTCGTTATCCGCCGGTGCCGCGCCACGCCGCGGACTCTTCGTCCTCGGTCGGCTCGTAGCCGTCCGGGTATGCGGCGTCTGCGCGCTCCCGAGCGGCGTGCACGGTGGCGCGGACCTCGCGGTTCAGACGGGTGAGCAGGGCGAGTGCCGGTTCGTGGGTGATCGGGTCGGGTTCGGGCCGTGTCCCAGTCGGCGACCCGCAGCGCGGTCTCCACGAGCAGCTGTGCCTCGTCGACGGCGACGCCCACGGTGTCGTCGCCGGCGGCCGCAGAAGCAATCAGACGGCTGCGGATCACCCGGGCGTTCTCCCAGCCGCGCCAGACGCCTTCTTGCTGGTCTGTGGCGCTGCCGCGGCTGACTTTCTGGGACAGCGGCGGGAAGGCCAGCACCAGCTCGGCAGCGGCGCGCCAGTCCATGGCTCGCGCCTGCACCCGGGCCTCAGCGACGATGCGGGACCGCAGGCTTTCGACCCGCCACTTCCGTGATCGTGCGTCGCGCTCCAGGGACAGGCAGTGGGGGCACAGCGGCGGCCCGTACCGAGCCGGGGGCTTCCACGAGCGGCTGGTGCGCAACAGCTCCGTGCCGCAGTCGGCACAGAAGATCCCCGACGGCGCCGGACCGATCGCCGCGAGCATGTCGTGGAGCTGGAGGCCGGCGGCCTCCGCCAAGGGACGTCCGTGGATGCCGGGCTGCTGCCAGTACAGGTGCCTGAGCACCCCGATCAGCTCAGGGGCGTGGACGGCATCCACTTCAGCACGCAGCTGCTCGACCTGCTCCAGCACGGCCTGCCGGGTGCGGTCGCGCCGCTGCTCGGCTTCCGCGAGGACGGCTTCGGCCCCGGTGAAGTCACGGACCGACCGCTCGATGTCGCCGAGAATCTCGCGCAGGCTCTCCTCACTCATGTCGGAGAGCTTATGCACCAGGTCAGCAGCCCCTTCCGGGAGGTCCGCCTCTGCAGAGGCCGTGCCGGGTGCCAGCGTCCCTGCGTCCGTCCGTACGGTGGGAGGCGTGATGACCTCCTCCGCCCCCGATCCGATGCCCATCCGGTGCTGCTGCCCGGGGACCAGGAAGTCGTCGCGCGCCTGTGGTCCCGGCGCCAGGTGGCCGACGGCTGGAGGTACGAGGTCGGCCTCCCGGCGTACCGCAACGGCCCTGGCGACACGGTGGAGCCTGCCGAGTACCGGGTCTGGGTGCGCGCCCCTGATCACGTGCGGCCCGTGGATGGCGTCTCGTACGGCACCATTCCCACCGAGTACCTGACGCCGCTCTCGCCCGTCGAGGAGGCGTTGGGGCCGCGACGGCCCACTGGCTGGGTGCTGGCAAAGGCCGGCGGCCGCGGTCCCGGTCGGGGCGGTGTTGTGCACGCCGTCGACTGTGAAGAGGCGCCGACCGCGGCGCCGATGCTGGCTTTGGATCGGGCGCTGGACGCAGCAGAGCAGCCGGGGGTTCGGCTGTGTTCGCTGTGCGGCGCCGCTGCCGAGCTTGATCCTGTTCTTAAGGGCTTCGACCACGGCTTCGACGACGCCTGAGCCGTGGGTCCGCGGCGCGTTCCGCACGCTCGATCTGTTCTGTCCGTCGATCCGTCTGGCACTCGCTGTCTTAGGGATCATCGCCACCCGTGGCGTCATCGGTCCCAACAGCGTTTT
Organism: Streptomyces sp. NPDC096048; assembly: GCF_044763415.1. Taxonomy (NCBI): domain Bacteria; kingdom Bacillati; phylum Actinomycetota; class Actinomycetes; order Kitasatosporales; family Streptomycetaceae; genus Streptomyces; species Streptomyces sp. NPDC096048. The sequence continues at coordinate 10,120 of NZ_JBIWGG010000020.1, forward strand.
CGGATGCCCGACGGAAGGCATCCCCACACGTGGCGTACGGCAGGGCAGAGCGTCCGGCGAGAAGCATCAGTGCATGGCGTACTTCCCTACTTAGCTGAAAAAGCCGACGGCTGGCCTGCCCACCCTCGTAGGCGGACAAGCGGAAGAGATTGACTGCCTGTTCGTCACGGCCGTCGGTGAAGGTGGCGGGGAGTCCTGCGAGCAGTTGGAAGTCACGCTTGCCGGTGGCTGCGTCAGCCACCGTGTCTAGGGGGAGGTTGTCGAGTTCTGCGGCTGACATGGAGGCGTCGACCGCGACGGCATGGGCAGTTATGGCCGTGAAGATCTCGATCAGCCGTTCGCCCACTTCCTCATCGATTCCCCAGGTTCGAAGGTTCTTGCGCCGGTCAGCCCTCTGACCTGGATCTTGGTCTACCAGTGGTAGCAGGACGCGACCCAGGTGAGCGCAGCGGAGCCACAGCAGGTCGGAGTCCGAGGTCACGGTGGGTCCTCTCTTCGAGGGAGGGCCTGCGGTTGCTCAGCGGCCCTTGATTACCGCAGACCCTCCCAGGTGGCACTACGCGCAGGGTATGTACAGGACGGGGCTGTAGGCAGTGCCGCTCGACGAACCGCCGCTGGTGCCTACGATCGTTCCGACGGTCAAGCTACGCCAGCCCACGTTCGGATCGCCGGGACGGTTCGTGCAGGTGGCCTTCGCAGTCGTGGACCGAAGCGGTGGAGCGCACCGGTACTGACGTGCGCTCGATGCGGCCGTCATCCAGCTGCCCGAGAAGTTGTTGTAGAACTGCAGGTCCACCTCGCTGTTGCAGGCTGCGGGCCCGCCCGAGCATGTCTCGATGCCTCCCGTGCCGGTCATGGTGGAGCCGCTGTGGTTGGGCTTGGACGCGTAGAAGACACACGATGCTGCTTCGCCCGCAGGTTCAGCGTCCGGAACCGTCACTTCGACCGTGGGCGGTCCCGGGTTCGGCGGCGGGGCCGCCAGTGCTGTCTGAGTGCCGGCGGCGACCAGCGCCACCCCAACGGCAAGAGCACTGACAGCGGATCTTAATCGCATGGAACAGCCTCCATTGTCGGCCCGACAGCGGATCATCCGGGCCACATGAGTGAAACCAGAATGTAGATGGGGAACATGGGATGCGGCAGCTTGGTACAAGCCAACCCCTCTTCTTTACTCGGCCGCCCTGATGCCGCCGACTGCCGGGTTCTATCGGCGGTTGCCGGGGACTGCGGTGGGCTCGTCGTGCGACGGGCCCACCAGGTTGTCAGTGACGTGTCTGCCACCACAGGAACAGCAGCGCAGGGCGGGGCCTCACGGCGTCCCAGCCGCCGCCCCTGCTATTGATCGGCAACGGGAGGGTGCGGGTTGTGCGGCAGGTGCGCAACGGCTCGGACGACGGGGCTGGCGCGCGGTCAGCCTGCAGGCATGGACAAGTTGATCGAGCTGGCCAGCACGCTCGTCTCCGGGGCGGTCATCGCCGTTCTGGCGGCGTGGCTGACCAACCGCGCCCGCAACCACCAGGAGCAGCAGGCCGATGTGCCTTGACCGCGTTGCGGGACGCGGCGGTGCTGAAGACGATCTACGCCTACGGCACCCGCCGTACCGAGTCGTCCCGGGTCGACCTGGTGGATTTGCGGCGCAACCGGAAGGCCCCGAAGTCCGGCGCCTACGGCAGCATGATGGTGCGATTCGGGAAGTCCTCAAAGGGGGCTCCTCCCAAACGGCGCACGGTGCTGACCGTTCCCGAGATGGACTGGGCGGTCGATGTCCTCGACGAGTGGATCGCGGAGATCCGGCCGCGCTTCTCGCCCGGCCGGCACCCGGCGCTGTGGGTGACCGAGCGGGTCGGGCGGCTGTCGCCCCGCTCGATCAACGAAGCTTTCGTCGCGGCCCGGCAGGACGCGGGCTTGGACGAGGATCTCGACCTGCACTGCCTGCGCCACAGCTACATCACCCACCTGACCGAGTTCGGCTACCCGGCGCGGTTCGTTCAGGAGCAGGTCGGTCATTCCCACGCGGCCACCACCGCCATTTACATGGGCGTCTCGAACGAGTACCGCAACCAGCTGCTGGAGGCTTCTATGAAGGACCGCCTGGGTGACGACTGGAGCGTGACGGTGTGATCAAGAAGATGGGCTACCAGTGGAAGCTGCGCCAGCTCATGGCCGATCAGGGGATGTTCCAGACCTCGGATCTGGTCCCGCTGCTCGCACAGCGCGGCATCACGCTCTCGCGTGAGCAGGTGTATCGGCTGGTCACGCAGCCGCCGCAGCGCCTGAGCATGGACACCCTGGTCGCCTTGTGCGACGTCCTGGGCTGCACACCGAACGACCTGATCAAACCGGAGGTCGTCAACGCTCAGGTCCGCAAGAGCGCCGATGGCACGTCGGGGCCGGCTCCGGCGGCTCCGCGTCGCACTGTCGTCCGCCGTCCCGGCCCGTCGTGAGCTACCGAACCCCGCGGCAGCGGGAAGCCCAGGCGGAGTTGGAGGGCACCCGCGCCTGGGTGGTGGCCCATCTGTGCCGGGCTGTCGGGCCGGGGTTGCCGGCCGGGGCCGCGCAGGCTGCCGTCGAACAGGCGAAGGGGTGGGGGCCCCTGCCGGTTCGGGAGCTTGCCCGGTATCTGGAGCAGGCGCCTGACGGGTTGACCGTCCCGGTGGTCGCTGGCCCGGTGAGTGTGGTCCGGCTGCGGAACCTGTTGTACGCCGCCGGGCACGCGGACGCGGTTACAAGGGTGACGTGCGTCCGCTGCGGACGCACGGATCCGCTGCCTACCAAGCGTTCATCTGAAGGGCGTTGTTGCGGTTGGTGCTGGGCCCGGGAGAACTCCCGCCCGTGCGGACGCTGCGGGCAGATCGACCAGATCGTCACCCGCCGCCAGGACGGGCCGATCTGCCGACGCTGCTACCGCAGCGATCCCCTGGTGGTCACCGAGTGCGCGAAGTGCCACCGGGTGCGTCCTCCAGGCTACCGCCGGGAAGACGGGACCGCGCTGTGCTCCAACTGCGCCCCGAGGACCAAGAGGACGTGCATCGGCTGCGGTCGGATGCGCAGGGTCAACGCCCGAACCCCCGCAGGGCCGGTCTGCGGCACCTGCTACGAGGGGCCGAAACGTCCGTGCGGCGTGTGCGGCGAGGCCGAGCAGATCCTGGTGCGCGGCACCGGCGGGCAGCCGGGCATCTGTGTCCGGTGCTACCGCGGACCGGAGGGCGAGTGCACCGTCTGCGGCCGGTGGCGACACGGCGGACAGGTCAGCCAGCGGCAAGGAGCCTTCCACTGCCGTTCCTGCTGGCCGCGCCCCATCCGCACCTGTGCTCTGTGCGGCCATGACCGGCGCACGAAGACGGTCTGGCCGCTCGGGCCAGTCTGCTCGGGCTGCTACCAGACCCGGCGTGCCACGCCGGCGCCCTGCTCCTCATGCGGAGATCCGCGCATCATGATCGGCCGCGCAGATGACGGCAGCGACCTTTGTGCCACGTGCTGCGGACAGGACGACCCCGGGGCCCGATGCGACAGGTGCGATCAGCCCGGTGATCTCTCCGAGAACGGCCGGTGTCCCCGCTGTGTCTTGGACGAACGGGTCCGTGATCTTCTCAGCGGAAAGGACGGTGACGTACCGGACCATCTGCAGGCCATGGCCGACGCTCTGAACAGCGCGGCAAATCCCTACCCGGTGCTGGGCTGGCTGCGTCGCAGCCCCTCCGCCAAGGCGCTCGCCCAGATCGCCGCCCGCTCGGAGCCGGTCACTCACGAACTGCTCGACACTCTTCCGCAGGGCACCACCACCCGGCACGTTCGCTCCCTGCTCGTCGTCGCAGGAGCCCTGCCCGAGCGCAATGAACACCTCGCCCGACTGGAACGCTGGGTGGCCAGCGAACTCCCCCAGCTGCCCGGTCACCAGGCCACCATCGTGCGGCCCTTCGCCGAGTGGCACGTCGTCCGCGATGCCCGCCGCCGCGCCACCCGAGGCCGCTACACGCACGGCGCCGCCTCGGGCGACATCAAGGACGTGCAGGCCGCCATCAAGTTCCTGACCTGGCTCGACGAGCGTGAACTGCAACTGGCCTCCCTGGAGCAAGCGGACTTCGACCTCTGGCTCACCAGCCACCCAACCCAGCACGTGGTGATCGGCTCCTTCATCCGCTGGGCCGCAGCCCGGCGTCTTACCGGCCCACTCGAACTACCCCGGCGAGGACGCTCGTTCGCCGTCAACTTCCAGACCACCCACGAGTACGACCAGCAGCTTCGCCGCTGCCTCAACGACAGCACCCTGCCCCGCGAGGTCCGCATCATCGGCGCTCTGGTCCGGCTCTACGCTCTGCCCATCGCCAAGATCATCGACATCACCACGGACCGGTTCCACCAGGACGACACCGGCTCGTACCTGACCATCGACCGCCACCCCGTACTGCTCCCACCCAGGTTGGGTCAGCTCATCAAGGACCAGATCGATCAGCCTCGCACCACCACCCGCATGCGCCGGGCTCTGGACGAGTCCTCCCCCTACCTGCTGCCGGGCAAGTTCCCCCATCGGCCCCGCAACCCTCACGGAGTGGGCAACCTGCTCCGACAGCACGGCCTGCCCGTCCTCAGCGCCCGGAACACCGCCATGATCGAGGCCGTCACCACGCTCCCGCCCATCGTTGTCGCCGATCTGTTCGGCCTCAGCCCCTCTACAGCGGAGACGTGGGCGAGGTACGCCAACGACAGCTGGACCCACTATCTCGCAGCCCGAACCTGACCGACGGAACACTGCATTACTCAGCAGCGCCCCTTCACCCGCAAAACCTGCTCAGTTGCTTCGGCCTGCTCGGCTGGCGACCAGCAGGGCTGCGAAGGCGACCATGGTCAGGACGACCAGGGCCCACACACCGCTTCGGAAGCCGCTTGTACCGCCGGAACCCAGGGTCCAGCCGAGTGCTGCCAGGGCCGGTCCGAGAGTGGTTCCCAGGGTGCGGGCCAGGTTGGTGAGCCCGCCGACGGTACCGGTGTGCGATTCAGGGGTGGCGTCCAGGATCGCGGTCATGTTCGGGGAGTTGAACAGTGCCATCCCGGTGCCCAGCAGCACCATCCGCCAGGCCAGGTCGGCCAGGCCCGCGTCCGCGGCGAGAGTGAGCATCGGAAGGAGAGCCGCAACTGTCAGAGCGCCGCCCCAGGCGGCTACCTGCAGAGGACGGAAGCGGTCGGCCAGCAGCCCGGCCAGCGGCGTGACCAGCGCACTGGTGGCGATGAAGAAGACCAGAGCGGTGCTCAGGAGCCCGGGGCCGCGTTGCATCACGTCGCTGATGAAGAACGGCAAAAGGAAGGTGATCAGTCCGATGACCGAGGCGTTGAGCATCAACGCCAGCGTGGGCCATCCCAGTGGACCGCGGCGCAGGAGCATGAGGACCGGCCGGGAAGTGCCCAGGCGTGTCCATCCCGCGGTCAGAACAAGGGCGAGGACGGCGAGGACTGCCGCCCAGGCAGGGCGCTGTCCGCTCTGCTCGATCACCACCAGCGTGGCGGTGACCGCGGCACCGATCAGCAGCACGTCCCCGGCCAGGGCCTGCCCGGCTCGACCCGGGCCGTCCTTCCCCCGGGCGCGGGCGGGCACGGTGAGCATGCCCAGCACGGCGGCGGCCAGCAGCAGGGGCGCCTTGGCCCAGAACACCGCACGCCATCCGTAGGCGTCGGCCAGCCAGCCGCCGAGGGGGGCGACGGCGATGCTGCCGACCATCATGATCGTGGCGTGGTAGCTCATGGCCCGACCCCGCTGGCCCGGCCGTACGGCCAGGGTCACCACCGGTAGATAGACGGCGAGGTAGGCGGCCGCCGCGATTCCCTGAAGCACCCGGGCGAGAAGGAGCAGCCAGAACTGCGGAGCGGCGGAGGCCAGCACACTTGCGACGGCGACCAGGAGCAGGGACACGGCGAACACGGGCCGGGGATCACTGCGGTCGACCCAGCGGCCGGCGGGCAGGGCCAGTGCGGCCAGGGGCAACTGGTAAGCCAGCAGCACCCACGCCGTCGCACTGCCCGTGACGTCCATGTCAGCGGCGATGAGCGGCAGCGCGAAAGCCGCCATGCTCAGTTCGCTGGCCACCAGCAGCGTGGCCAGCGCCGAGACAGCAACCGTCCCCCACCGCGTATGCCCCGCAGCCGCGCCCTCGCCGGCGTCCGAGCCACCGGTGCCGGCGGCCTTCTTCTCCGGTTCACTGGGGTTGACCATACCCAGAAAGTACAATAATGATGGCAGAAAAGTAATACGTGTATTGCAGATGGGAGAGAGTGCGCGTGACCGCAACGACCGGTACGCCTCGAGGCCGCGTCGCCAAGCGTGAAGCTATCACCAGGGCAGCCCGCGCCGTGTTCGGCCGTGAGGGGTTCACCGCCGCCGGCATCGAGTCCATCGCCGCCGAGGCGGAAGTGTCCACCCGCACCATCTACAACCACTTCACAGGCAAGGAGGAGCTGTTCGCCGCAGTCATCGAAGACAGCTCCACACGAGTGGCCGACGTCCTGGTCGACCTCACCCAGCGGCACCTGGGACCCGTGAGCGAGCAGGGCCGCCTGGAGGCGGCCCTGCTCGCCCTGGCCACGGCCTGGAACAGACCGCGCGCCGAGTTCGCCGACCACTTCGCCGTCGTGCACCGGATGCGAGCCGAGGCCGCACACCTGCCGCACGGCCTGCTCCAGGCGTGGGACCGGTCCGGGCCGCAGCGCACCCAGCGCGAACTCGCCCACCAGCTGCACCGCCTGGCCGACCTCGGTGCCCTGAACGTGGATGATGCCGCCTTGGCGGCCGACCACTTCCTGCTGCTGACCTCCGGCGCGGTCTCCGAGCACAGCCACCATGGCGCCGCGCCGCTGTCCGCCCCGGCCCGCACCGCCCTCATCACCGCCGGGGTGCGGGCCTTCCTCCACGGCTACCAGCCCAAAACGGGTTGCTGAGGAAACAGCAGGTCGGCTACTACAGCAACCGGTCGACGCGACAAGGGGAGCAGGCAGTTGACGACACCTCATCTCGGTGCGCTGAACGAGTTCTGCTGGATGGACGTCAAGACACACGATGTACCGGGCACAGCGGCCTTCTTCTCCGAAGTGCTGAGCTGGCACTTCGCCGTGGACGAAGACGACTGGCGCCGCGCAATCAAGATCTTCGCCGACGGTCATCAGATCGGCGGCGTGAGCGACCTCAGCTCGCCGCTCTACCCGCGGGGCACTCCCGCGCACATCGCCTACTACCTCGCCGTCGACGACATCGACGCCCGCACGGAAGCCGCCACCGCAGCAGGCGCCCAACTCGTGCTCGCGCCGTTCGACGCCGGGGACCTGGGCCGCATCGCCACCCTGATCGATCCCGTCGGCGCGGCCTTCTCGCTGTGGCAGACCGACCCTTCCAACCGATGGTCTCCGTCGGCGCGCGCTCTACAGCGCATGGTCCTGGCCTGCCCCCGCCCCGAGCAGGCCCGCCGCTTCTACCGGGATGTGCTCGGCACAGTCCCCATTTGCGCGGACTTCGTCCCGGTGCAGGGCACCGAGGAGCTCGGACCCCGCTGGGAGCTCGTCGTCTGCGTCGACGATCCGGAAGCCGTGGCCGCCCGGGCACGCGGCCTGGGACACGGGATGCCGGACGGGCAAGACCATGTCGGCGAGCAGCGTCTGACCGGCCCGGACGGTCTGACGTTCCGCATCAGGGCTGGCGCCTCATGAAGCCGCCGTGAAGGCGGCTGCCAGGAGCCGGTGTCGGCGCGCGGTGCCGGTCCGTGGCCGCAGTCAGGCCGAGGCGCCCATGGGGCGTGCGGCGTCAAGCCGGGTGCGCAGGGTCGCGGCGAAGTCTTCGGCGCGGGCCAGCTGGATACGCAGCTCTTCGATCTTGCGCGTGGCGTCCTGCTCATAGGTCCGCACCCGCTCCAGGAGCGTGTCGCGCTCCGTGCCGTCGACCGTGTCGGCATGGTCGAGGCGGTCGGTGGCGTCCAGGAGGTCCCGCATCTGCTCCAGAGTGAAGCCCAGCGGCTTCATACGGCGGATGACCATGAGCCGCTGAACATCGGACTCCGTGTAGAGGCGGAAGCCGCCCTGAGAGCGGGCGGAGGGGATGACCAGGCCGGTCTCCTCGTAGTGCCGGATGGTGCGCAGGGACAGCTCCGTCCGCGCGGCGACCTCGCCGATCTGCATATGCTTGCCGTCCACGCCTATGTCCCTGGCCCTTCTCCTCGTGACGGGCCGCATCCCGGTGCGACCCCATCAACTTCTACTCTAACGTTAGGGTAGAGTTATTGATGGTGAGGGCGGCCCGACCGCTCCGCTACTGCCGTACCGGGGCCGATGGCGCCCCCGGCGAAGATCCGATTCTTGCAGGAGTGAGCGTGCGCGAGCCCATGACGCTGATCGCCGCCGCCTGCCCGCCGTGACCCTTCGCCCCCGGATGTGAGCCGCCGGGCCGCCGTGTGCGCCGCCCCGCCTCGCGTCCGCCCCTTCGACTTCCGGCCCGCTCTGTGGGCCGTCCGCGGGGTGCCGGCCCGGCCTCCGCGCGTCCTTCCCTGCACGCCCCCGGTCTGACGTAGGGGTGTGCCCGAGCACGACAGGTACGCATCCTCTTGTCTTCTGCTGCTGTGACTCCCGCCGCGCGGCTGCGCGGCCTCAAGCCGGACTGGCTGAACAACCCGAAGGTCTGGCGCACCGAGGTCCTGGCCGGCCTGGTCGTCGCCCTGGCGCTTATCCCCGAGGCGATCTCGTTCTCGATCATCGCCGGTGTCGACCCCGCGGTCGGTCTGTTCGCCTCGTTCACCATGGCCGTGGTCATCTCGATCGTCGGCGGTCGACGCGCGATGATCTCCGCCGCCACCGGCGCCATCGCTCTCGTGATCGCCCCGCTGAACCACGAGTACGGCCTGGGCTACCTGATCGCCGCCGTCATCCTCGCCGGCGTCATCCAGGTGATCCTGGGCGCACTCGGAGTGGCGAAGCTGATGCGGTTCGTGCCGCGCTCGGTAATGGTCGGCTTCGTCAACGCGCTCGCGATCCTGATCTTCATGGCCCAGGTCCCCGAAATGCACGACGTGCCCTGGGCGGTGTACCCGCTGATCATCGGTGGCCTCGCGCTGATGGTGTTCTTCCCCAAGGTCACCAAGGTGATCCCGGCCCCGCTCGTCTCGATCGCCATCCTCACCGTCATCACGGTTGCGGCCGGCATCGCGGTTCCGACCGTGGGCGACAAGGGTGCCCTGCCGTCCTCCCTGCCCGTCCCCGGCCTGCCCGACGTGCCGTTCACCCTGGACACCTTGACGACGATCGCCCCCTACGCGTTCGCGATGGCGCTGGTCGGCCTGATGGAGTCGCTGATGACGGCCAAGCTGGTCGACGACATCACCGACACCCACTCCTCCAAGACCCGCGAGTCGATCGGCCAGGGCATCGCCAACATCGTCACCGGCTTCTTCGGCGGCATGGGCGGCTGCGCCATGATCGGCCAGACGATGATCAACGTGAAGGTGTCCGGCGCCCGCACTCGCCTGTCCACCTTCCTCGCCGGCAGCTTCCTGATGGTCCTGTGCATCGCCTTCGGGCCGGTCGTCTCCGACATCCCGATGGCCGCCCTGGTCGCCGTCATGGTCATGGTGTCCTTCGCGACCTTCGACTGGCACTCCATCGCGCCCAAGACCCTCAAGCGGATGCCCGCCGGGGAGATCGCCGTCATGGTCATCACCGTGACCGCGGTGGTCGCCACCCACAACCTCGCCATCGGCGTCGTCATCGGCACGATCACCGCCATGGTCATCTTCGCCAAGCGCGTCGCCCACCTCGCCCATGTCACCGCCGTCACCGACCCCGACGGCACCAGCGTGGTCTACTCCGTCACCGGCGAACTGTTCTTCGCCTCCTCCAACGACCTCGTCGGCCAGTTCGACTACGCCGGCGACCCGGACAAGGTCGTCATCGACCTGTCCGCCGCCCACATCTGGGACGCCCCCTCCGTCGCCGCACTCGACGCCATCGAGACCAAGTACACCCAGCGCGGCAAGACCGTGGAGATCACCGGTCTGAACGACCCCAGCGCCAATCTCCACGGCAAGCTCACCGGTGAACTCACCGGCAGCCACTGACCCCGCGCCGCGCGAACACAGCAGAGGGCCCCGGCCCAACACGCCGGGGTCCTCCCGTCTCGTCCTGGCGCTCTACTCCGGTGAAAGGCCGCGGTAGGTGCCGAAGGTCCACAGGTTGCCCTCCGGGTCCTGCACCGTGCACACGTACACATCAGCGCCCGACCCGAACCGGGTCTCATGCGGCGCTTCGAGAACCACACCTCCGGCGTCGACCACCCGCTGATGTACCGCGTCCACGTCGTCGCTCACCACGTAGACCGCGCTGCTTCCCGCCCGCATCCGCCCGTGCACGCTGTCGGTGTGCCGGGTCGAACCGAACACCAGCGCCCCGCCGCCAGGCCAGCGCAGCTCGACGTGCCCGATCTCGCCATGCTCATCCGGCGCGGCAACCGCCTGCTCGAAGCCCAGCACGCCGACCAGGAAGCGCAACGCCGCCCTCGTGTCGTCGTAGTGCAGCACTGGCCAGACGGAAGACGGGGACGCATCAGGCAACATGCCGCTCATCGTAGATCCGTAAGCCGCTACCTCCCAGAGCCCCGGCCACGGGCGGAACGAGCCGTCCCCTGGTGCCCTGGAGCTCTGATTAGTGCCCGTACAGAGGAAACCGAATAGCGCACGTCCGGGACACTGCCTCTTCACCAGTAGGACGGCGGCGTGGAGGCCGCAGAGTACCGGGTGTGGGTCCGGGCGCCCGAACATGCGCGGCCGGTCGACGGCGTCGACTACGACCAGGTCCCCACCGAGCCGCTTCCGCCGGCTCCGCCGACGTCGGTGGTCCGCGAGGTCCTCGGGGAGCGCCGGCCTTCGGGCTGGGTCCTGGCGAAGGTCCGCGAAGGACGGGGCCCGGCCCGCGGTGTGCTGCACGCGCCGGACTGTGAAGAGGCACCCGAGGGAGCGCCGCTGCTCGATGTGCAGCGGGCTCTGGACGTCGCGGAGAACCCGGGGACGCAGTTGTGCACGCTGTGCGGGTGCGCTCAGGAGCTGACGCCGCTACTGAGCGGCTTCGACCACATCACCGGCTCCTGACCCGACCCGCTGCCGAGGCCGAACGTGAGCGGATCCGCCGGCCTCAGCTTCCGGCCGGTGACGGCGACGCCGCCTGAACTCTCCGAACCCGCCGGGCGCCGCGGCCACCGCTACTCGGTGGTGTGCTCGGGGTCCGGCAGTTGGGGCGGAAAATGGTGCTTCAGGATTTCCACCCACCGGTGCAGGACCACGAAGCCGGTGGTGTCGGCCTGCGCCTGGACCAGCTCGGTCAGGGCGTCGACGAACGGCTGGGCGGGGCTGTCCGACGGCAGGGTTTCGGCAGCCTGCTTCAGCCGCTCGTGCACGGTCGGGTAGAGCTCCTTGGCCCACGCGTCCTGTTCCTTGATGCGCCGGGAGCCTGCCTCCAAGCTGATCTGCATGACGGTCCACTCCGGACAGTCGGAGGTGTGCCAGATCTCGTACGGCGTGCCGCCCGCGACGCGGACGTTCTCCCGCACGGGGGCCCGCTGTGCAGTCCGACGTAAGGCGCTCGGCCGTGATCTTCGGCCGAGCGCCTCCGTGTTCACTCCCCGCTCAAGGACGCCGTCACCCAGCAGCACGCAGGGTCACACCTAACGGATCGGGAGTCAGGACGTGCCCTTGCGGCCGGCGAGTACGGCAAAGACTGCCAGGAGCACTCCACATGCCACGGCGATCGCCCCGAGCACCATCGGAACGGCGTCACCGGTCGCGACTCCCGCGATACATCCGCTCAAACCTCCCACCATCAGAATGATGGAAAAGATCCGCACACCGCGTACAGCGTCCGTCATCGGGGCGTCGCTCGCTGTCATTCTTACGTCACTCCCCTGTAGATGGTCTGGTTGGCGTCTGATTGAACGTCATCCGTAGGTGATGATGTCGGCTCCGTAGTAGCCCGCGACGCCTCCCAACGCACAACTGCCGACCACGGCAGCACCGGCGCCGACCGCGCTGCCAACCCCGGCACCGACCACTCCTCCGACCGCAGCGGCGTACTGGATGGTTCCGGTTGATACGGCTGCACCAATGCCCGACACGCAACCCGCACGACGCCGAAGATTTTACTACCGGTGTCCAGAATGTCTGAGAAGCTGAACAAGCCGGTTGGGTCAGTCCGGTTGACCGGGTCGCCGGCGGCGTAGAGGTAGGGGTTGGTTTCCTGGCCGGAGGGGTCGGGCTGGGTGAAGCGGCCCAGGGCGGGGTCGTAGTAGCGGTGGCCCAACTTGTACAGGCCCGTCGGGTCGGCGTACGCGCCGGCGTAGCGGTACGGCTGGGGGACACACTCCGTCGGCGTCGTGCGCGGCAGGCCGGTGGGGCTGTACGCGTAGGTGTGGGTGCGCTTGCCGGTGGCGTCGGCGAGGCCGAGGACGTTGCCGGTGGCGTCGGTGAGGTAGTAGTAGGACTTCCCCCCAGTCGTCATGGAGTTCAGCGTGCCCGCTGGCTCGCCGATGAACCCGGTACCGACCAAGGTGTACTTTCCCAACTTCCGCGATTCTCACTTCCCCGCCTGCGAGCGCGCTGCACGTATCAGTCCCTGTTTCGGCGTCGAACCGTGTAGACGATCGCCGCGACCGAAACGGCGACAATGAGAAGGAATCCGGTTATGATTACAAGTTCCGCGCCACCCAAATTACCCATAACTCAGACCTTCCATTTTCGGAAACCATGAAGACTCGACATACTCATCCCCGCCAGTCATCATCGCTGGATCTCCACATCTCACCTTTTGAGTGCCTACCCCTGCTTTTCCGTGCGCATGAATGCCCAGAGATTCATACACAGCATTAATATCCCAGCGATTCCGATCATGGAGTAAGCCATACCTCCGAAAATGGCGAACCCTACTACCGAGAAAACGATTAACATCAGGCAGAGAATTACCCCTATCAGCCCTACGATGCGCCGCATAGGTCGACTCACCGCCTCCCCCTCTTGCCGCTTCGATGACAGTCCCAATAGAGGATCAAAGCAACAGAAATGAGGGCGATTATCAGCACATACGGCTCAAAACCATCGGATATTACGTCCCTAGCCAGCATTACAGTCATAACCAGCGCGCCTCTTTCTCATCTGGAGCAGGGGGTGAGCCCCACGGGCCCACCCCCTGACGACTTATGCTGTACTCGACTCCACCCACTCTCCTGCAGCTTCACCAGCTACCACGCAGGCAGTCGTGGCAGCCAGAGCAGCCCCTGCTGTTGCTAGTGCAGCGAGCACTACCCCAGTGCCACAGGTAGCTCCGGTAGCCGCCCCCGCCAGCATTCCCATGCCTTTGAAGTACGCCTTTCGGTAATATCCATCACCTATTGCCTGGCCCATCTCAACACCATCTTTGACTTCGTTGACTTTCCCGTACCAGTCAGCCTCAGTGCTGAGGAAGCCGAGACCTGTGGGGTCAACGTTGTTGATGGGGTCACCCCCGGCGTAGAGATGGGCATTTTCTTCCTGGCCGGAGGGATCGGGTTGGGTGAGGCGGCCGAGAGACGGGTCGTAGTAGCGGTGGCCCATCTTGTACAGACCCGTCGGGTCTGCGTACGCACCCGCGTAGCGGTACGACTGAGGGACGGCCTCGGCGGTGATGCCGCGGGGCAGACCCGTAGGACCGTACGCTTAGCGAAGGGCGCGCACATGTGTTACCCGAGTCTCTGGTTCTTCACCGTGAACCCGAAGGCGATGGGCGCAGAGACGCTGTGACTTCCGTCGTCACGATGAGGCTCGGGGGCGAAATGAGTTTCGAGTCTCTCGTCCACCTCGTGGACGATCACGCCTCCTGCACCTGCAATGTCTTCTCTTCCTACTTTCCGCGCCGTCGCAGGAGGCTTACGGCGAAGAAGACAGCTCCGATGACCACAAGAACGCCGAAGGCGATGCCGAGCCACGGCGGGCCGTCGGGTCCTCCGCCGGGAGCCGCCAGTTCCACTGCATGCATCTCTCGTCCTCTCCTTTACCACGTCTTCTTAATCTTCGCCGAGCATCCCGGCTTGGCACTGTACGAAGTGCTGGCACCAGCCGATGTCTCGCCCTGTGTGCTGACCGATGCACGGTAGTAGCCGGCTGAGCACTCTGCCTCTCCCGTCCAACCGGCGGAGGCGTCACTGGCACTCGCTTCGTACCCTCCGCTCACGCCCGGCGTGCCAGCCCCTGCAGAGACGCTGGGATGGATCGCACCGTCATCGTTGACGCTGACGCCCCCTCCGAGACACGCTCCAAAGGCACAAACCTCTAGGTTCAGGCCCTGAGAGGCCAGGCCGCTGGGGTCGATGCGGTTGACGGGGTCGCCTTCGGCGTAGAGGTAGGGGTTCTTCTCCTGGCCGGAGGGGTCGGGACTGGTGAAGCGGCCGATGTTGGGGTCGTAGTAGCGGGCGGAGTAGTGGTACAGGCCGGTGGGGTCCTGGTAGCCGCCGGCGAAGCGGTAGGGCTGGGGGACCTTTTCGGTGGTGGTGCTGCGCTTCACGCCGCGGGGACTGTAGGCGTAAGTGTTGACCTTGGTGCCGGCCTCGTCGGCGAGCGCGACGACGGAGCCGATCGCGTCGGTGAGGTAGTAGTACGACTTGCCCCCGGTCGTCATGGAGTTCAGCGTGCCCCCGGGTTCCCGGTTGAATCCCATGTCCACGCCGGCCGTTGTTTTGGCGGACAGGCCGAGCGGGCCGTTGTGGAAGAAGGTGTCGCCGAGCTTGATGCGCTCGCTCTGGTCGGTCGAGCCGTACTGGCCGGCGTAGGTCTTGCCGCCGACGGTGATCGACGTCATCTGGCTGTAGTCGGACCACTTCTCGCCGGTACGGGTGCCCTCGGGTGTGGACGCTCCTGCCGTCTCGTTGCCGATCTGGTCGTAGGACCAGTTCGCCGAGGAGCCGTTCTTCGCGGTGATCTGCTGGGCGTCGTTGACCGTGTAGGTGGTGCCGCGCGGGCAACCGGGGTCGACACCCTGGCTGGTGAGGTTGCCGGCCTGGTCGTAGCATTACTGCCAGGAGGAGTTCAGGGCGGTGCCCTTCTCCTCCTTGGCATAGGAGAAGCGGCCGGCGCTGTCGTAGGTGTAGGTGGTCTTCAGGCCGGTGACCGCGTCGGTACGGGTTCTGATCTTCGCGCCGTCCTTGCCTGCGTTCGAGTACGAATAGGCGAGGTCGATCAGGGTGCCCTTGGGCGAGGTGGCCTTGATCTTCTCCGGGCGGCTGGACTTGTCCGGGGTGACCGTCTGGACGGTGCCGCCGGGGTAGGTGGTCGTGGTCCGGAAGCCGTTGGCGTCGTACTTGTACGTGGTGGTCTTGCCGGTCGGGTCCTTCAGCTCGGTGAGCTTGTTGACCTCGTTCCAGGTGTAGTCGGTGACGCCCGCCGGGTCCTGGTAGGTGTCGACGTTGCCGGCCGGGGTGTAGGTGAGCTTGGTCTGCGAGCCGTTCTGCAGCGTGCGGACCGTCTCCCTGGACAGCGGGTCGAACTCGTACTTTGTGACCCCTGTGCCGTCGTCGCGCTGGCGCAGGTTGCCGTCGCCGTCGTAGTGATAGCGCACCGTGGAGTTGGTTGAGGAGACCAGGACGACCCGGTCGCGGTTGTCGTACTCGTACACCGTCTTGATGCCGCGGCCGTCGGTGACCGTTTCGGGGCGGCCGAGGGCGTCGTAGGTGTAGGTGGTGTCGCCCAGCGGGGCGGGCAGGTCGACCTTGGACAGGTTGCCCTTGGCGTCGTAGTCGAACGAGGTGGACACCGTCTTTGTGTCCGACATGGTGGTGGTGACCTTGCAAGTCTGGCCTTCGAAGCCGTCGCAGGTCGGGGTGGCCGGGTTGTAGTCGAAGGACCGCTTCCCGCCCCCGGTGCCTGTGACCGCAACGGACTTGGTGTTGCCGGCGGTGTCGTAGGTGTAGTCGGTCTTCTCGCCGTCAGCGCTGGTGAACGACTTCGGCAGGTCCGCGCCGGCGATGGTCTGATACCCGGTGAGCGACGCGGTCGCGCCGGTGGGCAGCTTGGCCGAGGTGGGGTTGTTACGTCCGTCCCAGCCGTAAGCGGTGACGTTGCCCGCGCCGCCACCGACGCCCATGGCGTCCTCAGCGGTGTCGATGTTGTGGTTGGCGTCGAACGTCCGCTTGCGATAGTGGCCGAGCGCGTCGGTGACCTTGGTGACTCCGCCGTCGGCGTTGTGCTCGTACTTCGTGGCGTGCTGCTCAGGGTCGGTGACCGTCGTCGTCCCGGCTGCCGACGGGTCGCTGGTGGAGTAGGCGTAGGTGTACGTCGGTCCAGTGTGCCCGGCCGCGGCGTCGAACTCGGTGGCGCGCAGCATGGAGCGGACGCGGTTCTCATCGTCGTAGGTGAAGACCGTGACCCGGCCTTCCGGTGTGGTGATCTTCGTCAGGCGGCGTGAGGAGTCGTAGTCGAATACGGTGGACTTGCCGTCGGTGTCGGTGGTCTTGGCCAGGTCTCCGGCGGCGTTGAGGTCGAAGACGGCGGTGCGGCCGGTGTGGTCCTTGGCCTGCCACTGGCTCGCGTCTGTCTTGACCAGGTCGATCCACCGGTCGGAGCGGGTCTCGGTGAGCTTGAAGCCCTTGTGCTCCGTACCCTCGTCGTGCTGGTCGATCGTGATGGTGCCGTGGTTCTTGTCGGTGACCTTGATCAGCGTGCCATGCTCGTTGTAGGTGTCCTTGGACCCGGACTTGCGGTCGGTCAGGGTGTAGGTGCCGTCCGCGTTCTTCTTCAGGTCCTTGGAGTAACCCTTGGACGTGGCGAAGGTACCGTCGGCGTTCTCGGTGAATCGGACGGTGGCGCCGGTGGCGTCGTAGAGGACAACCTCACCGGAGAAGAGCTGGAGGTAGCGCTCGTACTCCTGCCACCACCGCTGGGACACCTTGCCCCAGGGCGCGTCGAAGGAGTTGTACGTCCGCGCCATGCGCAGGGTCTTGCCTACGCCGGTGACCTCGAAGTCGGTCGCGGCGAGCATCAGGTTGCCGGTGGACAGGTTGATCCTCGCCACCAGCGCGTCGGTGATCCGGAAGTCCGACATCTGGTGCCACGGCACCGCGCCCTGGTCGTCCGGAACGTACACCGCCGGAGCGGCGTCGGCCGCCGACGACCGGGACGAGCCCTCCGACTGCTGCGGGACCTCACCGCTGCGGGCACGTTCCTTCTGCTCGGCCCGCCAAGCAGTCTGCTCCTTCGTCGGCTCGGCTTCCGCCTCACCGGGCACCGGCTTCGTCTTTCCGACCTTGACCGGAGGTACCTCGAAGTCGGTCTTCTTGCCCCACACCGACGTCGGACCCGGCTCCGCCGGCTCGGGCGACGGCGCGGCGAACACCGAGGCCGCCGGAACGACCAGCGACAGCGCCGCCAGGGCCGCTATGAGCCCGTAACGCGAGGATCTCCGGGCACGCCGAAACGGCATGCTTCCAGCACGCGAATGCATGAGCTTCCCCCCACAGGAAGTCAGACCCGGCATCCCCAGCGGTCACCAGTGGCACACAAGCTGTCACAAGAAGCACACAAACCGGCGCGGCGTCCCCCTGAACGGCCTTTCCATGCGAGCCGGAATCAGCCCCACCTCTTCTAACGAACAAATAGGGCTATTGCTATGCGAGTTGCCCCTCATATTGGGCTGCATTGATGCTTCTGCAGTCGATTCCGAGGGACACGTTGACCGGAATCCTCCGACCTGACTCATTTCGCGGACGTCTGCGGTCTGTGGCAGTTCTCTTTCGGCCAGATTCAGACCTGCTTTCTGAGCTGTCGGACAGTCCTTCCCGGGCGTCCTCGCCGGTCATGTCGGGGTAACGGCTGGCCGGGAAGTCGTCTCAGAGCGTGTGGTGGACATGAGGCGGTCCCACGCGCTCGGCTTCACGGGATGCACACTTGCGGCGCCCTGCATGCGTGGTCCCCCAGCCCGCGGCAACCGTCCCTGCTGTGAAGGACGTCCACCGATGAACGCGTTGGGCAGACGCATGCCCTGCTCCCGCTCCACCCGTCGATGCTGCTCTGTTCCGTATCGGCTCGCGCTCGCCGTCCAGTGGGCCGGCCGCCTGCTGTGCTGGAGCCTCGCGGCCGGCATGACCACGGCCGCGCTCGACCTCTTCCTCGACCCCCAAGCACCATGGTGGCGCACCGTCTGGCCGCTGCCCTGGTACCTCACCTGCCTGTCCACCCTGGCCTGGACCGTCCTGCGCGCCTGCGAGAAGGCCTCGCAGCGCCCGCCCGACGAGGACACTCTCCCGGAGCACTGGGACCAGGCGGCGTAGGGGCGGTCGGCCGTACACACGAAGCCGAGAAGTACCGCCGTCCGAACGGCCAGGGCCGGCTGCCGAACTCCGCCCGCCGACGGCGCCGCGCATCTCAGCTCAAAGGCGACGGGCGGCGCGGGGGCGGAACCGCCCGCAGCAGCTCCCACAGCGGACTGGAGCCCGACGCCCACACGGCGAGCGTCTGGCGGTCGACGACGTGCAGCCGCTGCTGCCTGGCGAAGGCCACAGCCGGGCCGGTCACCCGGCCGTTGGTGACGATCACTGCGACGTCGGCCCCGTGCACCTGCCGGGCCGTCCCGTTGAGCACCTGCAGATCCGGCGTGCCCACCGCCGAGCCCTGGGCGCCGTTGCGGCGGTGCTTGCACTGGATCACCCAGCGCCTCCCGAACGGATCCGTGGCCTTCACATCCGCGCCCAAGTCCCCGCGACCGCCGACCCGCTGAGCATCCCGGCAGCCGTCTCGCCGCATCAGGTCTCGTATCGCGTCCTCGAACCTGGCATGGTGCAGTGCGTCCAGCTGCGGCAGCCCATAGCGCAGGCCCTGCGCCCGCACGGCCTCCCACTGGGCCCGCTGCTGCCGGTTGTAGAGCCATCCGACGCCCGCCAGCACGGCGAGCACCAGGACCACGACAAGAACCCACCAGTGCGTCAACACCCAGTTGACCACCATCATGACCAGGCCGATGGCAGCAGCCGCCACCACGGCGAAGACGATCAGCTGCGCGTCCGGCTGCTGCTGCCATCGGCTGGGCCGCCTCGTACGCCGCCGCGCCGGCGGCCGGCGCCGGGTCACCGCTCCCACCGGATCGGGTAGGACACCGTGGGACGTGGCTCCGGTGCAGCGGGAGCGCTGTCGAACCGGATCGGGTACTGGACCGTGGAATGCGGCTGCGGAGCCCCGTCAGCCCCCGCAGAGACGTTGCTGTTGCCCAGGCCGACCACGGCCAAGGCCACCAAACCGAAGATCATCGTTTCCCGTTTCGCCCCCGGAGCCCACCGCGAATGTCCGCGAACCGGAGTCCCGTCAGAGCGCACGTACGGCCGCACCCAAGGCATACAAGCCCTCCCCCTCGTAACAACTCCCCGCACAACCGCTCATGCTGACAGGAGCCACTGACAACGCGTCAGCACATCACCACCAGGCGTGATCAAGGAAGGAGAGAACAGGCCAGGTCAGGGAAGACGCGGGGCCCTGCCCCGCACCCCGGCCACCCTGCGGAGGGGGTGCGGGGGGCAGCATTTTGGGTGCGGGTCGTCGGTGGTGGAGATGGTGGTGGAGTCGTGGTGCGGCCCCCTCGTCGGACGGCACCCGGAGGGCACCACGCCGCCCGCCGGCCGTCCAGGACACCCAAGGGCGCCGCTTCGCGGTCGGGCAAGCCCGATCCCGGACAGCCGACGAACGACGCGGCAGGGCTACGCCTGCCGCCCAACGAGGGAACCACCCCACTCGGCACAGGCCCAGGGCAAACCCCGCCGGAGCAAGGCCGGGCGCCGCATAGGGGACCGCGCTGGGCAAGATGCGCCAGGTGAACCGGATCGTCAACGCCGTCTCAACAGGCGGGCCTACCAGTCTCGTCTCGCCCCTGTTCACGTCCCCTTGAGCTCGGCGCGGGCCTGCTGCAGCTGTTCGACGGAGACGGCGCCGGAGTCCGGCAGGCCGACCTCGGCCCACGCGGCCTGTGCACGGGGGACGGCACCGCCGGCGTCGTCGAGCAGGATCTTCTTCGCCAGGTTCACGGCGATGGCACCGTCGCCCAGATCCATCAGATGGGCGAGCATGCGCACGCTCTTGGTCGCGGAGGCCTTCTCGTTGTACCGGAAGACCAGCACCCATCGGCCTTGCAGGCTGCGGGCACGCTCGATGAGGTCGCGGCCGCAGTCGGTCTCCTGCTGCTCGGTGCGGATGTGCTCGGTCTCCCCGGCCGGTGAGCGCAGGGTGAGCAGGCCCCGGCGGCTGGACTCCTCGATCTCGACGTTCTCCAGGAACGCCACGAACCGCGAGGCCCTCTCCAACCGGTCGATGTCCTGCGCAGCCTGCTGGGCGATCAGGTGCAGGTCGACGGTCAGAGCGTGCACCCGGCGGCCCCAGGACGGTTCCTCTCCTACGGGGCAGGGGCCGGCGGCCTGTGCGGCTGCGATGACAAGGCTGTAGTCCACGCCTCCATCATGACGGCCGCCACCGACAACTCCCGGTTTTCATGCCGCGTTCCGGTGGAGGGACGGGCGCCCAAGGCCTGCCGCCCAACTGCCGTCGCGTGCCGGCCTGCACCAGTTCGGGCCGCGGTACATGTCGCGGTGATGAAGTGCCGCGCAGCTCCGACGCGAAGGCTGGCGGCCGACACTCCGTCCGCTGCACGAGAGACGGCCGGTGTGATCACTATCGCGTTTGAGGGCGAAGCCCCGGCTCAGCCCGCCACCCGGCTGAAGGCCGGTCAGCCGGGGCCGATAACTGCCTTTCCGCAGGCCCTACTTGTGCCTAGTGTCCTGCACTCGTGACGTTATTCGTACACGCGTCGCATTTTCCTACAGGGAAGGACATGCGCTTTCGTGTCTCCATACAGACAACAAGCGCCACGGCGCAGGGCACGCTTCGCGACCGGGGTCGCGCTGCTCCTGGTCGCCGAGACCGCGCTCGTGGCCGGGGCCTCGCTGCCGGCCGGCGCGGCACCCGCCGCGGAGCCCGTTGATCGCAAGAGCGTCCAGCCGTCGAAGGACGAGGTCCTCGAGTCGGACATCGCGTGGGCAGCCGAGCATGCGAAGGGCTCTAAGGCGTGGGCGATCACCCAGGCGAAGAAGACCAGGAAGAAGGTGGTGGTCACGGACGAGACGACGGCCACCACCTACACCGTCGCCAACCCCGACGGCACGCTGACCACCGAACTCACGACCGGCCCCGAGCGGGTGTGGCGTGACGGGAAGTGGCACAAGGTCGACGTCACCCTCACCGCGGGCGCGGACGGAGCGGTACGGGCGAAGAACCATCCCGAGGGGCTGCGCCTGGCCGGGAAGACCGGCAAGGCGCCAGCGTCGCTGAGCGCCGCACAGAAGGCGGCTCCGAAGGACCTGGTCACGCTCGGCAGCGGAGAGCAGGCGGTGACCCTGCAGTGGAAGGGGGGCCTGCCGAAGCCGGAGATCGACGGCACGATCGCCCGGTACAACGATGCCGTGCCCGGCGCGGACGTGATCGTCGAGGCGACCCGTACCGGCTTCGAGCAGTTCGTCGAGATCGCGCGGAAGCCGAGCGCCGACCGCTATTCGTACACGCTGCCGGTCAAGGCCAAGGGCCTGATCGCGAAGGCCAACGAGGACGGTTCGGTGTCCTTCACCGACGCCAAGACGGGCGAGACCCGGGCGACGATGCCCGCCCCCGTCATGTGGGACGCCTCCGTCGACCAGCGGTCCGGGAAGCACGAGAACCGGGCCCGCGTCGGGATGAAGGTCGTCAACAAGGGCCAGGGCGTCGTGGACCTCGTAGTCACCCCCGATGCCGATTTCCTCTCCGATCCGGGAACGCAGTACCCGGTGACGGTGGACCCGTCGACCTCGGCTCTGGGGAACCTGTTCGACACCTACGTCCAGCGCGGTGAGACGGTCGACTGGTCCGGCGACACCGAACTCGACCTCGGCAACCCCGGCACCAAGAACGGCGACGGCACCTACCGCACGGCCCGTTCCTTCATCACCTGGAACACGGCGCCGATCGCGGACGCACTGGTGTCCAAGGCGACCCTGTCCCTGTGGAACTTCCACTCGGGCAACACCGACTGCAGCGCGCAGCCGTGGGAGGTGTGGACGGCGAGCAATGCCAGCACCTCGAGCCGGTGGACGAACCAGCCCGTCATGGACGCGAAGTACGCGACCTCCACCGCCACGCGCGGCAACCCGGGCTGCACGGCCACCGACGGGTGGATCACCGCCGATGTGACCACCCTGGCCCAGTACTGGGCGGGCAAGCAGTGGGGCCATGCCGGTATGGGGGTGCGCGCCTCCAGCGAGTCCGACCTCCACGAGTGGAAGCGCGTCAACTCGGCCAACAACGCGGCCAACCAGCCGAAGCTGACGGTCACCTACAACTACCGGCCCTCGGACGGCACCAACCGGCAGGCCGGTGCGCCGTTCAGGTCCTACGCCGGAGTGTGGGCGGTCAACACCACCACCCCGACCCTGCGGGACACGTTCACCGACCAGGACGGCGACCAGGTCAACGGGACCTTCCAGGTCTACGACGCCGCCACCAACACCCCCATCACCACGCCCCTCGGTGAAGGACTGCTCCTTTCACCGTATGGGGACCAGGGCAAACCCGTGTCCGTGACCGTGCCCGCCGGCCAGCTCAAGGACGGCCGGACGTACAAATTCCGCACCAACGCGTACGACGGCGCCCACTACAACCTCAACTGGTCCTCCTGGACCCAGTTCGTCGTCGACACCACGGCGCCGGGTGAGCCGACGGACATCACTTCGGCCACCTATCCGGAGGGCTGGGGCGGAGGCGGGGGCGGTATCGCAGGCACCTTCGACGTCATCACTGGTGCCGCTGACGCTTACCAGGTGCAGTACCGCCTCGACCCGTTCGAGGACGACGCCCCCGAATACGGCTGGTCCTCCGTGCGGACAACCAGCGGCTTCACGAGGGCGGTGGCTCCGGACGCGTCGTACGCGGTGACGCCCGCGGTGGACGGCAACCACGTGGTACAGACCCGCACCGTGGACCGGGCCGCGAACGTGGGTCCGATCAAGGACTACGGGTTCACCGCTGGGAGCCGGGACTACAACCGCGCCCCAAAGGTCGACATCAAGCTGCCGCAGCCGGACCTGAACGCTGCCGCTCCGGGCCAGACCGAGGAGCCGCACCCGATCAGGTCGCGCTATGTGCCGCCGCAGACGATCCGGAGCGCGGACGGCGGCAACGCGAACATGAAGATGACGCTGCTGGACCATGCGTCGCCGCTGGCGACGAAGCTGGCCGCCAGGCAACGCAACGCCTTCGCCCCCAGCATGCCCGACCCGGTGGTGGACAAGCCGTGGTGCCGCCCTGCCGCAAACGGTGCGCCGCAGGAGTCGCTGATGACGCGCACCGAGGCATGCATGTTCTGGAGGCTGGAGATCACATGGCATGCGGTGGACATCCCGGGCGCCCCGAAGGTCAACTACGAGACGGACTTCGAGTTCCAGTACCAGGTGAAGGTCGACAAGAAGGGCGACACGATCAAGACTTGGACGCAGGTCACGCCGTTGAAGAACACCTTCCCCGACGGGGATCGGTCGGTGCTGTTCGGCGCCGGGAACCCCGAGGCGATGCTGGAATCGATGTGCTACAGCAAGGCGTGTGACAACGGCGCCGGCAGCCAGGACATCGACTTCTACGGCACGTTGGACTGGGACGGCGGCATGACCGGCTCGATCCCCAACGACACGCACATCGCGACCGGTACCGCCACCCACAAGTGGAACGGCGACGTCAACGACGCCTCCGGCACCAAGGACGCGGATCTGTCGATCGACATGCCGACGTACCTGGTGTACAACGCCGAGTCCGACATCCCTCCGCCGCCGTTCGGCGGTAAGAAGCGCGAGTGGGAGGACTACCCGCCGGCCCGCTTCAGCTGGCAGATTGACGTACGGTGCGACAAGGTGCCGTCCAACGGCACGCCGGGCTGCGTCCTGGCCGAGTACGTGCCCGAGTACACCATCCACGCGGCGAAGTACCCGGCAGCGGCAGCGCATATCTGGCTGATCCAGAACAAGTCCAAGCCGTCCAACGGCCTGGGCGCAAGCTGGCAGAAGCCGCTGCACTACCACCCCGGGCACTACTCCAACGGTGACCCGCGTGTGGCCTCGGGCTGGGACAAGGAAGCCTCCCGCAAGGTGATGTGCGCCAAGACTCAAGTCAAGCGCGCCGACGGGTGGACTCCGAAGAAGCTGTTCCTCAACCATCCGAAGACGGCGATGCACCCGGAGATCCAGAGCGGACCGAACCCGGACCAGATCTCCTGCGACGAGTTCCCCTTCGCGGCGACCTACGAGTCCCCGGGCCTGCCGAAGGACAAGGGCGGGCAGATGCCCGCCGGTAAGAACGGCGGCGGCGAGTGCATCCAGACCGTAGCGGCCAAAACCGACGACGGCAGCGACCACCTGCTGGACGACACCCGCTACGACGCGCCCACCTGGGATGAGACCTGCGGGCGGTCCTCGATGTCGAAGTACATCAACTCCGGCGCGATGAGTAGCTTCGGCAACACCTTCGCACCCGGAATGCGGCTGCTGGACCAGGACGAGTACTGGGTCAACCCCGGCAGCACTCCCGGCATGAGCTGGTTCAACGGATGCAGCACCTCCACCCCGGAGGTGATCTGCACCATGAGCAAACCCTGATAAGGGAGCCGCTATGAGGCTTGGGGGCCCTGTCAATCCGGCAGGGTCCCCGGGTCCAGCGGCAGGATCAATGGATGGGTGTCCAGTGTGGCAACGCTTCGTCCAGCAGCGGCGCTTCGTGCTGCTCCCAGATCAGGCACCCCCACACCACGCCCGGCACATTTGGGCCCATCGCGTCGGCCGGACCGTCGGTCAGCGTGCGGTACACCGCCTCCAGGTAGGCGGCGATCGACGGGTACGCGGCCTTCTGCCCGACGCCGGGCAAGCTGTCCAAGGACCACCGGCCCACGCCGATGTCTCCCGCCCAGTGCCCGGACTCGGGCCCTGCCTCATCGCCGGTCAGCCACGGCACCACCGGGGCACCACCCCACCAGTCGGTGCCGGTATGGTCCGGCAGCCGGGGCCGCAGCGCGTCTAACGGGGACATGACCACCCCACCGGGCAGGAACGCCCCCGAGCCGACTTCGCCCTCCTCGTCACCCGCGATCTCCTGGTGCTCCACGCCACCGCATATCCGCCACAGCGCGGCCAGCTCGGTGGGAAGCGAGAATCCCAGGTGCTGCCTCAGTGCCGCGTCAGCCTCCTCGAGGGCCATTTCCGGTGCGCCGGGCAGCAGCGATGCGTATGAGACCGGCGCGTTCACCTTCAGCCAGGCAGTGAGGCGACTCCAAGCCGTTTCTATATTCCGTTGATCGCTCATCCCACCAACCTAGCGCCGGGTCAAGGGAGACAGTGACCCTGCGGTGTGGCAGCCCGGGCCGCCTGCCCCAGCTGGCCACCAAGTACCGCAGAACTCAGAATGCCGGGAGCAGGCGGGGCCCGGGTGCCTTGGGGGACGTCGCCGTCCCCGTCCATCAGCGTTCTCTCGCCCGCGATTCGGTGTTGGCCCGTTCGAGTTCTCGGATGAGGGCCTGTTCGTCCTGACCGTGTACCGCCTTCTCGAGGCTGTGATCGTCTTTGCGGGAGAAGCGCTCACCGCGGGCAACGTCATCCTTGCTCAGGGTGCGTCCGCACCATTCTCCTTGTCCGACGGTGTGGTGGTCGAAGGGGACGGCTGCGCCTTCTCCGAGGACTGCCCACTGGCCGGAGGTCCATCGAAGGGCGAGGAGGTAGGTGTGGCCGGGTTCCAGGCGGGAAGCTGCCGCGGTCGTTCTCTTGGTGCGCTTGCCGTTGTCGCGGTAGACGTTCCAGCCGGCACTCACCATGGCGAAGTCCTTCCCGATCTGCTGGCGAGGGCGTGGGGAAGACCAGAGGAGCTTGTCCGTGTGGAACGTCACCGCTCGGTCGGTCCGGTACTGGATGGCACCCTTGGCGAAGTCGCGCCGGTTGGTGTCCTGTTCGGCTGTCGGTGTGGCCACGACGACGTGATCGGCGTTGGTGGTCCAGTCCGCCGCCGTCCGGGAGGGGAGGCTGTCGCTGGGCATTCCGCAGCCGACCACCGTGTCGAGGCCGCCGTGGCCGACCAAAACGCTGGCGGCAACTCCTGCCAGGGCCAGGAATGCGGCGACGGGACCGCTCGGCAGGCGGTCGGCGACTATCGTTCGCACGTCTACCAGGACTCCTGAGCTGGGGCGAGGGCGGAGACGGTGGTGTAGGCGGCTTCGGCGCGGCGTGCTGCGGGTGTGTCTTGAGAGGCGTGGGCGAGGAAGGCCTGCGTGGCACCGGTGAAGGTGATGCGTCCCTGCTGCAGCACGGTGACCTGATCGGCTTCCTCCGCGAGGTCGGCGACGTCGTGCGTGGACATGAGTACGCGCACCTCGTCTGTGGCGAGGCCGGTGATCAGGTCGCGGAAGACGCGACGCTGGGTGGGGTCCATGCCGGCGGTCGGTTCGTCCAGGAGGAGAACGCGGGCGCCGTGAACGAGGGCGGAGGCGACGCCGACGCGGCGGAGCTGGCCGCCGGAGAGCTTCTTGGTCTTGACGTCGGCTCGGTCGGCCATGTTGACCCGGTCCAGGGCGGCGAGCGCGGCGTCCCAGGCCTCGGGCTTCTTCATGCCCTTCAGCCAGCCCGTGTAGGCGACCTGCTCGCGTGCGGTCAGACCGGTCATCGGGATGATGGTCTGCGGCATCCAGGCCACCTGCTTGAGGTAGGCGGACTCGCGTGAGGTCAGGTCGCCCATGCG
The DNA here is from genome assembly GCF_044763415.1 of Streptomyces sp. NPDC096048. Taxonomy (NCBI): domain Bacteria; kingdom Bacillati; phylum Actinomycetota; class Actinomycetes; order Kitasatosporales; family Streptomycetaceae; genus Streptomyces; species Streptomyces sp. NPDC096048. The sequence continues at coordinate 36,921 of NZ_JBIWGG010000020.1, forward strand.
CACGGTCCCCGAGTGGGGCTGGTGCAGGCCGCTGGCGAGTTTGAGAAGGGTGGACTTTCCGGCCCCGTTGGGGCCGAGGAGGACGGTGAAGCCCATGGGGACGGCATAGGTCAGGTCGGTGAGGATCGGCGTGCCGGCGCGTCCGTAGCCGAAGGAGCAGGACTCGAAGCTGATGGACATGACGAACCTTTTCAGAGGCGGCGGAAGCGGACGTGGGCGATGAGTCCGGCGGCGAAGACGAGCAGGCAGAACCCGTATGTGGGGAGGTAGTCCGAGGGGTGGAGGGTGACGGCCCACGGCCAGGGCCGGTTGAAGTCGCGGTATCCGATGAACATCACGGCGAGCACCCAGCGCACCGGCACGGCAGTGGCGGCCTGCTCGTTGCAGGTGCGGGCAACCAGCATGAGACCGGTGAGGAACAGGACGTTCCGGCCCGCCATGGACGCCTCCGGCGATCCGCTGATTCCCCCGGTGAGAAGGCCGGCCGCGAGGGCCGCCACCACGACGGCCGTGATCAGCGCAGCGTCCAGGTGGCGTACCTTGCGCTGGGCTACGGCCTCGATCTCGGCGACTGCCTGGGCGAGGCTGTAGGCGAGCGCGGAGGTGACGACCAGCGGCACCAACTGCATGAGGAAGACGCGGTTGCCGCGGGCGGTGAGGAGGCTCGGCAGCTGAACGTACTGGTCGTGCGCCACCACGACCAGCACCGCGAACGCGACCAGCGCCGGGCCAAGGGCGGCCTGGACCCGGCGGGCCTTGAACCAGAGTGTCACGCGGTGGCCTCCTGCACGAGGCTGCAGGCCTTCTGCTGTTCCTCCTGGAACCACACGCTCTGCTGCTTCGGCGCGAGCCGGGCCGCGTTGTCGGCTCGCTCCTGGACCTTCGCCAGCACGTCGCGGGGGTTCTGGAACGAGCCGCCGTACTCACCACGACGCCAGCCCAGATACGGTTCCTCCGCATCGATGAGCGTGGCAGCCCACAGCATCGCGGCGTCGTGATTGACGATCCAGTCCACCGACTGACCGGGCTGGATGGACGAAGGAAATGCGCAGGGGAACTCCACTGCGGTGAGGAGAACCCCGTAGCGCACCCCGACCATGCCGGGGCCGTTCTTCCCCGCCTGCTGCGACAGCGGCAGCCACCACGCCGACCGAGTCGACGGCTTCTTGTGGCGACCGGTGAGCAGGCTGTCGGAAACCGTCTTCGGCACCGTCACCTGCACTCCGGCCTGACGGAGCGTCCCGAGGGAACGGACGATTTCGCTCCGTACCTGATCCAAGCGGTCCTCGGCACCGCCGGCCTCGGCGATGCACACCCGTGGCGCAGCACCTGCGCACCGGGCGGCAGCGTGGCCGGCACTCACCGGACCGTCCCCGTAGCCCCACCCCGAGGCAGTGTTGGCGCAGAGAACCATGACCACTACCGCTGCGACAGCCGCCCCGGCACCGGCCCCCCGCCGTGCGGCGCGTGAAGCAGGCAGCCACCATACGGCCACAGCCGCAGCCACGGCCGCGGTGAACAGGAACGGGACGAGAAGCGTCAACGGCCGGTACTGCTCACCGAAGTCCAGTGAGGTGTCGGAGGCACCGGACACGTGGCGCAGCCATACGGGGTCCACCTGCCCGGTCTTCGTGATCAGGTAGTACACGAAGACAGCGGACAGCGGCGCGGAGATCAACCGGGGAGTCAGGTGGCCCAGGGCGCAGCCGAGCACCGCCCACGCCACCACGAGTCCCATGCCCATCAGCAGCGGCATGAGGGCCTGCGGTGTGGGCATGAGCCGGGTCTCGACCAGACGCATCACGACCGGCAGGACGAGAACGAGCCAGCCGGCCCCGACCACCGGAGCGAGGGTGTGGGCGGCGACCCGGTAACGGGAGCGCCCCGGAGCCAGGCCCCACACACCGTCACGTTTGAGTCGCCCGCCTTCCCAGACCGCCAGCCCGCAGGTGATGGCGTACGCGAAGGCGTAGAAGTAGAAGAGGGACTGCTCGACCTGCTGGGGTGCCCACAACGGGCCGGCGATGACCTCTTCGTACGGGTCTTCCAGGTGGAGTGCGTGAAAGAAATAGAAGAGGACGATCCCGGCCCAGACGGGCGCGGTCCACACCGCTGGGCTGGTACGCAGACGGGCTCGAAGGTTCAACTGAGGACACCGTTCTCACAAACAGGGACGGGCCGGGAGGCACCGCGCGGTGCCTCCCGGCCTCAACGACGTGGCACTGATGTAGACGCTCAGTCGGCCTTGGTGGTGTCCACGTAGACCTTCTTCACACTGACCAGGGCGCGGGTGTACTGCGACCCGTTGAGGTGGGCGATGGTGAAGTACCGGTTGTCACCGCCGTTGTAGTGCGCGTTCCACTCGCCCTTCGAGGTATAGCCCGAACCCTTGAAGCAGTTCGTGAACGTCTTCGTGCCCATGTCCTTGTCCTGGGCGAAGGGTACGGCCTGCCACAGCTTCACCCCCACGGACTTCCCGGCGGCGCCGGCCATGGTGCAGCCGGTGAACTGGACCTCGGTGTAGTCGTTGTCCGCCCAGTGACGCGACTCCTTCGAGCCCGGCGCCCAGCCCGACAGGCTGCTGGTGAAGTTCCGGGTCTGCATCCCGCCGTCAGTGTCGGAGGGAGCCTGCAGCTCGAACAGCCCCTCCTCGGCCGGGTTGAAGGTGTGCGCGTCCTCGCTCACCGGCGCAGTGTCATCCGCACTCGCGACAGTCACGGTGCCAGTCAGCGCCGCAGCGGTGACAGCAGCGATCAAACCAGCGCGAACCTGGTTCCTGTGCTTGCGCATGTGTTCCCCTCCAGATGATGGTCGTAGCCTCTGCCCCCACGGCAGAAGCCGATACGCCCAGCTCTCGAAGGAGCACGCGAAGTGAGGTCGGCGTGCGCAAAACAGCCGGCACACGGCATGACAAATCCCCCCATGTCGACGGTGTCCCCCGGTCACTGGTCGCTGTGCATAGGAGCGAATTGGTCAGATCCGCCCGGCACGGCGATCATGTTAGCCATGCGCCGTTTGGCGGGAAGGGACTGCTGCACGGATAGGTGATACCTGACCTGGCTTGCTGAGAGGCGGCCTGGAAGGATGTTGCAGTGCCCAAGCCGTATCCGAAGGAGTT
>NZ_JBIWGG010000021.1:0-37948 GCF_044763415.1 Streptomyces sp. NPDC096048
TCTCTCAGGCTTTCCTCCGGGCGCTTCCCTTCGGTCTTGCGTTTCCGACTCTATCAGATCTTTCCGATCCGATTTCCTCGGTGCTTTCCAGGTTCCCGCTTTCGCGTTTCCCTTTCCGGCGACTCCGACTTTATCAGAGATTCTGAGTCGGATTTCCCGCCCTCCTGGGCCGGCTCCGATCCACGAAGTGATCGGGTGCCCGTCCGAGCGGAGATGTAAACGTACTGGAGCGGGGCGCCTCGATGCAAATCGAGGCGCCCCGCTCCAGGTTGACGCTGTCGGAGATCCGACTGCCCGTCAGACCTCCACGACCACAGGGAGGATCATCGGCCGGCGGCGGTACGTGTCCGAGACCCACTTGCCGAGGGTCCTGCGCACCAGCTGCTGCATCTGGTGGGGCTCGACGACCCCGTCCTGCGCCGAGCGTTCCAGCGCTTCCGTGACCTTGGGGAGCACCGCGGCGAACGCCGAGTCCTCGATACCCGAGCCCCGGGCCTGGACGTGCGGGCCGCCGGTGATCTTGCCGGTGGAGGAGTCGATGACCACGAAGACCGAGATGATGCCCTCGTCGCCGAGGATCTTGCGGTCCTTGAGGGCCGGCTCGCCCACGTCACCGACCGAGAGGCCGTCGACGTAGACGTATCCCGCCTGGACCTTGCCGGAGATCTTGGCCTTGCCTTCGACGAGGTCGACGACGACGCCGTCCTCGGCGATGACGATGCGGTCGTGCGGGACGCCGGTCAGGGCGCCCAGTTCGGCGTTGGCGCGCAGGTGGCGCCATTCACCGTGGACCGGCATCAGGTTCCGGGGGCGGCAGATGTTGTAGAAGTACAGCAGCTCGCCGGCCGAGGCGTGGCCCGAGACGTGGACCTTGGCATTGCCCTTGTGGACGACGTTCGCGCCCCAGCGGGTCAGGCCGTTGATGACGCGGTACACCGCGTTCTCGTTGCCCGGGATGAGGGACGAGGCCAGGATCACCGTGTCGCCGTTGACGATGCGAATCTGGTGGTCGCGGTTGGCCATGCGGGACAGGGCGGCCATCGGTTCGCCCTGGGAGCCCGTGCAGACCAGGACCACTTCGCTGTCCGGCAGGTCGTCGAGCGTCTTGACGTCCACGACGAGGCCCGGCGGGACCTTGAGGTAGCCGAGATCCCGGGCGATGCCCATGTTGCGGACCATGGAACGGCCGACGAAGGCGACCCGGCGGCCGTACTCGTGCGCGGCGTCCAGGATCTGCTGGATGCGGTGGACGTGGCTGGCGAAGCTCGCCACGATGATCCGCTTGCGGGCGCCCGCGAAGACCTGGCGCAGGACGTTGGAGATGTCCTTCTCGGGCGGGACGAACCCGGGGACCTCGGCGTTCGTCGAGTCCGAGAGGAGGAGGTCGATGCCCTCCTCGCTCAGGCGCGCGAAGGCGTGCAGGTCGGTGAGGCGGCCGTCCAGCGGGAGCTGGTCCATCTTGAAGTCGCCGGTGTGGACGACCATGCCCGCGGGGGTGCGGATGGCGACGGCCAGCGCGTCCGGGATGGAGTGGTTGACCGCGACGAACTCGCAGTCGAAGGGACCGATGCGTTCGCGGTGTCCCTCCGCCACCTCGAGGGTGTACGGGCGGATCCGGTGTTCCTGGAGCTTGGCCTCGATGAGCGCGAGGGTCAGCTTGGAACCGATCAGCGGGATGTCCGGCTTCTCCCGGAGGAGGAAGGGGACACCGCCGATGTGGTCCTCGTGACCATGGGTGAGGACGATGCCCTCGATGTCGTCGAGGCGGTCCCGGATGGACGAGAAGTCCGGCAGGATCAGGTCGATTCCGGGCTGCTCCTCCTCAGGGAAGAGCACCCCGCAGTCAACGATCAGCAGACGGCCGCCGTACTCGAAGACCGTCATGTTGCGGCCGATCTCGCCCAGGCCGCCGAGGGGCGTGACCCGGAGGCCGCCCTTGGGGAGCACCGGGGGACGGCCCAGTTCAGGATGCGGATGACTCAAAAGACTCTCCTCACCACAACACGCCACGTACCGGTGGGCACGTGGCGCGCGTGACGTTCGTGCAGAAGCAGTTGTCGTAGTGGGGTGCGGGCACCGGTGGCCCGCGTATTCAGTTGTGAAGTCCGGTCGCGCGGTGGTGCGGTCGTGCGAAGTCTGTTGTCAGAGCTGTACCCCGCCGGCGGCAAGATCGATCTTGAGCTGCTCGGTTTCCTCGGGCGTGAGGCCGACCATGGGCGCGCGCAGCGGTCCGGCGGGCAGTCCCAGCAGGGCGAGCGCGGCCTTGGTGGTCATGACGCCCTGGGTGCGGAACATGCCGGTGAAGACCGGGAGCAGCTTCTGGTGGATCTCCAGTGCCTTCTGTACGTCACCGGCGACGTGCGCGTCCACCATGGAGCGCAGTTCGGGGGTGACGACGTGGCCGACGACCGAGACGAAGCCGACCGCGCCCACGGAGAGCAGCGGCAGGTTGAGCATGTCGTCGCCGGAGTACCAGGCGAGGCCGGAGCGCGCGATGGCCCAGCTGGCGCGGCCGAGGTCGCCCTTGGCGTCCTTGTTCGCGACGATCCGCGGGTGCTCCGCGAGGCGGACCAGCGTCTCGGTGTTGATCGGGACGCCGCTGCGGCCGGGGATGTCGTAGAGCATGACCGGCAGTTCGGCGGCGTCGGCGATGGCCGTGAAGTGCTGGTACAGGCCCTCCTGCGGGGGCTTGTTGTAGTACGGCGTGACGAGCAGGAGGCCGTGTGCGCCCACGCGCTCGGCGGCGCGGGCCAGCTCGATGCTGTGCTGGGTGTTGTTGGTGCCGACTCCGGCGACGACGTGTGCCCGGTCGCCGACGGCCTCCAGGACGGCTCGTACGAGGTCCGCTTTCTCCGCGTCGCTGGTGGTGGGGGACTCGCCGGTGGTGCCGTTGATGATCAGGCCGTCGTTGCCTGCGTCCACCAGGTGGGCGGCGAGCCGCTGAGCGCCGTCGAGGTCGAGTGCGCCGTCCGCCGCGAAGGGCGTGACCATGGCGGTGAGGACCCGCCCGAAGGGGGTCTGCGGAGTGGAGGTCGGAGCCATGGGTTACACGCTACTCGTTGCTCAGGGCGGGGTCTGCCCTCGGGGGAGGCGGCAGGTCGGAACGGAAGTGGAGCCCGGCACTGCCTGCTCGGGGGTTCAAGCGGTGCCGGGTCCCTTTGATCAGGCTAGATGAACTTCTCCAAATGCCGCAATACGGACACTTCGCGCGACTGATGCGTACATCTGTGCCCGATCGGACGCCGAGGGCGCGCTACGGCGCCACGCGACCGTTGGCGTTGAAGGCGGCGTGGGTGAGCGGCATGAGCCGTGCCCACTCCTGCTCCATCTTCTCGCCGACCATCTCGATCTCCCGCTGCGGGAAGGAGGGGACCTTGGCCAGCTCGTGCTGGGTGCGCAGGCCGAGGAAGTGCATCATCGAGCGTGCGTTGCAGGTGGCGTACATGGACGAGTACAGGCCGACGGGGAGCACCGCGCGGGCCACCTCGCGGGCGACGCCGGCGGCCAGCATCTCCTGGTAGGTGCGGTAGGCCTGGCGGTAGGAGTCCTCCATCGACCGGCTCACCAGGTCGTGCTGCTCGGCGGTGCCCTCGACGAAGACGTACTTGCCCGGGCGGCCCTGCTGGACCAGCTTGCGCTCCTGGCCCGGTACGTAGAAGACCGGCTGGAGCTCCCGGTAGCGGCCCGACTCCTCGTTGTAGGACCAGCCCACACGGTGCCGCATGAACTCGCGGAAGACGAAGATCGGGGCGCTGATGAGGAAGGTCATCGAGTTGTGCTCGAACGGGCTGCCGTGCCGGTCCCGCACGAGGTAGTTGATCAGGCCCTTCGAGCGCTCCGGGTCCTTCTTCAGCTCGTCCAGGGACTGCTCCCCGACGGTTGAGACACGGGCGGCGAACAGCACGTCGGAGTCGGTCGCGCTGCTCTTGACCAGCTCGACGGTGACGTCGCTGCGAAGGTCGATCTTGAAGTCGTCGGCGGGGGTGTCGGTCACGGGTGCAGGGCCTTCCCATCTTGTCGCTTGGCGAGGCCACTCTACGGCTCGCCGGCCATCGGCCCGCCGAACGGGGCGTTCGGTGCGGTGCCGCGATGAAATCGGTGAAAGAGGGCACCCGAGGGGCCGTTCGTTCGTCTGTATGAGTAACAGCGAAACATTCATCCCTGAAGGGAGACGCAGCCTCCATGATCCGCCGGCGTGAACCCGTGCCGTTCGCCTTCGTCGCCGAAGCCGACAGGTTCCGCAGCAATGTCACACCCCCACCCCGGGAACGGGCGTCCTTCGGCCAGTTGGCCGGGCGCTGGCTGCTCGGTCTCACCGTCGTCGCCGGAATCGTGGGCTCCCTGGTGATCGGGATGCCCGCCCTGTCCGCCGACCAGCCCTCCCCGCACAAACAGCCGTCACAGGCCTCCGACCGGCGCTGAGGGGCTCCGTGGGGGCGGCGCTGACTCCATCCGGACCCCGAGGGTGGTGACCGGAGGCACAGGTCGGTAGCCTCACCGGGCACAGCACATGCCATGGAACGAGTGAGGACCAGCCGTGCCCCTGCCCTTCCTGACGGCCGACCGCGCCTTCGACGCCGACGACGACGTCGCGCTGCCGTACGACGACCGCGACCTCTGGCGCCGGCCTTACCGGCCGGGGCCGTGGCGCGTGGGGGTGGCGGCGCTGATGCTGCTGCTCGCCTCGTTCGTACTGTTCGCGGCGGTCATCATCGCGGCGACGGACTCGCTGTCCTCCGCCGGTGTGGTCTTCGGCGTCGCGGTGGTCGTGATCGCCTGTGCCCTGCGACTGTTGCGCATGGGTGCGTGGGTGAGCGCGCACGGGGTGCGTCACGTGAGCTTCTTCAGCACGCGCACGGTGACCTGGCAGCAGGTCTCCAGCGTGCGTACGGTGCAGCAGCCGGTGCGCTGGCTGGGGCTGCCGCGCACGGTCCAGGGACAGGCACTGCTCCTCGTCCGCCAGGGCCGGTCCGCGGAGACCTCGCCTCCGCTGCTGAGCACGCACAACGCCGACTTCCTCGGGCGGGAGGACGCCTTCGACCGGGCGGCCGACGCCGTGGAGGCGTGGGCCGCCGAGTACCGGCCAGGCTGAGCTCCGAGGACGGACGACAGACGCCGGGGGCCCGGACCGCAGTGCGGTCCGGGCCCCCGGCGTTCTCGTTCCATCTGAGTCTCGGTCTGCTCAGGCCGTCCGAGTCTCGCTCTGCTCAGGCCGCCTCGACGTGCTTGCCGTCGTGCAGGGCGATCGCCCGCTGCATCGCCTTGCGGGCGCGCGGAGTGTCGCGGGCGTCGTGGTAGGCGACGGCGAGGCGGAACCAGCTGCGCCAGTCGCCGGGGGCGTCCTCCGTCTCGGCCTTGCGCAGGGCGAAGACCTCGTCGGCCGAGTCCCGGTCGACGCGGCCGCTCGGGGTGCGCTTCAGCTCGTCGACGGGCAGTCCGCCCTCGGCGTCGAGTTCGGCGGCGAGCTGGTTGGCCTTGCGGACGAACTGGGTGTTCTTCCAGAGGAACCACAGGCCGATCACCGGCAGGATCAGCACCGCGACGCCGAAGGTGACGGTGAGGACGGTGCCGGTGCCGATGAGCATCACACCGCGGCTGCCGACCAGGGCGAAGTAGAAGACCAGGACGGCGGCCGTGATGACGTAGGAGATTTTCGCGCGCATGAGGGGCTGTGACTCGGTCCAGGTCTCAGTTCAGGTCCAGGAAGTGTTCCAGGCCGAAGGTGAGGCCCGGGGTGGTCACCACCCGGCGGGCACCCAGCAGGATGCCCGGCATGAAACTGCTGTGGTGCAGGGAGTCGTGCCGGACGGTGAGGGTCTCGCCCTCGCCGCCCAGCAGGACCTCCTGGTGGGCCAGCAGACCGCGCAGGCGGATCGCGTGGACCGGGACGCCGTCGACGTCCGCGCCGCGGGCGCCGTCCAGGGCGGTGGCAGTGGCGTCGGGCGCCGGAGCGGCGCCTGCCTTCTGCCGGGCCTCGGCGATCAGCTGGGCGGTGCGGGTGGCGGTGCCGCTGGGGGCGTCGACCTTGTTCGGGTGGTGCAGCTCGACGACCTCGACGGACTCGAAGTACGGGGCGGCGATCTGCGCGAACTTCATGGTCAGCACGGCGCCGATGGAGAAGTTGGGCGCGATGAGCACGCCCGTCTCCGGGGAGCCGTCGAGCCAGGTCCGCAGCTGCGCGAGGCGCTCGTCGGTCCAGCCGGTGGTGCCGACGACGGCGTGGATGCCGTGGCGCACGCAGTAGTCGAGGTTGTCCATCACCGAGGCGGGGGTGGTCAGCTCGACGGCGACCTGGGCGCCGGTCTCGGACAGCGCCCCCAGGCTGTCGCCCCGGCCGAGGGCGGCGACCAGCTCCATGTCCTCGGCGGCCTCGACCGCCCGTACCGCCTCGGAGCCGATCCGGCCCTTGGCACCGAGGACGGCCACGCGCAGCTTGCTCATGTCACATGCTTCCTTCTCGAAACGGGACCGTCAGGCGACGGCGTCGTGCAGCCGGGACGCCTGCTTGTCCTTCAGCGGGCCGATGACCGACAGCGAGGGCCGCCGTCCCAGGACCTCGCGGGCGACGGCGCGGACGTCGTCCGGCGTGACCGAGGCTATCCGGGTCAGCATGTCGTCGACGGACATCTGCTCGCCCCAGCACAGCTCGCTCTTGCCGATACGGTTCATCAGCGCGCCGGTGTCCTCCAGGCCGAGGACGGTGGAGCCCTGGAGCTGGCCGACGGCGCGGCCGATCTCGTCGTCGGTCAGACCGTGCTCGGCGACGTGGTCGAGTTCGTCGCGGCAGATCTTCAGCACGTCGTGCACCTGGGAGGGCCGGCAGCCCGCGTAGACGCCGAAAAGGCCGCAGTCGGCGAAGCCGGAGGTGTACGAGTACACGCTGTAGGCCAGGCCGCGCTTCTCGCGGACCTCCTGGAAGAGGCGCGAGGACATGCCGCCGCCGAGGGCGGTGTTGAGGACGCCCATCGCCCAGCGGCGCTCGTCGGTGCGGGCCAGGCCCGGCATGCCGAGGATGACGTGCGCCTGCTCGGTCTTGCGTCCGATCAGCTCGACGCGGCCGGCGGTGCGGATGGCGCGCCTGCCGTCGCGCGGGGCGATGGGCGCGGCCACCGGTTCCCGGAAGGCGCCGGCCTTCTCGAAGGCGGCGCGGACCTGGCGTACGACCTTGTTGTGGTCGACGTTGCCGGCCGCGGCGACCACCAGGTGCGTCGGGTCGTAGTGCTTCTTGTAGAAGCGGCGGATGCGGTCGGCGGTGAGGGCGTTGACCGTGTCGACCGTGCCGAGGACGGGGCGGCCGAGAGCGTTGTCGCCGAACATGGTGTGCGCGAACAGGTCGTGCACGCAGTCGCCGGCGTCGTCCTCGGTCATCGCGATCTCTTCGAGGATCGCACCGCGCTCGACGTCCACGTCCTCCTCGCGGATGAGTGAGCCGGTCAGCATGTCGCAGACCACGTCGATGGCGAGCGGCAGGTCGGTGTCGAGCACGCGTGCGTAGTAGCACGTGTACTCCTTGGCCGTGAACGCGTTCATCTCGCCGCCGACCGCGTCGATGGCGGAGGAGATGTCCAGGGCGCTGCGCTTGCTGGTGCCCTTGAAGAGCAGGTGCTCCAGGTAGTGGGTGGCGCCGTTCAGGGCCGGGGTCTCGTCGCGGGAGCCGACGTGCGCCCAGATGCCGAAGGTCGCCGAGCGGACCGAGGGCAGGGTCTCGGTGACGATGCGCAGGCCGCCCGGGAGGGCGGTCTTGCGGACCGTACCGATGCCGTGCTCGCCCTTGATCAGGGTTTGGGTACGGGCGACGGCCCGCGCCTCCGAGGAGGTGCGGGCCGTCGCCTTGGCGCTACGGGACGTCACTGGTCGGCGTCGTCCTTCTCCGCGGCGGAGCCGCTGGTGGACGCAGCGTCGTCGCCTGCTTCGCCCTCGATCACGGGGATCAGGGAGAGCTTGCCGCGGGAGTCGATCTCGGCGATCTCGACCTGGACCTTGGCACCCACGCCGAGCACGTCCTCGACGTTCTCCACGCGCTTGCCCCCGGCCAGCTTGCGGATCTGCGAGATGTGCAGCAGACCGTCCTTGCCGGGCAGCAGGGAGACGAACGCGCCGAAGGTCGTCGTCTTCACGACGGTGCCCAGGTAGCGCTCGCCGACCTCGGGCATGGTCGGGTTGGCGATGCCGTTGATCGTGGCGCGGGCGGCCTCGGCCTGCGAGCCCTGGGCGGCACCGATGTAGATGGTGCCGTCGTCCTCGATCGTGATGTCGGCGCCCGTGTCCTCCTGGATCTGGTTGATCATCTTGCCCTTGGGGCCGATGACCTCACCGATCTTGTCGACGGGGATCTTCACGGTGATGATCCGCGGCGCGTTCGGGGACATCTCGTCCGGCGTGTCGATCGCTTCCATCATCACGTCGAGGATGTGAAGGCGGGCGTCACGGGCCTGCTTGAGGGCCGCGGCCAGGACGGAGGCGGGGATGCCGTCCAGCTTGGTGTCGAGCTGGAGGGCGGTCACGAACTCCTTGGTGCCGGCGACCTTGAAGTCCATGTCGCCGAAGGCGTCCTCCGCACCGAGGATGTCGGTGAGGGCGACGTAGTGCGTCTCGCCGTTGATCTCCTGGGAGATCAGGCCCATGGCGATACCGGCGACGGGGGCCTTCAGCGGCACACCGGCGTTCAGCAGCGACATGGTGGAGGCGCAGACCGAGCCCATGGACGTCGAGCCGTTGGAGCCGAGGGCCTCGGACACCTGACGGATCGCGTACGGGAACTCCTCGCGCGTCGGCAGCACCGGCACGATGGCGCGCTCGGCGAGGGCGCCGTGGCCGATCTCGCGGCGCTTCGGGGAGCCGACGCGGCCGGTCTCACCGACGGAGTACGGCGGGAAGTTGTAGTTGTGCATGTAGCGCTTGCGGGTCACCGGGGAGAGGGTGTCCAGCTGCTGCTCCATGCGGAGCATGTTGAGGGTGGTGACGCCCAGGATCTGGGTCTCGCCACGCTCGAACAGCGCGGAACCGTGCACGCGCGGGATGGCCTCGACCTCGGCGGCCAGGGTGCGGATGTCGGTGACACCGCGGCCGTCGATGCGCTTCTTCTCCTTGATGACGCGCTCACGGACCAGGGACTTGGTCAGCGATCGGTACGCGGCGGAGATCTCCTTCTCGCGGCCCTCGAACTCCGGCAGGAGCTTCTCGGCGGCGAGCGCCTTGACGCGGTCCAGCTCGGCCTCGCGCTCCTGCTTGCCGGCGATGGTGAGCGCCTGGCTGAGCTCGGGGCGGACGGCGGCGCTGAGCGCCTCCAGGATGTCGTCCTGGTAGTCCAGGAAGACCGGGAACTCACCGGTCGGCTTGGCGGCCTTCGCGGCGAGGTCGGCCTGGGCGCGGCACAGGACCTTGATGAAGGGCTTCGCGGCGTCCAGACCGGCGGCGACGACCTCCTCGGTGGGCGCCTCGGCGCCGCCCTCGACCAGCTTGATGGTCTTCTCGGTGGCCTCGGCCTCGACCATCATGATCGCGACGTCGCCGTCCTCCAGGGCGCGGCCCGCGACGACCATGTCGAAGACGGCGTCCTCGAGCTCGGTGTGCGTCGGGAAGGCCACCCACTGGCCGCGGATCAGCGCGACGCGGACGCCGCCGATCGGGCCGGAGAAGGGCAGACCGGCCAGCTGCGTGGACGCGGAGGCGGCGTTGATCGCCACGACGTCGTACAGGTGGTCGGGGTTGAGGGCCATGATCGTGGCGACGACCTGGATCTCGTTGCGCAGGCCCTTCTTGAAGGACGGGCGCAGCGGCCGGTCGATCAGGCGGCAGGTGAGGACGGCGTCCTCGGACGGCCGGCCCTCGCGGCGGAAGAAGCTGCCGGGGATCTTGCCGGCGGCGTACATCCGCTCCTCGACGTCCACCGTGAGGGGGAAGAAGTCGAGCTGGTCCTTGGGGTTCTTGGAGGCGCTGGTGGCCGACAGCACCATGGTGTCGTCGTCCAGGTACGCCACGGCGGAACCGGCGGCCTGCCTGGCCAGCCGGCCGGTCTCGAAGCGGATGGTGCGGGTGCCGAAGGCGCCGTTGTCGATGACGGCCTCGGCGTAGTGGGTCTCGTTCTCCACCAGTGTTTTCTCCGTTACTTGTCGTCTTTCGTCCCTCCTCGCCCGTGTGGCGGGGGGACGGTGGCGGAGAAGCGCTTCGTCCGATGCGGGCCGGTCTTCGATCGAAGCACCCGGGGTTCTGCCCCCGGGGGCCACTACCGAGGACCGGCGGCGGCGAGGCGCGCTTCTCCTCGTTTCGTTCGTTGTGTCGTACGTCGTGCGTCGTGCGTCTTGTGTTCTGTTACCACACTACAAAGCGGCGGCGACAGCGCGCACGTACAGCAAAGGGAGCGGCCCCCGAACGATGGGAACCGCTCCCTTCACGGCGTCTTACTTGGCGCCCGCCGCACCGCGGCGGATGCCGAGGCGCTCGACCAGCGCACGGAAGCGCTGGATGTCCTTCTTGGCGAGGTACTGCAGCAGCCGGCGGCGCTGGCCGACCAGGATCAGCAGACCACGACGGGAGTGGTGGTCGTGCTTGTGGGTCTTGAGGTGCTCGGTCAGGTCGGAGATCCGACGGGACAGCAGAGCGACCTGGACCTCGGGGGAGCCGGTGTCGCCCTCCTTGGTACCGAACTCGGTGATGATCTGCTTCTTCACTGCGGCGTCGAGCGACACGCGTGCTCCTCTTGGTCTGTGAGTGCCAGCCGAGTGCCCCCGGTCTACGTCTCGGGGGATCTTCCGTGACTCGGAAGGCGGGGATCCGCTGGGCGCGGCCTCCAGGGCTCTCAGCTCCGGGGGCGCGTACACATACGGCCGTCACACAGCGTACCAGCCTGGGCGGACGACCCTTCCCGCAGGCTCGGTGACCGGGTCGCCACCCGTGCCGTGACCCGTGCTTCGCTCCTGGCCGTCACTCTTGCGGCTACGGGCATCCACAAACCGCTGAGCAGGGAGAACGGTGGCCAGTAGGGTAACCGCACAGACCGCCCGCAGTGCAGGAAAGGACCGAGCCACCATGGTCGATGCCGAGGACCGGGAACTCAAGGCGCGCAAGGAACGGGAGCGGGACGAGCTCTACTCCCTCGACATCTCCGGCGTCGAATGGCACAGCGCGCCCGGCACCGAGGAGCACGAGGAGCGGGTCGAGATCGCCTACCTGCCCGCCGGTGCCGTGGCCATGCGGTCGTCCCTCGACCCGGACACCGTGCTGCGGTACACGGAGGCGGAGTGGCGGGCGTTCGTGCTCGGCGCCCGGGACGGGGAGTTCGACCTGGAGCCGGGGCCGGGGGACGAGGCTGCCCGGGCGGAGTGAGGCGGGTGCGGTGAAGGGGGCCGTCGGGGCTTCCCCGCCGCGCTGCCGGTTCCGATGCCCGGGACCAGGCGGAACCACTGCTTCTTCTTGTCGCCGGAAGGACGGTTCGCGGACTCGACGGCGAAGAGGGCGAGAACGGCCGGCTCGGCGGACGGCACACTGAGGCGCTGAGGTCTCGGATGCCCTTGGCGGCGGAGTACGTCCATTCCTCTTCCCGGTCGTTCGCGCGGAAGAGGACGGCGGTGCGGTGGTCGCCCGTCACACGGCGTGGGCAGCGGCCCACTTGCCCGGCATCTCGACGTGCCCCCCGGGAACCATGTCGTCGACGAAGACCCGGAAGGCCATCTCGCCCAGGGTGCCGGCGGGTTGCTTATCGACGTTGCTTATCGACCGTCTTCCGGACGTCGAGAGGGCCCTGCCCGTCCACGGCCGGAGGTCTGTCCGACGGTGTGCCGTCATCGGTGGAGCGGTCCGAAGCTCACGCCTGGGTCCGCTTCCTGGTCCTGTGGTTCCCGCGATGGGATGACGGCAAGCGCCCCTACTATGCCGGGGCCTTGATCACCCGTGGTCACGAATGCGGCCCGCACCGTCGACTCCGACCGCCGTCCGACCGACCGATGGCGAGGTTCTGTCCGACTTGTTCGCGGATGTCGTACGGCGCATGCATGGATTCGGAAACGAGGTACGGCACTTCAGGGCAGGCTGTGACGCAATGGGCAGACGCTGGGGCGAGGACGGGGCTGCCGGGGTGAGCCGTGTGGTGATTAGGCTGGGTCCCGGCGCGACGCCAGAACCCGTGGACCGGGCGTGGGCGTCGTACGGGGAGGGCCGACGATCGGACGACCTCGTTTCAATGCGGACAACGTCGGACGACAAAAACGGTCGCCTCAGCACGGCATGAGGGTGCTCGACCACACCAGGAGGAACTGTGAGCAGCGATCGGGACGGGAACCGCGGGGGCTGGGCTACACCCGGCGATGACCAACCCGACGCGGAGTCCGCAATCGAGACGACGGGCGAGTTCACCATCGACTACGCTCCGCCCGCCTGGTACACGCAGAACGCGTCGAGCGATTCGGGTCAGGGGCAAGGGCAGAGCCAGGGACAGGGTCAAGGGCAGAGCCAGGGTCAAGGGGCGGGTTCGGGTGCCGGTTCCTCTTCCGGTGCCGCCTCTTCCACGCCTTCCACTCCTTTCCCTTCGTCCACTCCGCCTGCCCCCCGTGGGCCGGTTCCGCCGCTGCCGGGGCTGACTCCGCCGCCGCACGCGGCTCCGTCCAACGGATCGTCCTCCATTCCCGCCCCGGCTCCGGGGGCGCCCTTCACTCCGCCTCCGCCGCCCGCTCCGGGGGCCGCGTTCACGCCGCCTCCGCCGCCGGGTCCGGGGGCGCCCTTCACTCCGCCCGCGCCGCCGTCCGGCGGGCCGACCGGGCTTCCCAGGCTGCCGGTCGGCAGCGGGTTCGAGCCGCAGCAGCCGCAGGCGCGGCCGGAGCCCGAGCCCGAGCCCAGGATTGAACCGCAGGTGCGAGCCGAGCCGGAGGCCGTGGCCGCCCCGGCGCCTGCCGCGGACCCGGCTTCTCCCACGGCCGTACCGGCGTTTCCGGGCGGCGGGTTCCAGCTTCAGGCGCCCGCTCCCCCGCCGGCCGAGGAGCCGAAGGCAGAACCGACGCTGAAGCCGGAGCCGGAGCCGGAGCTGGACTCGGACTCGGACAACGGTGACTTGGAGAGCGGCGCCACCATGCGCTTCTCCGCCGTCGCCCTGCAGCGGGAGATCGCCGAGCGTGCCGCGGCGGACGACAGCGGGCAGGACGAGCGCCCGGAGCCTGCGGTCGACGAACCCGCAGTCACCGCCGCGGACGACGCGGTGATCGTTTCCGACGAGATCGGTGAGGACACGCAGGACGAGCCCTCCGCCGTGAGGGACGATGCCGTGACGGACGACGCCGTCGAGTCCGAGAGCGTCGACGGTTCCGCGGTCGCGGGCGGTCCCGAACTCGCCGACGACGGTGAGCGGGACAGGGAGACGGACGAGGTCCGTACGCCCGCGGACCGTACGGGCCGCGAGAGCACGGACGGGGACGGTACGGCTGGTGCGGTCGCCGAGTCCGGCCTGGCCGACGATGTGGCCGAGTCCCGCCTCGCCAATCCTGCTCCGGACGATGGGCCCGTGTCGGTCGCACCGCTCGCTCCCGCCGCTCCGGTGGCCGAACCCGCCCCCGAGGGCAGCGCCCCGGCCGAGGACGAGCCCGAGGACGCGGTGCCCCCTCGTCAGGGCGCCCAGCCCCCGGCGGAGACCATGACGCCTGTCTCGGAGCCCGCGGACGCCGTTCCGGCCGACGCACCGCCCACGGTGCAGGGCGAGGTGCCGCCCCTGCCTCCGTCGTACCCTCCCGTCGCACCGGCCCCGGCGCACCAGTGGCCCGCAGAGCCGCAGCCGGCCCCCGCCGCTCCGGAGCAGCCGGGCGTACCGGCCCAGCAGCCTCCGTTCCAGCCGCAGGCTCCGCAGCCGGCGCCCGCCGCGTGGAACCCGCAGCCCGCCGCCGCGCCGATGCCGCCGAATCAGGTGCCCGCGCAGCCCGCTCCGCAGGCCGGCTACGGCTTCCCGCAGCCGGGCGCCACGCCTCCGGCGGCACAGCAGCCCCCGGCCCAGCAGCCTGGCGGCGCTCCCGCGCCCAGCGCTGCCGGTTACGGGTTCCCTCAGCCCGGTGCGCCGGCTCCGCAGCCCTATTCCCCGGCGCAGCCCGGTGGTTACGGCTTCCCGCAGGCGCCCGCGCCGCACGGGCAGTCGCCCGAGCAGCAGCCGCAGCAGCCGCACCCCGGCGTGCCGCAGCAGGGGCAGCCGCAGGGTGACGCGCAGTCCCCGCCGACCGCGCCGCCGGCCGCTCAGCAGGGTTTCGCCCCGCAGGACCCGCAGGCCCAGCCGATGGCCGCACAGCCGGGGCAGGCCCCTCAGACCCCGCCGGCCCCGTCCGCCCAGCAGCCGTACCAGGCCGCGGCCCCTGCACCCCAGCCGATGCAGCCCGGCCAGCCCGGTCAACCTGGTCAGCCCGGTCAGCCCGGTCAGCCGGACCAGCCTCAGCACGTACAGCAGGCCCAAGCGCCTCACCAGCCTCAGCAGCACCCCGTCGATCCCCGGCTCGGTGCCGCCTGGCCGCAGCCCATGCAGCACGACCAGCGTCAGCCCACCAACCCGGGTGCCGCACCGCTCGGTTACACCGCGGCCGTGGAGCTGTCGTCCGACCGGCTGCTCAACAACAAGAAGCAGAAGGCGAAGAGCAGCCGCCCGGCAGCCGGCGGTTCGCGGTTCAAGCTGGGCGGGAAGAAGGAGGAGGCCGAGCGGCAGCGGAAGCTGGAGCTGATCCGCACGCCCGTGCTCTCCTGCTACCGCATCGCCGTCATCAGCCTCAAGGGCGGCGTCGGCAAGACGACCACCACGACCGCCCTCGGCTCCACGCTCGCCACCGAGCGGCAGGACAAGATCCTCGCGATCGACGCCAACCCGGACGCCGGTACGCTCGGCCGCCGGGTGCGCCGCGAGACCGGCGCCACCATCCGTGACCTCGTCCAGGCGATCCCGTACCTCAACTCGTACATGGACATCCGGCGGTTCACCTCCCAGGCCTCGTCCGGGCTGGAGATCATCGCCAACGACGTCGACCCGGCCGTGTCCACGACCTTCAACGACGAGGACTACCGGCGCGCGATCGACGTGCTGGGCAAGCAGTACCCGATCATCCTGACCGACTCGGGTACCGGTCTCCTCTACAGCGCCATGCGCGGTGTACTCGACCTCGCCGACCAGCTGATCATCATCTCGACGCCGTCCGTGGACGGTGCGAGCAGCGCCAGTACGACGCTGGACTGGCTGTCCGCGCACGGGTACGCCGACCTCGTCTCCCGGTCCATCACCGTCATCTCGGGGGTCCGCGAGACCGGCAAGATGATCAAGGTCGACGACATCGTCGGACACTTCCAGACGCGGTGCCGGGGCGTCGTCGTGGTGCCGTTCGACGAGCACCTGGCCGCCGGTGCCGAGGTCGATCTCGACATGATGCGGCCGAAGGTGCGGGAGGCGTACTTCAACCTCTCGGCGATGGTCGCCGAGGACTTCGTCCGCCACCAGCAGTCGCACGGCCTGTGGACGTCCAACGGCAACCCGCCGCCGGTGGCCGCACCGCCGCTGCCGGGTCAGCCCATGCCCGGACAGCAGCCCATGCAGGGTCAGCCCGGTGCGCCAGCGCAGCCCCAGCCGGGACAGCCCTACCCGCAGCAGCCGGGGCAGCCGTACGCGCAGCCCGGGCAGCCCTACCCGCAGCAGCCGGGGCAGCAGCCGTACCCGCAGCCCGGTTACGGCTATCCGCAGCAGCCGGGGCAGACGCCTCCCCCGCCGCCACAGCAGTAGCCCCTGACAGCGCAGGGCGGCCGGTGCTCGTCGGCACCGGCCGCCCTTCGGCGTGGTAACCCTGGCCCTGGCCCAAGTCGTAGTCGTAGGAGGGAATGGGCGGGCAGGCGGAAGGCGTCAGGACGCCGCCGCGATCAGCTCCCGGCAGCGCTCGACGTCCGCGGCCATCTGTTCGAGCAGTGCGTCCAGCGTCTCGAACTTCGCCTGGCCCCGTACGAAGGCCAGGAAGTCGACGCCGACGTGCAGGCCGTACAGGTCGAGGCCGACGCGGTCGATGGCGTACGCCTCCACCGTGCGCTCGGTGCCCTCGAACTGCGGGTTGGTGCCGACGGAGATCGCGGCCGGCATCGCCTCGCCCTGGGCGTGCAGCCAGCCGGCGTAGACGCCGTCGGCCGGGATGGCGGTGTGCGGCAGGGTCTCGACGTTGGCCGTGGGGAAGCCCATCTCACGGCCGCGCTGGGCGCCCCGGACGACGACGCCCTCGACGCGGTGCGGGCGGCCCAGGATCTCCGCCGCGCCGGCGACGTCGCCCTCGGCGACCAGGCGGCGGGTCAGGGTCGACGAGAAGGGTTCGCCGCCGCCCGCGTCACCGGTCACGTACAGGTCGACGACCTCGACCTCGAAGTCGTAGACCCTGCCCTGCTCGACGAGGAACTCGACGTTCCCCGCGGCCTTGTGACCGAAGCGGAAGTTGGGGCCCTCCACGACCGCCTTGGCGCGCAGCCGGTCGACCAGGACCTTGACCACGAAGTCGGCCGCGGACAGCTTCGAGAACTCCTTGGTGAAGGGGAGGATCAGCACCGCGTCCACGCCCAGTTCCGCCATCAGTTCGGCGCGGCGGTGGTGCGGGGCGAGCAGCGGCGGGTGGCTGCCGGGGCGGACGACCTCGCTGGGGTGCGGGTCGAAGGTGACGACGACGGCGGGTACGCCCAGTTCGCGGGCGCGGTCCACGGCGTGCTTGATGATCAGCTGGTGCCCGCGGTGGACGCCGTCGTAGGAGCCGATGGTGACGACGCTGCGTCCCCAGTCCTCGGGGATGTCCTCCAAGCCACGCCAGCGCTGCACTGTGTCTGCTCCTTGGTGGTTTCCGTGGTGCCTCTTACGCAGGTCTAAGGGTGCCATGCCGTCCGGCTCCCGCCCGCATCGGCATCCGCGCTGTGACCGGGTGCACGCCCCGTGCGCCGGATCCGGTTCAGGCGGGGACCCGGGCGCCCGCCAGGTTCTCGATCGTGCGGCGTGCGCTGGGGCCCACCAGCGCGGCCCAGTCCTGGGGCTCGTCGGCCAGCCAGCCGGTGACCCTGGTGGCGAACCCCGGGAGGTGGCGGGCCAGGTCGACCAGGCCGCGGTCGAAGCGGGCGGCGCCGTCCGTGGTGCGGACGAGGAGCAGGCCGGTGCGGTGGACGAGGGCGGGCAGGTCGTCGCCGCCGCACCGGGCGGCCGCGTGCAGCAACGCGTCCAGGACGGCGGGGTCCCGCTCGTGGGCCAGGAGGTGTTCGCGCAGCTCGCGGCGGAGCGGGCCGCGGCCGGGGGTGCCGTCGCCGGCGAGGACGCCGGCGAGTGCGGCCCGCACCGGCTCGGGACCGTCGTCGAGCAGGCCGGTGACCAGGGGGTGGAGTACGGCACGGGCCCCGGGGTCCCGGTCGAGGCGCCGGTCGACGTACGCGGCCACGTGCCCGGCGGTCTCCGGGCGTTCCAGCACGGCCTCCCCGACGAGTACGGCCACCCGGCGGGCCAGCGCCGGCGTGGTCGCGTCGGCGAGCCTGCGCAGCGCCTCCCCGGCGTCCGGGCCGCGCAGTCGGGCCCGGAAGGCGTCGAGGACGGGCTCCGGATGGGTCGGCAGCGCGGCGGCCACCGCGCTCGGCGGGAGATACGGGTCGCCCGCCGCGAAGTGACCGAGCGCCCGCGTGAGGTGGCGGTCGCGGCTGTCCGGGTCCTGTACGAGCAGGGCGAGCGCGCCGCCGCGCAGGGCGCTGTCGGCGGGGTCGGTGAGCAGGACCAGGGCGGCGTGGCGGAGCAGGGTGCGGTCGGCGCCGGTGCGTGCGT
This sequence comes from Streptomyces sp. NPDC096048, assembly GCF_044763415.1. Lineage (NCBI taxonomy): Bacteria > Bacillati > Actinomycetota > Actinomycetes > Kitasatosporales > Streptomycetaceae > Streptomyces > Streptomyces sp. NPDC096048. Next base: position 17,768 of record NZ_JBIWGG010000021.1, read on the forward strand.
GCGGTGCGGTGCGCAGCCCATGGGTCACCGCCGCCGTCCGCCGGGCGGGCCGCTCGTCACGCGCCCACCGCTCGACGGCGCGGCAGAGAGCGGACGGCTCCTCCTCGGCCAGGACGGCGAGCAGTTCGTCGGCCCGGCGGTGCGTGCTGTCGACGAGTACCTCGGTGAGGCCGTCCAGGCCGCCCGGGCCGCGGTGGCGGTGCGTGTGCAGCAGCGCCTGTGCGGCCGTCGCGACGGTGGCGTGCGGGGTCGCGGGCAGCGGCCGTTCGTCGTCGAACCAGCGGACGAGGAGCGGTTGCACGGCCGCGGGGTCGGCGGTGAGCCGCCCGGCGACGCTGTCGAGGTAGCGGGGGCCGGGCTCGTGCGGGGGGCCGTCGGCGAGGACGAGGCGACGCAGCAGGTCCAGGCGCGTGGCCTCCGGCAGCCGCACGGCCGTCCAGAAGCCGGGCCCGAACTCCCCCGGCGCCGCCCGCCCTTCGCCGCTCCGCTCCGCGATGCGGTCGGCGAGCAGCCGCAGGACCTCCGTGTACGGCGTGGCCTCGGGCACGCGGGTCAGCACCTCGGCGAGCAGCCGGGGGGCCCACCAGGAGTGCGGGTCGGCGTCCAGTGCGTTCACCAGCTCTTCGAGAGTCAGCGCGAGTTGGGGGACGCCGTACTGGCGGGCGAGGAGCAGCAGCGCCTCGACGACGGGGCCGATGCGGTGGTGCGGCACGGGGAGGGCGTGCGTGTCATGCGGGGTGCCGCGGCGGTGGACGAGGGCGCGCAGGGCCTCGTCCAGGTCGAGGTGCGTGCCCTGGATCCAGTCGGCGAGTTCCTCGTGGGCGAAGCGGTAGCCGCTGCCGGCGGGTACGAGGAGGCCCTCGCCGAGTACGGCCGTTGCCCAGCCGGTGCCGCCGCCGAGCCGGGCGGGGGCCGGCCCCCACGGGAACAGCGCCTCGAACGACTCCCGGTCCAGCTCGCCCTGGCCCGGGCCGAGACTGCGCCGGGCCGCCTCGTGGACCTGTCCGGAGACCTTTGCCGCGAGTCGTCGTACGGCGGAGCCGTGCAGGCCGTTCTCCCCGGCCAGGCGGTTGGCGATGCGCAGGCACGTCAGGTCCAGGTAGGCCGCGAAGACCGCGTCCCGCTCGACGCGGGCGGGGGGCGGGGAGCCGGGGAGGGCCTCGTGGACCTCCGCGAGCAGGCGGAGGGTGAGCGGGTGCCGGCCGTCCGGGTCCCCGAGGGCGCCTTCCGGTACGCGGTAGCGTGCGCGCGCCTCCCGGGCCTCGTCGTCCCGCAGGTCGCCGAGACGGACGCAGGGCGGGATCCCGGCGCCGCGGGCTCCGGGCCGGGGCTCGGTGGACTCCGGCCGAACGGCCGGGGCTACGGGGGCTGCCGTCCCGGAGGACGTCCTTCCGGCGGTCGGCCCCGTCTGCCTCGGCGCCGCGCCGGCCGCCCAGAAGGGCGCTTCCGGTTCACGACCGGCGGCATGCGACCGCGGCGCTCCGCCTCCCACCTCTGCCTCCCCTGCCTCCCCTGCCGCCTCTGCCGCCTCTGCCGCCTCTGCCGCCTCTGCCATCGTCTCCCCCAGGGCCGCTTCGAGGCGCGTCCCGAGTGAGGGCACTTCACTGCCCGGCCCCGGCACCGACGCGCCACGGGCCGGCGCGGGACACGGCTCATCACCAGCCGCCCCGGACGGCGGCAACGCACCGCCCGCGCCGCACGCACCGGGGTGCCGCTCACCACCCGCCGACCCGGGCTGCGACACCCCGCCATCCGGTCCGGACACAGGCTCCCCCGTCACCGCCCCGTACAACAGCTCCCGCGGGAACTCCGCCCCCGCCCGCTCCCAGTACTCCGCCCGGCATGCGACCACGAGCCGTGTCCCGGTGTCCCGCAGCCACGTCACCGTGCCCTCCGTCCACTCGGCAAGGCGGTGGGCCAGGACGGGCGGCATCTCCTCGGGCCCGTCGAGCAGCAGCAGGAGAGGGCGTCCGGCGGTGCGGGCGAGGTGGGCGAGGCGGTCCGGGGTGATGTCGCCGAGGCCGGCGGAGCGGGAGCGGTCCGAGGCGGCGATGATGCGGGCGGCCCGGGCCAGCGCCCTGCCTGCCGCGTCCGCCAACGACATGTCGTCGTCCCGCAGATCGGCGCCGCGCAGCCACAGCGTGGGCGCCGGTTCCGTCCCCAGGGCACGGCGGGAGGCGAGGGCCGCCAACTCGGTCGTACGGCCGCTGCCGGGTGCGCCGACCAGCCCGAGCACACTGGCGCGACTCGCGTCGAAGTCGGCGAACTCTCGTACCACGGCCGCCCGTTCGACAGGATCCGCGAGACGACCGGCACCCGGTCCGACACCCGGACCGCTCCGGACACGGGAACCGGATCCGGAGCGAGAACCGGATCCGGAACCGAGACCGAGGCCCGGGCCGGGGCCGGGGCCGGTCCCCACACCCACACCCACACGCCCACCCCCCACCGCCGCCCCCGGCGGGCCGTCCTGCCCCACCGAGGTCGCCGTGAGTGCGAGTACTCCCGCCAGGTTGAGGTCGGCGCCATAGGCCGGCACCGTCGCCGCGTTCTCGGCGAGCAGGTCGGCGAGGGGGCCGGGGGCGGGAAGCAACGGCACGGCGAAGCCGACGTCGCTGTGTCCGGAACTCAGGGCGGTGCCGAGGACGCCGACGACCGCGCCGGTCGCGACGTCGAGCACCGGTCCGCCGGCCGCGCCGCCGCCCAGCCGCAGCGCGTCCCGCCCCGAGGTGCCGAGCGCCAGCTCCAGGGCGTCGCCGAGGAGGTGGAAGCGGTCGGTGGCCGTGTAGGTGACGTCGGTGGCGCCGAGGACCCGGGCCTCGCGCCAGCCGCAGGCGGCGATCCGGACGTACGTCCCGGCCTCGACCCTGCCCCGCGTCGCGACGGGCAACGGCTCGGCACCGAGGCCGTCGGAGCGTACGAGGGCCAGGCCGAGGGCGGGCAGCGGAGTCACGTCGGCGGCGGCCACGACACGGCGGCGGTCCCCGGCGTCGCTCAGCACCAGCCGGGACAGGCCGTCGACCGCTTCATGGCTGGTGATCACCGTGCCGTGGTGGTCGGCGAGGAAACCGGTGCCCCGGGGACGGCCGGCGAGGTCGTGGACACGGATCAGCGCCTCGTCGGGCGCGATGCGTGGTGCCTCGGTCGGCGGGGCGGGCGGCCCGCCGCACGCCTGTGGGAACCCACCACGCGCGTCCGGGACGCCACTTCGCGCCTCCGGGACGCCACCCCGCGTCTCCAGGAAGCCGCCACGCGTCTCCGGGAAGCCGTCCCGGGACCGCAGTCCCGCCCTGTCGCCCGCCGCCTCCCGGGACCGGTTCCGCGACGCCATCGTCGAGCCTCCCCGCCGTACACCCGTGCTGTGTGTTCGACGGTAGGCGCGTGATGATCAATGGGACAGATCCCATGACGAACGCGCCCCCTTCCGCTCCCCCGCTTCACTCCGAGCGCCTGCCCGGACGGGTGAACAGAAGGGGAGGGTTGGATACACCCTGGGTGGTGGGGGAACCGAGGGGGGACCGTGGAGCGGCGACGATGGAAGTCCCCGTGATCGCCGCTCCACGGGCGGAGCCCGACGGCAGGTCCGCTCAGCCGAACACGGCCAGGCTCTTCGCCTTGCCCTTGTGCTCCTCCACGAGCGCGAGGAAGCGGCCCTCGGGGTCGAAGACGGCGACGGCACCGGTGCCCGCGTAGGAGTCGGGCATCTCCAGCCGTACGCCGTTGGTGAGCAGCCGCGCCCGCTTGGCGTCCACGTCCCAGCGCGGGAAGGCGGCGGTGGCCGCGTCCGCGACGGGCATGACGGTGAGGTCCTGCTGGAGCTGGTCCAGCGTCTTGGCCGCGTCCAGCTTGTAGGGGCCGACGCGGGTGCGACGCAGGGCCGTGAGGTGACCGCCGACGCCGAGGTCGGCGCCCAGGTCGCGGGCCAGGGCGCGGATGTAGGTGCCGGAGGAGCAGACCACCGAGACCACCAGGTCCAGCACCGGGGTGCCGTCCTCGGCGACGGCGTCCCGGACGTCGTACACCGCGAAGGAGGAGACGGTGACGGGGCGGGCGGGGATCTCGAACTCCTCGCCCTCGCGCGCCCGCTTGTAGGAGCGCACGCCGTTGATCTTGATGGCGCTGACCTTGGACGGCACCTGCATGATGCGGCCGGTCAGCTTGGCGACGGCGGCGTCGACGGCGTCCCGGGTGACCTTCGAGGCGTCGACCGACCCCGTGATCTCGCCCTCGGCGTCGTCGGTCAGCGTCGTCTGCCCGAGCCTGATCGTGCCCAGGTACTCCTTCTCGGTGAGGGCGAGGTGACCGAGGAGCTTGGTCGCCCGCTCCACGCCGAGCACCAGGACGCCCGTCGCCATCGGGTCGAGCGTGCCGGCGTGCCCGACGCGCCGGGTGCGGGCGATGCCCCGCATCTTGGCGACGACGTCGTGCGAAGTGAAGCCCGACGGCTTGTCGACGATGACAAGGCCGTCGGGCGTGGGGTGCTTGTCGGTCATTTAGCGGTGTCGTCCGTCTCGTCGGCCTCGACGGCCGCTGCCTCGTCCTCGGGCTCGTCCGGCTTGCGGTACGGGTCGGCCTCACCGGCGTACGCGGCGCCCGCGGACGCCTCGCGCACCTTCTCGTCGGACTGCCGCGCCTTGTCGAGGAGGTCCTCGATGTTCCGGGCGGTGTCCGGAAGGGCGTCCATGACGAAGCTCAGGGTCGGTGTGAACTTCACACCCGCCGCCTTGCCGACCTCGGAGCGCAGGATGCCCTTGGCGCTCTCCAGGCCGGCGCTCGCGGCCGCGCGCTCCTCGTCGTCCCCGTACACCGTGTAGAAGACGGTCGCCTCCCGCAGGTCACCCGTGACCCGGGTGTCCGTGATGGTGACGTGCGAGCCGAGCCGCGGGTCCTTGATCCCGCGCTGCAGCTTCTGGGCCACCACCTCTCGGATGAGGTCCGCCAGCCTTTTCGCCCGCGCGTTGTCGGCCACTGGTCCGTCTCCCGTTCTCTTTCTTCGTCCGCGCTTCTTCCGCGCTTCTCGTGCGTTCTCTGGTCAGTCGTCGTCGCCGTGGAAGCGCCGTCTGACGGACAGCAGCTCCACCTCGGGGCGGCCGGCCACCAATCGCTCGCACCGGTCGAGTACGTCGGAGAGGTGCCCCGCGTCGCCCGACACCAGGGCCAGGCCGACGACCGCCCGCCGGTGGAGGTCCATGTGCTCCACCTCGGCCGCGCTCACCGCGTACTTCCGCTGGAGCTCGGCGACGATCGGGCGGACGACGGAGCGCTTCTCCTTCAGCGAATGTACGTCGCCGAGGAGGAGGTCGAAGGACAGCGTCCCCACATACATGTGTGCAACCGGTTCACCCGCCGGTTCGGGATCGATGGCCCCGCCATCCATGTGGCGGGGACATCAGAACCGTACAACGAACGGCCGGGGCCGATCGACGGAATTGTGCTCCGCCGACCGGCCCCGGACCGCACCGTCTCGGAAGTCGGGGGCTGTTACACCCGCGGCTTCTCGCGCATCTCGTACGTCGCGATGACGTCGTCGACCTTGATGTCGTTGAAGTTTCCGAGGTTGATACCGCCCTCGAAGCCTTCGCGGATCTCGGTGACGTCGTCCTTGAAGCGACGCAGGCCCACGATGTTGAGGCTCTCCGCGATGACCTTGCCATCGCGCAGCAGGCGCGCCTTGGTGTTGCGCTTGACCTCGCCGGAGCGGATGAGAACACCCGCGATGTTGCCCAGCTTGGACGAGCGGAAGACCTCGCGGATCTCCGCCGTACCGAGCTCGACCTCTTCGTACTCCGGCTTGAGCATGCCCTTGAGGGCCGCCTCGATCTCCTCGATCGCCTGGTAGATGACCGAGTAGTACCGGACGTCCACACCCTCGCGCTCGGCCATCTGCGCGGCACGCCCGGCGGCGCGCACGTTGAAGCCGATCACGATGGCGTCGGAGCCCATCGCCAGGTCGATGTCGGACTCCGTGACCGCACCGACGCCGCGGTGCAGGACGCGGATGTCGACCTCTTCGCCGACGTCCAGCTGGAGCAGCGAGGACTCGAGGGCCTCGACGGAACCGGAAGCGTCACCCTTGATGATCAGGTTCAGCTGCTGGACCTCGCCGGCCTTCAGCACCTTGTCCAGGTCCTCCAGCGACACGCGGCGCGTGCGCTTGGCGAACGCGGCGTTCCGCTCGCGGGCGGCGCGCTTCTCCGCGATCTGGCGGGCCGTACGGTCCTCCTCGACCACGATGAAGTTGTCACCGGCGCCCGGGACGTTGGTCAGGCCCAGGACCTGGACCGGCGTCGACGGACCGGCCTCGGCGACGTTGTTGCCGTTGTCGTCGAGCATGGCGCGGACGCGGCCGTAGGCGTCGCCCACCACCATCGTGTCGCCGACCCGCAGGGTGCCTCGCTGGACGAGGACCGTCGCCACGGCACCGCGGCCGCGGTCGAGACGGGACTCGATCGAGATGCCCTGCGCGTCCTGGACCGGGTTGGCCCGCAGGTCGAGCGAGGCGTCCGCGGTGAGGACCACGGCCTCCAGCAGGGAGTCGATGTGCAGACCCTGCTTGGCGGAGATGTCGACGAACATCGTGTCGCCGCCGAACTCCTCGGCCACCAGGCCGTACTCGGTCAGCTGACCGCGCACCTTGGTCGGGTCGGCGCCCTCGACGTCGATCTTGTTGACCGCGACGACGATCGGGACGTCGGCCGCCTGGGCGTGGTTGAGCGCCTCGACCGTCTGCGGCATGACGCCGTCGTTGGCCGCGACGACCAGGATCGCGATGTCGGTCGACCGCGCACCACGGGCACGCATGGCGGTGAACGCCTCGTGACCCGGGGTGTCGATGAAGGTGATCTTGCGCTCTTCTTCGTTGACCTCGGTCGCGACCTGGTAGGCACCGATGTGCTGGGTGATGCCGCCGGCCTCGCCCGCGATGACGTTCGTCTTGCGGATGGCGTCGAGCAGTCGGGTCTTACCGTGGTCGACGTGACCCATGACGGTCACGACCGGCGGACGGACGACCAGGTCCTCCTCGGAGCCCTCGTCCTCGCCGAACTCCAGGTCGAAGGACTCGAGCAGCTCGCGGTCCTCCTCCTCCGGGCTGACGATCTGAACCGTGTAGTTCATCTCGCCGGCGAGGAGCTGGAGCGTCTCGTCGGAGACGGACTGGGTCGCGGTGACCATCTCGCCGAGGTTCATCATGACCGCGACGAGCGACGCCGGGTTGGCGTTGATCTTCTCCGCGAAGTCGGTGAGCGACGCACCGCGCGACAGGCGAATGGCTTCGCCGTTGCCGCGAGGCAGCATCACGCCGCCGACCGACGGGGCCTGCATGGCCTCGTACTCCTGGCGCCTCTGCCGCTTCGACTTGCGACCGCGACGCGCGGGACCGCCGGGACGACCGAAGGCGCCCTGCGTGCCACCACGGCCACCCGGACCACCGGGACGACCGCCGAAGCCGGGACGGCCACCGCCGCCACCGAAGCCGCCGCCACCACCGGGACGACCGGCGAAACCGCCGCCGCCACCGGGACGACCGCCGCCACCGGGACCGGCGGGACGACCGGCGAAGCCGCCGCCGCCACCGGGACGACCGCCGCCGCCGGGACGACCGGCACCGCCGGGTCCGCGACCGCCGCCACCGGGGCCGGGACGCGGGCCGGCAGCGGGACGCTGCGGCATCATGCCGGGGTTCGGACGCGGGCCGCCGCCGGGACGGGGGCCTGCGCCGCCGCCCTGCGGACGCGGCATCGAGCCCGGGCTCGGACGGTTGCCGCCCGGAGCCTGGGGACGGGGGCCGCCGCCCTGGCCGCCGGGAGCCTGCGGACGGGGACCGGCGCCGGGGGCACCGGGACCTCCCGGGCGCGGGCCGCCCTGCGGACGGGGCGCCTGCGGGCGCGCCATGCCGGCGTTGCCGCCGGAGGTGAAGGGGTTGTTACCCGGACGCGGACCGCCGGGGCGGCCTCCGGGACGCTGCGCCGGGGCGCCGGGACGCTGGCCACCGGGACGGCCCTGGCCGCCCTGCTGGCCGCGGTCCTGACCCGGACCGGACGGACGGGCACCGCCGGGCTTGGGGGCACCGGGACGCGCGCCACCGGGCTTCGGTCCGGCCGGAGCCGGAGTCGAGGCGGCCGGAGCAGCCGGCGGAGCGGTGAACTCCGGGGCGGCGGGGGCCGGACGCGGCGCGGGCTTCGGGCCCGGCGTCGGACGCTGGCCCTGGGACTGACCCTGGGACGGCGCCGGCGCGGGGGCCGACGGAGCCTCGGGCTGCTGGGCAGCCGCGGGCTTGGGCGCGGCCGGCGGCCGCGGGGCGGCCGGGCGGGCCGCCTGCGCCGGGGACGGCGCGGCGGGCCTGGGGGCCGCCTTCTTCGGGGCCGCGGGGCGACCGGCGGACCGGCCGTTGCCACTGCCCTGCTGGAACGCGTCTGTCAGCTTGCGTACTACGGGCGCCTCGATCGTCGAAGACGCCGAACGGACGAATTCACCGAGCTCCTGGAGCTTGGCCATGACGACCTTGCTCTCGACACCGAACTCCTTGGCGAGTTCGTAGACCCGGACCTTAGCCACTTCGCTCCTCTGAGGTCCGGGTTGCGTCCGGACCGTCGCTAGTTCATGGGCGTACTCATCGCGTACTCATCGAGTGCTCATCGCAATCTCGACCTGCTTTCACTTCGCGAGGTACCAGGCCGCACGGGGTTCCGTACGGCTCGTCTTCCTTGGCACGTTGCCTACATGCTGCTGTCAGCAACCCTGTGCCTGCTCGACGTAGCGGCGCAACGCCTTTACGTCGAGCGGCCCCGGGACGCGGAGCGCCCGCGGGAACGCCTTGCGGCGCACTGCCTGGTCGACACAGACCGGTGCGGGGTGCACATAGGCACCCCGGCCGGGCAGCGTACCGCGTGGATCGGGGGTGCAATCACCCTCGACCGCCACGGTGCGCAGCAGCTCGCTCTTGACCGCTCGCTCCCGACACCCCACGCAGGTGCGCTCAGGGCATGCTCGGGTACGTGTCCGGCCAGACACCGCTAAGTCTACCTCCCCGGAACGACCTCACCCCTTTGGGGCAAGAATCGAACACATGCCGCACGCAAGACTGTCGTGATCTCAGCGTCGTGCGGCTTGGATCTATTCCCCGTGCCCCGTCGAGGACCGGTCGGACGACTGCTCGGACGGCTGCTCGGTGTCCGGGCGGATGTCGATCCGCCAGCCGGTCAGCCGGGCCGCGAGGCGGGCGTTCTGGCCTTCCTTGCCGATCGCCAGCGACAGCTGGTAGTCGGGCACGATCACGCGTGCGGAGCGGGCGGCCAGGTCCACGACCTCCACCTTGGAGACGCGGGCCGGGGAGAGCGCGTTCGCCACCATCTCGGCCGGGTCGTCCGACCAGTCGACGATGTCGATCTTCTCGCCGTTCAGCTCGCCCATGACGTTGCGCACCCGGCCGCCCATCGGGCCGATGCAGGCACCCTTGGCGTTCAGGCCCGAGCGGGTGGAGCGTACGGCGATCTTGGTGCGGTGGCCGGCCTCGCGGGCGATCGCCGAGATCTCGACGGACCCGTCGGCGATCTCCGGCACCTCCAGGGCGAAGAGCTTCTTCACCAGGTTGGGGTGCGTGCGGGACAGCGTCACGGAGGGGCCGCGCACGCCCTTGGCCACCCGGACGACGTACGACCGCAGCCGCATGCCGTGCGGGTAGGTCTCGCCGGGCACCTGCTCCTGCACGGGCAGGATGGCCTCCAGCTTGCCGATGTCGACGAGCACGTTCTTCGGGTCGCGGCCCTGCTGGACCACGCCGGTGACGATGTCGCCCTCACGGCCGGCGTACTCACCGAGCGTCGCGTCGTCCTCGGCGTCGCGCAGCCGCTGCAGGATGACCTGCTTGGCGGTGCTGGCGGCGATACGGCCGAAGTCGGACGGGGTGTCGTCGAACTCGCGGGCCGCCTGGCCCTCTTCGAGGTCGTCGGGGTCCTCCTTCGCCCACACGGTCACATGCCCGGTGTCCCGGTTGAGCTCCACGCGCGCGTGTCGGCGGCTTCCCTCGGTGCGGTGATAGGCGATGAGGAGGGCCGACTCGATCGCTCCGACCAGCAGGTCGAAGGAGATCTCCTTCTCCCGTACCAAGCCCCGCAGGGCGCTCATGTCGATGTCCACGGCTACGCCTCCTCCTCTTCCGTCGTGTTCTCGTCGTTCTTGTCGCCGCTGTCGTCCTTGCGGTTGAACTCGACCTGGACGCGCGCCTTGTCGATGTCGGCGAAGGCGAGTCTGCGGGTGGTGGCCTTGCGGCCCTTCACTCCGGGCACTTCGAGGTCGAGTCCGTCGTCGTCCACGGCGAGGACGCGTGCGACCAGTTCGCCGCCCTCGTGGAGCTGGAACCGCACCAGGCGGTTCGTGGCGCGCACGTAGTGGCGGTGCTCGGTGAGGGAGCGTTCCGCGCCCGGGGTGCCGACCTCGAGGGTGTACTCGGCCTCGCCCATCGCGTCGCTCTCGTCGAGCTTCGCCGAGAGCGCGCGGCTCACATCGGCGATCCGGTCCAGGTCGGCACCGGTGTCCGAGTCGACGACGACACGCAGCACACGCTTGCGGCCGACCGAGTCCACCGCGATCTCTTCGAGGTCCAGGCCCTGGGAGGCGACGAGCGGCTCGAGCAGCTCTCGCAGCCTCTCGCTCTGGGTGGTGCTCATCCGGGTGACTCCTCGGCCGCGTGTGCTGTTGTGGGACGGTGCGCGTGTCTGGTCAAAGGGTATCCGGTCCCAGGGGGTGTTGCCGTCCACCCGTGCCCGGCGGCGCCGGTGGGTGGTGCCCGGGCGGGGCCCGGGTACCGTGATCACGGGCAGGCCGCACCGCGGGTTCCCGCCGCTCGCCCGTCGCTTTGCCGTCGCTTCCGTACGAGCCTGTCGAGGACGTCTGCCGTGTCGTTTTCCTCATCGCCGCGCCTGCCCTCATCACCGCGCCCGCCCTCGGGGCCGCGCCGAAGGACCCTGCTCGCGTCGGCCGCCGGGGCCGCCCTGCTCGTCGGCTGTTCCGGCGGGCCGGGCGACGGCGGCACGGACGGCGGTCCGTCGTCCGCCGACCGCGCACGCGCGCGTGCGGCCCGGGACAGCGAGGAACTGGCCGGGCGGTACGCGGCGGTGATCGCCGCGCATCCGGGGCTGGCGGCGCGCCTGGGGCCGCTGCGCGCGGAGGTGGTACGGCACGCGGAGGCCTTCGGTGCCGTGCGTGCGGCCTCGCCGAAGGCGTCGCCCTCGGTCTCCGCGCGGGCCGCCGGACCGGAGGACGGCACCGCCGCCGTACCGGCGGCCGAGAAGGACGCCCTGGCCCTGCTCGCCGCCGCCGAGCGGGAGCTGGCCGAGCGGCGGGCCGGGGCGCTGCTGGAGGTGCCGGGCGAGCTGGCGCGGTTGCTGGCCTCGGTGGCGGCGGCCGGATCCGCGCACGTGTATCTGCTGACGGAGGGTGAAGGGTGAGCGAGGCGGAGGACCGGGAACTGGACGCCCTCCAGGCGGCGCTGGCGGCGGAGCACGCGGCCGTGTACGGCTACGGGGTCGTCGGCGGACGGATCGGCGAGGCACGGCGCACCGAGGCGCGGACGGCGTACGACGCGCACCGGGCGCGGCGGGACGCGCTGGCGCGCAGGGTGCGCGACCTCGGCGGCAGGCCGGTCGCCGCGGCGGCCGGGTACGCGCTGCCCTTCTCGGTGCCGGACTCGGCGGCCGCGGTGCGGCTGGCGGCCGAGCTGGAGGAGCGCGTGGCCGGCGTCTACTCCGACCTGGTGCGGGCGGCCGAGGGCGAACGCCGGGCCACGGCGGCCGGGGCGCTGCGGGAGGCGGCGGTCCGGGCGGTGCGCTGGCGGGGCGGGAGCGTAGCCTTCCCTGGGCTCGCCGAGCGGGCCGGCCGCCCGTCGCCCCCGGACGCGGCGTCGGACCAGGCCTCGGACTCGGCTTCGGCTTCGGACCCGGCTTCGGCTTCACCGACCGCGTAACACGTACGGCTGCCCGTACGGGAAGGGAACGGCTCGCGCATGGCTTTCGAACCGCCGCGGCGCCTGGTCAGGGCGCTCGGTGAGACGGCACCGGACGGTGACGACTGGTTGGAGAAGCTGCCCGAAGCGGCCGAGCGGGCCCTGGCGCTGCGCGAGTTGACCGCGGAGCGGGTGCAGGTGCCCGGCGGGCGCAGCAGCCTGGTGGTCCTGGTGCGGACGGCCGACGGGACGCCCGCGGTACTGAAGCTGGCCCCGCGCCGCGCCCGCCCGGAGAGCGAGCGGGCGGCGCTCGCCCACTGGGGCGGACTGGGCGCCGTACAGCTGCTCGAAGCGGAGACGGCGGAGGGTGTACTGCTGCTGGAGCGGCTGCATCCGGACGTGTCGGTCCGGTCGCTGCCGGAGGCGAAGGCGTTGCTGGAGGCCGCGGGCACGCTGCGGCGGCTGTGGGTCGAGCCGCCCGCCGGTCACCCCTTCGAGACCGTGGCCGAGCGGACCGGGCGGCAGGCCGAGGCCATGCGGGCGGGCGCGGTGGCCGGCCCCGAGGTGGCGCCGCTGGTCGACGCGGCGCTCGCGGCCCGCGAGGAACTGCTGGCCGCGCCGCCCGAGCAGCGGCTTCTGCACGGCACGTTCCGGCAGAGCAAGGTGCTCGCCGGGGAACGGACGCCTTGGCTGGCCGTGGGCCCCGACCCGGTGGTCGGCGAGAACGCCTTCGACCTCGCGCGGCTGGTGCGGGACCGGGTGGAGGACCTCATCGCCCAGCCTTCGGGTGCCTCGACGACCCGGCGGCGGGTCAAGCGGCTCGCGGAGTCGCTGGAGGTCGACCAGGAACGGCTGCGCGGCTGGACGCTGTTCCGCGCGGTCGAGTCGGGCGTCCGGGCCCGCCGGGTGGGCCGGGAGCAGGACGCGGAACTGCTGCTGGAGTTCGCGAGCTGGTTGTAGGACGCCGGGCGCGCCCCAGGGCGTTGACGCCGGGGCGCGCCGCCGGTTGAGAGGGGGCGCCGCCGGGTCGCCGTACGGGGTGGAGGGGGCCGCTCGTCGCGGCCTCCCGCCCTCCTTCGCGCCGCCGTCGTACCCCTGCCGGTCGGCCGGGTGCCGTCTCGGGGACACGAACCCCCTGCGCCGCCGTCGCCCCGGTCGCCGGCCGCCGGTCGCCGTGCATGTCACACCGCCACCGCGTCAGGGGCCGGACGGGCAGCGCGCTCAGCGGTCCGTCGCCTCCGCTTCCGTTGCCGCGGGCCCGGGGGCCTTGGCTTTCGTGTGGAGGACCTCGCGGGCCTGCTCGGCGGCGCGGGCGGTGGTCTCGCTGACGAAGTCGAGGAAGCGGGCGACGTTCTCCAGGCGGGCGCCGGCCGGGGTGCCGGAGCCGAGGATGCCCACGCCCTGCCGTGCGGTCTCGACGACCTGGGCGATGGACCGGGCACTGGCCACGGTCGACTGGTACCAGATGTCGTCGTCGACGACATAGCGCTCGCGGCGGCGTTCGTCGCGTTCACGGCGGACGAAGGCCTGCTCGTCGAGGAACGCGATCGCTTTGGAGACGGACGCCGGGCTCACCTGGAGGTGCTGGACGAGTTCGGACGCGGTGAGGCTGCCGGAGTCGGTGAGGGTGAGACAGGCCATGACCCGGGCCATCATCTTGGGCATGCCCGAAGCCATGAGGACGGTGGTGAACACCTCCTCGTACTCCCGCACGGCCTCGGCGTCGCGTCCGTGGGCCTGCGGGGCCGCCTTCGCGCCCTTGGGCGCGGCCTGCCTGCGCCGGTGGGCACGGTGTTCGGTGGCGCGGTGGGCGAGGTCGGCGCGGTAGGCGGTGGGCCCGCCGTTGCGCATCACCTCGCGCGTGATCGTCGAGGTAGGACGGTCGACGCGCCTGGCGATCTCCGCGTAGGCGAGGCCGTCGGCCAGCCCCAGCGCGATCTGCTGACGCTCCTGCTGAGTGAGCCTGCCTCCAGGCATCGCTTGCCTCCTTCGTGCTCCGTTGGCGCCCAGCATAGCGTTCAACTTCACTCCATTGCAACGATCGGGCGATGGTCGTTGCGTTAATCGAGAAGACGATTGCAACAAAAAATTGGCTCCTACCTGCGACTATATACTTTCAATGCAACAGAGTCATTGATGGATCAGTAAATGCAACGTAGCGTTTTGCTCGTCGGAAAGCAGCAGACCGAAGGAGAGCACGATGCAGACGTTCAGCACCCCGGCCCCGATCTCCGCCGTCCTCGACATCCCCGCGGGACGCATCCGGTTCATCGCCGCCGACCGGGCCGACACCACGGTCGAGGTTCTGCCCGCGGACGCCTCGAACGGCCGCGACGTGAAGGCGGCGGAGCAGACCAGCGTCGAGTACGGCGACGGCGTCCTGCGGGTCGAGACGACGGTGAAGAACCGGCTCCTCGGCAGCTCCGGCTCCATCGAGGTGACCGTCCAGCTGCCGGCCGACTCCCGGATCGAGGCGAAGGCGGCCAGCGCCGAATTCCGGGGCGTCGGGCGGCTCGGCGACGTCGCCTACGAGAGCTCGCACGGCTCGGTCAAGCTCGACGAGGCCGCGACCGCCCGCCTCACCACCCTCGCCGGTGACGTCTCGGTCGGCCGCCTGGACGGCCCCGCGGAGATCAGCACCGCCAAGGGCGACATCCGGATCGCCGAGGCCGCGCACGGCACGGTCGTGCTGCGCACCGAGGCCGGCGAGGTGTCGGTCGGCGCCGCCCACGGGGTCTCCGCCTCCCTGGACGCCGGCACCGGCTACGGCCGGATCCGCAACACGCTCAAGAACACCGACGGCGCCGCCGCGGACCTGACCATCCACGCGACCACCGCCTACGGCGACATCGTCGCCCGCAGCCTCTGAGGAGCACCCACCATGACCACTCCGGCCATCACCGCGATCGGGCTGCGCAAGTCCTACGGCGACAAGACCGTCCTCGACGGCATCGACCTGCACATCCCGGCCGGGTCCGTGTTCGCCCTGCTCGGGCCGAACGGCGCCGGCAAGACCACCGCCGTCAAGATCCTCTCCACCCTCGTCTCCGCCGATCCCGCCTCCGGTGAGATCCGCGTCGGCGGCCACGACCTCGCCACCGATCCGCAGGCGGTGCGGGCCGCGATCGGTGTCACCGGGCAGTTCTCCGCCGTGGACGGTCTGATCACCGGCGAGGAGAACATGCTCCTCATGGCCGACCTGCACCATCTCTCCAAGGACGAGGGACGGCGGGTCGCCGCCGGACTGCTGGAGCGGTTCGACCTCACCGAGGCGGCGAAGAAGCCCGCCTCCACCTACTCCGGCGGCATGAAGCGCCGCCTCGACATCGCCATGACCCTCGTCGGCGACCCGCGGATCATCTTCCTCGACGAACCCACCACCGGCCTCGACCCCCGCTCCCGCCACAACATGTGGCAGATCATCCGCGAACTCGTCACCGGCGGCGTCACCGTCTTCCTCACCACCCAGTACCTCGAAGAGGCCGACCAGCTCGCCGACCGCATCGCCGTGCTCAACGACGGCAGGATCGCCGCCCAGGGAAGCGCCGAGGAGCTGAAGCGGCTCATCCCCGGCGGACACATCCGGCTCCGCTTCACCGACCCGGCCGCCTACCAGAGCGCCGCCTCCGCGCTGGGCGAAGTCACCCGGGACGACGAGGCACTGGCACTGCGGCTCCCCAGCGACGGCAGCCAGCGCGAGCTGCGCTCCGTCCTCGACCGGCTGGACTCCGCCGGCGTCGAGGCCGACGAACTGACCGTGCACACCCCCGACCTCGACGACGTGTTCTTCGCCCTGACCGGCCCCGACATCCCGAACCAGTCCAAGGAGACCGTCCGATGAGCTCCCTCTCCCTCGCCGTGCGCGACTCGTCCACCATGCTGCGCCGCAACCTGCTGCACGCCCGGCGCTACCCGTCCCTCACCCTGAACCTGCTGCTCACACCGGTCATGCTGCTGCTGCTCTTCGTCTACGTCTTCGGCGACGTGATGAGCGCGGGCATCGCCGGCGGCGGCGCCGACCGCTCCGACTACATCGCCTACCTCGTGCCGGGCCTCCTGCTGATGACCATCGGCAGCACCACGATCGGCACCGCGGTGTCCGTCTCCATGGACATGACCGAGGGCATCATCGCCCGCTTCCGCACCATGGCGATCCACCGCGGCTCCGTGCTCATCGGACACGTCATCGGCAGCGTGCTCCAGTCCGTGATGAGCGTGGTCCTCGTCGGCGCCGTCGCCGTGGCCATCGGCTTCCGCTCCACCGACGCCACCGCCCTGGAATGGCTGGCCGCGTTCGGACTGCTCGTGCTCTTCGCCACGGCACTCACCTGGGTCGCCGTCGGCATGGGCCTGATCAGCCCGAACGCCGAGGCCGCCGGCAACAACGCGATGCCGATGATCCTGCTGCCGCTGCTCTCCAGCGCCTTCGTCCCGGTCGACGCGATGCCGGGCTGGTTCCAGCCGGTCGCCGAGTACCAGCCGTTCACCCCGGCCATCGAGACCCTGCGCGGGCTGCTGCTCGGCACCGAGATCGGCCACCACGGGTGGCTGGCGATCGCCTGGTGCCTGGGGCTCGCGGTGCTCGGCTACTTCTGGTCGGCCGCGAAGTTCAACCGCGACCCGAAGTAACCGCCATGACGGCGGGCCAACTCCCGCGACCCGTTCCGCCCGAGGGCGGCGTACGCCGGCACCGCGCCGGAGTACGCCGCCCTCTCCACGTCATCGGCCGTCGTGCCCCACGATGTCAGGCCGTGAGGCGGGCGATGGCCTCCTCGACCGTCAGTTCCTCGCGCTCACCGGTACGGCGGTCCTTCAGCTCGACCACGCCCTCGGCGGAGCGGCGTCCGGCGACCAGGATCTGGGGCACGCCGATGAGTTCGGCGTCCGTGAACTTGACGCCCGGCGAGACGCCGGCCCGGTCGTCCACCAGGACGCGGACACCGGCGGCGGACAGCTTGTCGGAGACCTCCAGGGCCAGCTCGGTCTGCAGGGCCTTGCCGGCGGCGACGACGTGGACGTCGGCCGGGGCGACCTCCTTGGACCAGACGAGGCCCTTGTCGTCGGCGTGCTGCTCGGCGAGGGCGGCCACCGCGCGGGAGACGCCGATGCCGTAGGAGCCCATGGTGACGCGGGCCGGCTTGCCGTTCTGGCCGAGGACGTCGAGCTTGAGGGCGTCGGTGTACTTGCGGCCCAGCTGGAAGATGTGGCCGATCTCGATGGCGCGGTCCAGCTTGAGGCCGGTGCCGCACTTGGGGCAGGGGTCGCCCTCCCGGACCACGACGACGTCGACGTACGCGTCGACCTCGAAGTCACGGCCCGCCACGACGTTCTTGGCGTGGGTGTGCTCCTTGTTGGCGCCCGTGATCCAGGCGGTGCCCGGCGCCACGCGCGGGTCGGCGATGTACTTCACCTTGTCGCCCAGGCCCTGCGGGCCGACGTAGCCGCGGACCAGGTCGGGGCGGCCGACGAAGTCCTCGGCGGTGACCAGCTCGACGGCGGCCGGGGCGAAGTGGGCCTCGACCTTGTCCATGTCGACCTCGCGGTCGCCGGGGACGCCCACGGCGACGATCTCGCCGTCCACCTTGACGAGCAGGTTCTTCAGCGTGGCGGAGGCCTGAACGCCGAGGGACGCGGCGAGGGTCTCGATGGTGGGGGTGTCGGGGGTCGGGATGTCCTCGGCGGCGGGCAGGCCGGCGGCGTCCACGGGCTGGAGCGCGTAGGTGATGGCCTCGGTGTTGGCGGCGAAGTCGCAGTTCGGGCAGTCCGCGAAGGTGTCCTCGCCGGCCTCGGCCGGGGCGAGGAACTCCTCGGACTTGGAGCCGCCCATCGCGCCGGCGGTCGCGGCGCAGATGCGGTAGTCGAGGCCGAGGCGCTCGAAGACGCGCTGGTAGGCGGCGCGGTGCAGGGCGTAGGACTCGGCGAGGCCCTCGTCGGCGACGTCGAAGGAGTAGGAGTCCTTCATCAGGAACTCGCGGCCGCGCAGGATGCCGGCCCGGGGGCGGGCCTCGTCGCGGTACTTGTTCTGGATCTGGTAGAGGATGACCGGCAGGTCCTTGTAGGAGGACGCCTGGTCCTTCACCAGCAGGGTGAAGATCTCCTCGTGGGTGGGGCCGAGCAGGTAGTCGCCGCCCTTGCGGTCCTGGAGGCGGAACAGCTCGGGGCCGTACTCGTCCCAGCGGCCGGTGGCCTCGTAGGGCTCGCGCGGCAGCAGGGCGGGGAGCTGGACCTCCTGGGCGCCGATGGCGTCCATCTCCTCGCGGACGATGCGCTCGATGTTGCCGAGGACCTTCTTGCCGAGCGGCAGCCAGCTCCAGAGGCCGGCGGCGGTGCGGCGCACGTAGCCGGCGCGGACCAGCAGCTTGTGGCTGAGGACCTCGGCGTCCGCCGGGTCGTCGCGCAGCGTCTTCGCCATCAACTTCGACATGCGCTGGACCGGTGCGTTGGCCATGGTTCTCGTGTCTCCTGCTGCGTAAGGGTGGTGCTAGGAGGTTAGCCGGGTGGTCCTTCCCCGCGGAAATCGGTTATGGACGGGCGGCGGGCCGGCGCAGCGGGAGCGGGGCGCCCATCACGGCGTACGGCTTGGGTGCGCTGGGGAAGCGGACCTGGCGGGCGAGGTCCTGGTAGCCGAGGGAGCGGTAGAGGCCGCGGGCGGGGCTCTCGGTGTCGATCGCGGAGAGGATCGACCGGGGCTCGGTGGCGCTGTCGGTGATCGTGGTGATCAGGGAGCGGCCCGTGCCGCGGTTCTGGTGGGCCGGGTGTACGTGGAGTTCGGTGATGACGAAGGAGTCGTCGAGCCAGGCGTCGTTGCCCTGGGCACGGAGGTAGGGCTCGACGACGGTGGACCACCAGTGGGCGCGGTCGTTGGGCATGCCGTAGACGAAGCCGACGAGGTCGCCTCCGACGGTGGCGCCGAGGGCCCTGGCCCCGGGGTGGGTCATGTGGCGCAGGACGATCTGGCGGCGCACGGCCACCTCGTCGGGGCCGAGTCCGAACGCGGCGGCTTGGACCGCGAGGGCCTCGTCCACGTGCGCGGCGAGGTCCAGTGGGCCGATCACGAACTCCATGGCGGGGAGCCTACCCGGGTGCTTCCCCGGACAGCGCGGGTGCGGGGGCCGGGCGCCGCTCCCGGCGGGACCGGAGCCGGCGTTTTCCCGAGGCGTTCAGAACAGCACGCTCATGAAGGCGCCGACCTCCTGGAAGCCCACCCGCCGGTACGTCCGTCGTGCCGCCGTGTTGAAGTCGTTGACGTACAGGCTCGCCACCGGGGCGACGTCCGTGAGGGCGTAGCGGAGGACCGCCGCCATGCCCGGTGCCGCGAGGCCGGTGCCCCGGTACTCGGGGGCCACCCAGACGCCCTGGATCTGGCAGGTGCGGTCGGTGGCGGCGCCGATCTCGGCCTTGAAGACGACCCTGCCGTCGCTGTCGAAGCGGGCGAAGGAGCGGCCGGAGCCGACGAGTTCGGCGACCCGTGCCTGGTAGAGCAGGCCGCCGTCGCCGGCCATCGGGGAGATGCCGACCTCCTCGGTGAACATCGCCACGCAGGCCGGCATGATCCGCTCCATCTCGTCCTTGCGGACGCGACGGACGTAGGGGTCGGGGGTGATGTCGGCGGGCATGCGGTCGGTGACCATGAGGGGCTGGCGGGTGCGGACCTCGCGGGCCGGGCCCCAGCCCGGTTCGAGCAGGCGCCACAGCTGGGCGGTCGTGTCGGCGGGGCCCACGATCGAGGAGCAGCGGCGGCCGGCCCGCCGGGCGCGGTCGGCGAAGGCGCGCACGGCGCGTGGGGTGGCGCAGATGGGGACGAGGTTGGCGCCCGCGTAGCACAGGGAGGTCAGCATGCCGTGCTCGTACCAGCCCCACATCTCGCCGCCGAGCCGCCACGGGTCGAGGCCGGCGATCTGCACCCGGGCGGTCACGAAGGCGTTCGCGACCGGCTCGCGGTCGAGGACGGCGAGCGCGGCGTCCAGGTCGCTCGGTTCGAGCACGCGGGAGGTGGTCTGCGTCAACACGTGCGGCGGCCTCACCCTGAGATCTGCTGGTCCCCGCACTGTACCTGCCACGAATATGCCGCGCCGCCCCCAGGGCGACGCGGCAGAAGCAGGGTGGATCAGCCCGCGACGGCCACCGAGGGCTCGCCGGAGGCCACGCCGTCCTTCTCCATCTGTTCGGCGATCTTCATGGCCTCCTCGATGAGCGTCTCCACGATCTTGGACTCGGGGACGGTCTTGATGACCTCGCCC
>NZ_JBIWGG010000022.1:0-22404 GCF_044763415.1 Streptomyces sp. NPDC096048
GCACACCGTCACCGACCAGAACCTCGTCGACCGCATCCACCAACTCGGCATGGACATCAACGTCTGGACCGTCGACGAACCCGGCGCCATACGCGAAATGACCACCCTCGGCGTCGACGGCATCATCACCGACTACCCCCAGACCCTCACCCAGCGCTGACCGCGAAGCAGGCCGCGCGTGCGGTGGCTTCCGCGGGCCGACACGGTGTGGAATGGCCCGGTGCATTCTCGTACCCCCGGCCCCGAGCGCCCCGAGCGCGTCCGCCCCTCCTCCCACAGCCTGACCGGTGTCGGCCTCGCCGTCCTCGATCCCGCCGGAAGGGTCCTGCTCGGCCTCGGCCACGACGGCCGCTGGGAGCTCCCCGGTGGCAAGGTCGACACCGGCGAGGACTTCGAGACGGCCGCCGCCCGCGAACTGGCGGAGGAGACCGGACTCGCGGTACCGGCGACGGACGTACGGGTACTGGCGGTTCTCGTCGACGGCCTGGGCGGGCTGACGCGGGTGACAGCCGCAGCCGTCACCCGCCGGGCGACGGGTACGCCCCGGGTCACCGAGCCGGACAAGATCGTGCGCTGGGAGTGGTTCGCCCGCCGAGCCGTGCCCTCCGCGCTCTTCCCGCCGTCCGCCTCGGTCCTGGACTGCCTGTGGCCCGAGGCGGTACCGCGAGGAGCCGCCGAGGTACGTCACTACAGAGTCGGATCTTGTGAGTGACGGGGCGGCGCCCGGCCACCGACGGCCCGTTCGCCGAGACCAAGGACCTCATCGCCGGCTGGATGGTGATCGATATCGACAGCTACGAGCGCGCCGTCGAGCTGGCCGGGGAACTGTCGGCCGCCCCCGGTGCGGGCGGGAAGCCGATCCACGAGTGGCTCGAGCTGGGCCCGTTCCACGGCGTACAGCCCACGATCACGGAGTGACCCCGTAGATGAACGAGACACTGCTCCGGAGCCTCACTCCGAGCGTGCTCGGGATCCTCGGCCGCCGCGGAGCCGACTTCGCGGCGGCCGAGGACGCCGTACAGGACGCGCTGGTCGAGGCGGTCCGCGTCTGGCCGGACGACCCGCCCCGGGACGCGAAGAGCTGGCTGGTCACCGTGGCCTGGCGCCGGTTCCTCGACGCGACCCGGGCGGACGTCGCCCGCCGCCGGCGGCCTCACCACCCGCCAGATCGCCCAGGCCTATCTGGTGCCCGAGGCGACCATGGCGCAGAGGATCAGCCGGGCCAAGCGCACCGTCTCCGGCGTGCGGTTCGACCGGCCCGGCGACATCGCCACCGTGCTGCGTGTCCTCTACCTGGTCTTCAACGAGGGCTACCGCGGCGACTCGACCTCGCCGCTGAGGCCATCCGGCTCGCCCGGCGGCTGGCGGCCTCGATCGACCATCCCGAGGTGGCGGGGCTGCTCGCCCTGATGCTGCTCCACCACGCCCGGCGCGCCGCCCGGACCGCGCCCGACGGCGGTCTGGTGCCGCTCGCCGAGCAGGACCGCGGCCGGTGGGACACGGAGTCGATCACCGAAGGCGTCCGGATACTGCAGGCGGCCCTCGCCCGCGACCGGCTGGGCGAGTTCCAGGCCCAGGCCGCCATCGCGGCGCTCCACGCGGACGCGCCCACCGCCGGGGAGACCGGCTGGGCGCAGATCGTCGAGTGGTACGACGAGCTCGCGCGCCTCACCGACAGCCCGGTCGTCAGGCTCAACGCCCGCCTTCGCCGCTGACGGGCGCGCTCGGAGCGTCCGCGGCGGACTCGGTGCCGCCCGTCGCGGGCGCCGGGCACGGATCCGCCGCTCCCCACTCATTGACATGGACGCGCCCCGGCGCAACGCTGAGAGCGCTCTCACAATCGGTACGGACCAATTCCCCCCACACCCGCACGGAGGTGGAGAGTGCTCTCAGGCCTCACACACCGTCTGCTCGCCGTGGCCATGGCAACAGGCCTGGCCGGCGCCCTGCTCACGTTCGGCGCCTCACCACCCGCGGACGCCGCGGTGCCCGCCACCATCCCACTTAAGATCACCAACAACTCGAACCGCGGCGAGCCGGTCCACATCTACAACCTGGGCACCTCGCTGACGACGGGCCGACAGGGCTGGGCCGATGCGAACGGCGCCTTCCACGCCTGGCCCGCCGGCGGCAATCCCCCGACCCCGGCCCCGGACGCCTCCATCCCCGGGCCGGCGGCCGGACAGACCAAGACGATCCGCGTCCCCAAGCTGTCGGGACGCATCTACTTCTCGTACGGCCAGAAGCTCGACTTCCGGCTGACCACGGGCGGCCTGGTGCAACCGGCCGTGCAGAACCCGAGCGACCCCAACCGCGACATCCTGTTCAACTGGTCCGAGTACACGCTCAACGACTCCGGGCTGTGGCTGAACAGCACACAGGTCGACATGTTCTCCGCGCCCTACACGGTCGGCGTCCAGCGCGCCGACGGCAGCGTGGCCAGCGCCGGACGGCTCAAGGCAGGCGGCTACAACGCGGTGTTCAACGCGCTGCGGGCGCAGCCCGGCTGGGGCGGGCTGATCCAGACCCGGTCCGACGGCACCGTCCTGCGGGCACTGTCGCCCCTGTACGGACTGGAGACCGGGGCGCTGCCCGCATCGGTCCTGGACGACTACATCAACCGCGTCTGGCAGAAGTACACGTCGGCCACGCTCACCGTCACGCCGTTCGCGGACCAGCCCGGCACCAGGTACTTCGGGCGCGTCTCGGGCGGTGTCATGAACTTCAGCAACAGCGCCGGGGCGGTCGTCACGAGCTTCCAGAAGCCCGACGCCTCCAGTGTCTTCGGCTGTCACAGGCTGCTGGACGCCCCCAACGACCAGGTACGGGGACCGATCTCCCGCACGCTGTGCGCGGGCTTCAACCGCTCCACGCTGCTGAGCAACCCCAACCAGCCCGACACCTCGGCGGCCGACTTCTACAAGGAGTCCGTGACCAACCACTACGCCCGGATCATCCATGACCGGATGGCCGACGGAAAGGCGTACGCCTTCGCCTTCGACGACGTCGGCCACCACGAGTCGCTGGTGCACGACGGCAACCCGGCACAGGCCCAGCTCACGCTGGACCCGCTCAACTGAGGAACCGGTGACCGGGTCCGCCCCAGCCCGCTGCGTCGGCGCAGCGGGCTGGGGCGGACCCATGGGTCAGGCGCCGGGCAGGACGCCGGTGCGGGCGACCTCGGAGTACCAGCGGGCGCTGGCCTTGGGGATGCGCGTGCCGGTCGGGTAGTCCACGTAGACGGCACCGAAGCGCTTGCCGTAGCCGTGGGCCCACTCGAAGTTGTCCAGCAGGGACCACAGGAAGTAGCCGCGCACGTCCGCGCCGTCCACGATGGCCCGGTGGACGGCGGCCAGGTGATCGCGCACGTACGCGATGCGGGCGGGGTCGTTGACCTGTCCGGCGGGGTCGGCGTAGTCGTCGAACGCCGCCCCGTTCTCGGTGATGACCAGCGGCAGCCGCGGGAAGTCGGACGTCAGCCGGCGCAGCAGGTCGTACAGGCCGGTGGGGTCGACGGCCCAGCCCATGGCGGTGGTGGGGCCGGGCGGCTGGTGGAAGGCGACCCGGTCGGCCCCCGGCCAGGGGCTGTGGGAGCTGTTCCCGTGTCCGTCCGAGGTGTGGGCCCCGCTGCCGTCGGCCTCCGAGACGAGGGTGGGCGTGTAGTAGTTGACGCCGAGGAAGTCCAGCGGCTGGTGGATCCGCCGCAGGTCGCCGTCCTGGACGAAGGACCAGTCGGTCAGCGCCGCGGTGTCCTTGAACAGGTCCTCCGGGTAGACGCCCTGCACCATCGGGCCGGTGAAGACCCGGTTGGCGAGGGCGTCGATACGGCGGACCGCGTCCGCGTCCGCGTCGCTGTCGGTGAGCGGGCGCACGTGGTGGATGTTGAGGGTGACCGAGCACTGGGCGTCGGCCCGGATACGGTCGCGCAGCGCCTGGACGCCCAGTCCGTGCGCCAGGTTGAGGTGGTGGGCGGCGCGCAGGGCGGCGACCGGGTCGGTGCGGCCGGGGGCGTGCACACCGGAGCCGTAACCGAGGAAAGCGCTGCACCAGGGCTCGTTGAGGGTCGTCCAGGTCCTCACCCGGTCGCCGAGGGCGTCCGCGGCGAGCGCCGCGTACTCGGCGAACCGCTCGGCCGTGGCGCGCTCGGGCCAGCCCCCGGCGTCCTCCAGCTCCTGCGGCAGGTCCCAGTGGTAGAGGGTGGCGACGGGCTGGATGCCCTTGTCCAGCAGGTCGTCGACGAGGCGCCGGTAGAAGTCCAGGCCCTTCTGTACGGCGGGGCCGCGCCCGGTGGGCTGGATCCGGGGCCAGGAGAGGGAGAAACGGTAGGCACCGAGGCCGAGTTCGGCCATCAGGGCGACGTCTTCGCGCCATCGGTGGTAGTGGTCGGTGGCGATGTCACCGGTGTCACCGTTGCGGACCCGGCCGGGGGTGCGGGCGTAGGTGTCCCAGATGGACGGCGTACGGCCGTCCTCGGCAGCGGCCCCCTCGATCTGGTAAGAGGCGGTGGCGGAACCCCAGAGGAAGCCCTTGGGGAAGGGACGGGCGGCGTCCGGGGCGGACACGGTCTGGTGTGCTGCGGTGACCACGTAAGTCCTTTCGAGGTGGGAGTGTTCGCGAGCGCGCGAATGCCCTGTGAGGTCGGGGGAGGTGGAGTGCGGCCCGGTGGCCGATGCCGGGCCGCCGCGTGGCGGGTCAGCCCTTGACGGCGCCCGCCATGATGCCGCTGACGATCTGCCGGCCGAAGACGATGAACATCAGCAGCAGCGGCAGCGTGCCGAGCAGCGCACCCGCCATGATCAGCGACTGGTCGCGGACGTATCCCGCGCTGAGCTGGGTGAGGGCGACCGGGACCGTCGGGTTGGTCATGTCGAGCACCACGAAGGGCCAGAAGAAGTCGTTCCACGCGTGCACGAAGGTGATCATGAACAGCACCGCCATCGCGGGCCGCGCGACGGGCAGCACGATGCTCCAGAAGATCCGCAGCGAGTGCGCCCCGTCCACGCGTCCGGCCTCGACGAGTTCGTCCGGCAGCGCCTCCGACAGGTACTGCCGCATGAAGAAGACCCCGACGGCGCTCACCAGCGTGGGGAAGATGACGGCGGGCAGCTGCTGCGACCAGCCCAGCTCGGACATCATCATGAACAGGGGGACGACGCCGAGCTGCGGCGGCACCATCATGGTGCCGATCACCAGCATGAGCAGGGCGTTGCGGCCCTTGAACCGCAGTTTGGCGAAGGCGAACCCGGCCAGCGTCGCGAACATCACCGTGGACAGGGCGATCACACCGGCCACGATGAGGCTGTTGACCATGGCCTTGCCCATCGCCGCCTCGTCCCAGGCCCGGGCGAGGTTGCTGAACAGGTTGGGGCCGGGCAGGAACGGCGGCGGCGTCTGGCTGACCCGGGTGTTGTCGGTGGAGGCGGCCACCATCGTCCAGTAGAGCGGGAAGATCGACAGGATCGCCATGATGGCGAGCAGGACGTAGGCGAGCGGGCCCGCGTGGTGCTGGCGGCCCGCGCCCTGGCGCAGCAGCCGGCGGCCGGCCGGCTTGTCGGCGGAGGTCCGGGCCGGGGCGTCCGTCCGGGCCGGGAGGCTTTGGGTGGTCATGGCGACTCCAGGTCAGGACGTACGGGAACGCAGGCGCCGGATCAGGCGCTGCGCCACGAAGACGAGGACGAGCAGCATGAACATCGCCCAGGCGACCGTCGCCGAGCGGCCCATCTGGTAGTTCTTCCAGCCCTCCTCGTACAGCAGCAGGCCCAGCGTCTGGTACTGGTTGTCCGCGCCACCGGTGATGCCGTTGGGCCCCTGGCCGAAGATCAGCGGCTCACCGAACAGCTGGGTGGCGCCGATCGTGGAGAGCACGATGGTGAAGACGATGGTGGAGCGGATCCCGGGAACGGTGACGTGGGTGAACTGCTGCCACCGGGACGCCCCGTCGAGGGAGGCCGCCTCGTACCGGTCGGCCGGGATGGCCTGCATGGCGGCCAGGTAGAGCAGGGCGTTGTACCCGGTCCAGCGCCAGATCACGATGGTGGAGATCGCGGCCTGGGCGGGCCACTTGTCGGCCTCCCAGTTCACCGGGTCGATGCCGACCGTTCCGAGCGCCCAGTTGATCATGCCGAAGTCGCGTTCGAAGATCATGGTGAAGACGAGGGCGGCGGCCGCCACCGAGGTGGCGTAGGGGACCAGCGAGGCGACGCGGAAGAACAGCGAGGCGCGCATCCGGTAGTTGAGCAGATGGGCCAGGCCGAGCGCCATCATCAGCTGCGGCACCGTGGAGATGACGCCGATGGTGATGGTGTTCCGCAGCGCGTTCCAGAACCGGGAGTCGCCCCAGAGTTCGACGTAGTTGTCGAACGCCACCCACTCCATGACGTCGAGGGTGGCCAGTTCCACGTCGTGCAGGGAGATCCACGAGGTGTAGACGAGGGGGTAGAAGCTGAACGCCGCGAAGACGACGAAGAACGGCGCGACGAACGCGTACGGGGCGCCTTTGATGTCCAGCCGGTGCAGCAGTGCGCCGCGCCGCCGGGCGGTGCCGCCGCCCGTCCTGTGGGCCGGACCTGGCGGCTCGTCCCCGGCCAGGGCCTTGGTGGTGGAGGTGGCCACCGGACTTCCTTCCTGAAAAGCGGATGTGTGGGCCGGGCCCAGGGCCCGCCGGCAGATCGCCGGCGGGCCCGGACGGCAGCAGGGGCGGTGGGTCAGCCGACCGCCTTCTCGACGCGCTCCGTGGTGGTCTGCCACGCCTCGTCACGCGAGGTGCCCTGCTCGATCAGGGCCAGGCCCTGGGAGAAGGTGTCCTTGATCGTGCCGTCCTTGCGGCCGAGGACCTGCTTGTCGGGGATCTCCTGGGCGGCCGCACCGAAGATCTGACCGATCGGCGCGTCGCTGAAGTACTCCGACTTGGCCCCCTTCACATCAGCGTTCTCCAGTGCCTGACGCGAGGACGGGATGTTGCCGATCTCCTTGAAGATGTGGGCCTGCTGTTCCGGCGCGGTCAGCCAGGCGACGAGCTTCTTGGCCTCCTCCTTCACCGGGCTCTGCTCGATCACGCCGAGGAAGGAGCCGCCCCAGTTGGCGCCCTTGGGAGCCCGGGCGACGTCCCACTTGCCCTTGTTCGCCTCACCGGCCTTCTCGCTGATGTGGCTGAGCATCCACGCCGGGCACACGGCGGTGGCGAACGTGCCGTTGGCCAGTCCCGGGTCCCAACCGGGCTGGAACTGACGGAGCTTGGCCGTCAGGCCGTCCTCCCCGGCGTCGGCGGCGAGGTTCCACGCCTCCTTGACCGCCGGGTTCTTGTCGTGGATCAGCTCGCCCTTGTCGTTGTAGTACTGCTCGGGGTAGCCGTAGACCATGGCGTTGAACAGGCCGCTGGCCGCGTCCATGTAGGCCACGTCGCCGCCCTTGAAGTCCTTCTTGAAGGTGCGGCCGACCTCGACGTACTTGTTCCAGTCGCCCTCCCACAGCTTGGCGACCTCCTCGCGGTCGGTGGGCAGGCCCGCCTTCTCGAAGTAGTCCTTGCGGTAGCAGACGGCCATCGGGCCGATGTCGGTGCCCAGGCCCAGCACCTTGCCGTCCTCGGTGCTGATCTGGGACTCCTTCCACGGCAGGAAATGGTCGGTGCCCGACATCTCGGAGAAGTCCGCGAACTTGTCCGACTGGGTCTCGGTGATCTCCTTGGCCCGGCCGATCTCGATGCCCTGGATGTCCTTGAGGCCCTTGCCCGCGGCGAGCCTGGTCTGCAACGCGGTGTAGTACGTCTGCTCGTCACCGGCGATCTCGGCCTTGATGTCGACGTCGGGGTTCTCCTTCTCGTACTGCTCGAGAAGGCCCGTCTCCTTGATGCCCATCACGCCGTACAGGCCCATGGTGATGGTGGTCTTGCCGTCCTTCTTGCCGCCGCCGGTGACCGAGTCGTCGCTGCTGCCGCAGCCCACGACGAGTGCCAGCGCGCCGGTGGCCGCGACCGCGGCCACCGCCCTTGTGCGCAACGAACCGAGACTGCCCATGGATCTCCTCCTAGCGACGGCGCTGACACATCGGCGTGACGGGTTCTGTGATGACCACAGCGACGACTACAGCGGCTCTGACAGGGTTTGGGAACGTGCCCAATTTTGGTGGGCACGTTCCCACCGGCGCATCGAAGACTCGTGGGAGCGAGCCCATCTGTCAATGACTTGAACGCAAGTCGGCGGTGAACTTCAGGCCCCGCACTCGCCCGCCATGCCTCGGGGGGTGCTCCGCCGACGGCCGCGTCTGCAAGAATTGCCGCAGGTCATCTCCGCGGTAGGCACCGCCGCCGCGGCCGCCGAGGGGGGAGTGCATGACCGGCAACCGCCGTCCCACGATCAAAACGGTCGCCGCCCGCGCCGGCGTGGGCCGCACCACGGTCTCCCGCGTCGTCAACGGCTCGGAGTTGGTCAGTGCCGACGCACGCGCCAGGGTCCTCGCAGCGATCAAGGAGCTCAACTACGTACCCAACTCGGTCGCCCGCGGCCTGGTGACCAACCGCACCAACGCCGTGGCCCTGGTGATCCCGGAATCGGAGAGCCGGCTCGGCTCGGAACCGTTCTTCGCCGCGCTGATCCGCGGCGTCAGCGGCGCTCTCGCCGAGAGCCGGACGCAGTTGCAGCTGATGCTCGTCCGCGACCAGGCCGAGCGGGACCAGCTGACGGAGTCGGTGGCGACCCGCCGTGTGGACGGCGTTCTTCTGGTCTCCGTGCACGCCGAGGACCGGCTGCCGGGCTTGCTGGAGGAGATGGGCCTGCCCACCGTGCTGGCCGGCCGCCGCGACGCGGGCGAGCGGCTGAGCTACGTCAACTCCGACAACGCCGGCGGGGCCACCGCGGCCGTTCGGCACCTGCTGGACAGCGGCAGGAGGCGGATCGCCACCATCTCCGGACCACTGGACATGGACGTCGGCCGCAGCCGGCTCGCGGGCTGGCACGCCGCGCACGAGGAGGCAGGGGTGCCCGCGGAGGAACTCCTGGCCGAGGCGGGCGACTTCAGCGAGGAGAGCGGACGCCGCGCCATGCGTTTGCTTCTTGAACGCGCCCCGGACCTGGATGCCGTCTTCGCCGCCTCCGACCTCATGGCGGTCGGCGCCCTGTCCGAACTCCGCCGGCGGAAGCGGCGGGTTCCCGGTGATGTCGCCGTCGTGGGATTCGAGGACTCCATCCTCGCCCGCCACACCGACCCGCCTCTGACGACGGTGCGTCAGCCGGTGGAGGAACTGGGCCGGGCCATGGCCCGCATCCTCACCGACATCACGCAGCACGGTGCGTCACGACAGCAGATGACCCTGCCGACCGAGCTGGTGGTGCGCGAGTCGTCCTGACGTCGGCCACCGGTTCTCCGCCGGGACTCCGGCGACCGCGACCGGTCGGGGATCGCGTGGCCCGAAGGTGCGTCGCCGCGTCCGTAGTGATGCGCGGTGAACATGTACGGGAGACCCACGGCCACCACTCCCCCGCTGAGCCGCACGATCCAGTCGCCGTACCAGGGGACGCCGTGGGCGCGGTGCCAGGAGATGTTGACGATCGCGAAGACTCCGTAGGCGCGCGCCCCGGCGTTCACCGGCAGGCCCCACCGGCCCAGCCGATACTCGCCGCTCGGTTTCCCGCCTTTGACGCGGGCTCGCAGGGCGGCCGGGACGACCCTCTGGAATCAGCCGGTCGGCCGCGGCCTGCGCACTAATGGTGCAGGAGAGGGAGGAGATGAGGACGACGGCCATCACCACCCGTGCGCCGGGCCTCGCCGAGCGTGTCGTGGACGTCGCCGGCGGTCCCGTGGTCGTCTAAGAGGACGCCCAGGCCGAAGTCCGCCCACGGTCCCCTCTCCTTGCGGAACTCCAAGTCCTGCTGCCCACCGTCGGTGTCCGTGCGCGGGGCCGCCCGGCGTTCCGGGGGGCCGTCATCGCGTCTAGCCTTGCACGGCCGGCGGCCGCGGAGCCGGCCGGGCGGTGATGAGGTCCGCCGCGCGTTCGGCGGCGAGCAGTACGGTGAGCATCGGGTTGACGGTCGGCATGGTGGGGAAGACGGACGCGTCCACGATCCGCAGCCCGTCGTGGCCACGCAGCCGCAGCTGGGGATCGAGCACCGCCATGGGATCGTCCTCGGCGCCCATGCGGCAGGTCCCGGCGGGATGATAGACGGTGTGTGCGGCGCGGCGTCCGTATTCGGACAGGTCGGCGTCGGAGCGTACGTCCGGCCCCGGCGCCACCTCCCGCAGCAGCCAGTCGCTGAACGGGGCGGTGGACGCCACCTCGCGGGCGATGCGCAGGCCGTCGACGATCGTGCGCTCGTCGTGCCCGTCCGGGTCGGTGAAGTAGCGGAAGTCCAGGGCCGGTTTGACGTCCGGGTCGGCGCTGCGCAGCCACATGCGGCCGACGGACCGGGCGCGTGGCACGTTCGGGGTCATGCAGACGCCATGCTCGGGGACGGGGTAGCCCAGCCGTTCGGTGTTGGTGGTGAACGGCACCTGGTAGAAGTGGAACATCAGGTCCGGACGCGGACCGCCCGCCGGGTCGCGGCGCAGGAAGAGCCCGGCGTCGGAGTCCATGGCCGAGTTGGGCGGAAGCGGTTCACGGGTCTCCCACACCATCACCGACTCGGGATGATCCAGCAGGTTCTCACCCACCCCGGGCAGGTCGGCGCGGACCTCGATGCCCAGGTCCCGCAGTTGGCCGGCCGGGCCGATGCCGGAGAGCATGAGCAGCCGGGGTGTGTCGATCGCTCCGGCGCACAGGAGCACCTCGGCGTCCGCCTCCAGTGTCGACAGTGAGCCGTCGGGGTTGCGGACCAGGACGCGGGTGAAGCGGCCCTCGCTGTCGGGCTGCAGCCGGTAGGCCCAGGTCTCCAGGCGCAGGGTCAGGTTCGGGCGGTCCAGTACGGGGTGCAGGTAGGCGACGGAGGCGGAGGAGCGGGTGTTGGTCTCCGGGTCGTAGGCGAGGGAGAAGAAGCCGGCTCCGTCGGTGAAGGGGCGGGCGTTGAAGTCCTCGACGCGCTGGACGCCGAGCCGGGTGGTGGCCGCCGTGACGAAGTCCTCGGCGATCGCGTTGCGGTCGGCGGCGCCGACGGGCACGATCGTGTTCTGCAGCCGTGTCCGGTACGGCAGGATCGTGTCCGGTTCCCAGCCGGTGCAGCCGCGCTCCACCCACTCGTCGAGGTCCTGCGGGAACGGCAGGAAGCTGATCAGCGTGTTGTGCGAGGAGCAGCCGCCGAGCACGCGGGCACGGGAGTGCAGGATGTGCGAGTTGCCACGCGGCTGCTCCTCGGTGGTGTAGCCGTAGTCGAACTCGGAGCCGAGCAGGTTGATCCAGTTACGCAGTCGCAGGATCCGTTCGTCGCCGACATCGCTGGGTCCGCCCTCCACCACGCACACGCGGCAGGCCGGGTCCTCGCTGAGCCGGGCGGCCAGTACGCAGCCGGCCGTGCCGCCGCCGATGATCACGTAGTCGTAGGTCGTCGTCTCGTCGTCCATCGCGTCGCCTTCTCTCTCGCCCTGCCCGTTCAGCCCTTGAACCAGCCGGAGGGAGCCGGCCTGAGGTTCTGGTAGATGTGCTTGGCCTCCTGGTATTCGCGCAGGCCGGTGGGTCCGAGTTCCCGGCCGAAGCCGGAGCGGCCGAAGCCGCCCCACTCGGCCTGCGGCACGTAGGGGTGGAAGTCGTTGATCCAGACCGTGCCGTGCCGCAGCCGGCCCGCGACCCGCTGGGCGCGGCTCGCGTCGTTCGTCCACACGCCGCCGGCCAGGCCGTAGCGGGTGTCGTTGGCCAGTTCGACGGCCTCCTCCTCGGTGCGGAAGCGTTCCACGGTGACGACCGGGCCGAAGACCTCCTCCTGCACGATGCGCATGGAGCGGTCGCAGTCGGCGTAGACCGTGGGCAGCAGGAAGAAGCCGGACGACAGCTCGGGGTCGTCCGGGCGCCGGCCGCCGCAGACCAGGCGGGCGCCCTCGCCGGCGGCGATCTCCAGGTAGCTTTCGACCTTCGCCCGGTGTTCCGCGGAGCTGAGCGGCCCGCTCTCGGTCGTCGGTTCGAGCCCGCTGCCGAGCCGGATGGCCTGCGCGCGGGTGGCGAGCCGCTCCACGAACCGGTCGTGCAGGCCGTCCTCCACGAGCAGCCGCGAGCCGGCCGAGCAGACCTGCCCCGAGTGCAGGAACGAGGCCTCCAGGGCGTGGTCGACGGCCGCGTCGAAGTCGCAGTCGGCGAAGACCACGTTGGGGTTCTTGCCGCCGAGCTCCAGGGCGAGGTTCTTCACGCCCGGCGCGCACGCCTCCATGATCCGGCGCCCGGTGGCCAGGCCGCCGGTGAAGGAGACCAGGTCCACCTCGGGGTGGGAGGACATCGCCGCGCCCACGGTGCCGCCGGGCCCCAGCACCAGGTTCGCGACCCCGGGCGGCGCTCCCGCCTCCGTGATCAGCCGGATCATGTGGATCGTGGACAGCGGCGTCGTCTCGCTGGGCTTGAGCACGAGGGTGTTGCCCGCCGCCAGGGCCGGGGCCACTTTCCAGGAGGCCTGAAGCAGCGGGTAGTTCCACGGTGCGATGAGGGCACAGACGCCGAGGGGGTGGTAGGTGACCCGGCTGAGCACATCGGGGCCTACGTCCACCACCCGGCCGCCGTCCTTGTCGGCGATCTCGGCGAAGTAGCGGAACGCGTTCGAGACGTCCTCGACGTCGATGCGTGCCTCGGCGAGCGTCTTGCCGGTGTCGAGGGTTTCGACCCGGGCGATCTCCTCCTGGTCGCGCAGGAGGAACCGCGACACCCTGAGCAGCACGTCGGCTCGCTCCCGGGTGGGTGCCGACGGCCAGTCGCCCCGGTCGAAGGCCCGCCGGGCGGCTCGTACGGCCAGGTCGACGTCGGCCTCGTCGGCGTCGTCGACCTGCTGGATGACGGACGCGTCGAAGGGGTTGATCACGTCCCTCCGCGCGCCGCCCACGGCGCCCGTCCACTCGCCGTCGATGAACAGTTCCGGCATCGCAGGCTCCCTCGCTCGTACCTGTCCGGTGCCGACGCGACCCACGGCGCGGCACACCTGGCACCAACATCGTCCGAGGGGCCCGCGCCGGTCATGTGGACGCACCGGCCGAGGGAGGGTTGGGCGGGGATGTGACCTGGTTGGGCTAGCTGGCGCGTCGACGCGGAGACTCACCGGCCACCGGAGGCGGGCGGGGGAGGGTCGTGGGCCTCCCCCGGCCACGGAGCCTCGGGCGGCATCTCGCGCGCCCGCTCGAGCAGACGGAGCTTGTCGGCCACCTGCCGCGCCGGCGGGGTCGGTCCGGACACCGGTAGTCGTGCTGTCGGAGGCGGCGACGCGGTCCGGACACCGGCGGTCGTAATGTCGGAGGCGGCGACGCGGTCCGCCTCCCCGGACTCCAGCGGCGACGGTGCCGACACGAGCACCGCCACCACCGGCTCTGCTCACCTCACAGCAGGCTTCAGCATCTGCGGCGGCACGGCCGAGGGCACCCTGGGTCTCCCGGCAGCCGGGGGGCGGCGACCGCCGGCCGCTGTCTCCTCCTGTCAGCCCGCGTCGGGCAGCGCCCCCGGGAAGCCGTCCTCCTCCGCCTGCCGCCGCGCCCGGCGCGCGTTCTCCTCGCGCACCGCGTCCAGCCATCGCCACGGCTTGATCTCGTCCAGGGTGAGGCCCGGGCACGCGAGTTGGTGAGGGACGCGGCAAGTGGTGCCGGGCGGAGGCTCCTCCAGACCGCTGTTCCAGGCCTGCCCGCCGGAGTCGATGTGCCAGCGGTGGCCGCCGGGGACGAGGTGAGCGGAGATGGCGGGCAGGGGTTCGAGCAGGACGTGCTGACCGGTGTAGGTGAGACGGCGCTCGCCGGCCAGGCCGCAGTGCGGACAGATCGGCCGGGACGGCGGTTCGGGCCCGGTGGCGCCGTCGCGGGCGGCCTGCCCCCGGTCGACGCTCTCCCAGGGTCGTGGGGCATCGACGGGCGGCTGCCGGTGGCTGTCGGGTCCGGGTACCGGGAAGAGACTCGGTTCGTGTGTATCCCCCATGGAGACGAGCGTGCGGTGAGGGCAGGAAGCGGGACAGGGCGCGAGACGGGCGCAACGGCAGCATGCGGGCGGATCGCACGGGCGCGGGCCCGGTCGCCGATGATGACCCCGACACCCGCGGAGCCTTCGTCGCGGTGCGGCCGGGTGGTCGCGGATTCCAGGAGAGGTGGTGGGCGGACGTGAGCGCCGGCTGGGAGTGGGACGACATGTTGTTCGCGGGCACCGCCGCCCACTACCGGCGCGGGAGGCTTCCCTACGCCCCCGGGCTGGTGGACGTGCTCACCGAGGTGCTGAACCTCGACGGGCGAGGGCGGCTGGTCGACGTGGGGTGCGGGCCGGGAACCCTCGCCCTGATGCTGGCCCGTCTGTTCAGCGAGGTCGTCGGTGTGGACCCGGACGGCGAGATGATCGCCGAAGCCACCCGTGAAGGCGCCCGGCGGGGAGTGGCCGACAAGGCGCGATGGGTGCGGGCCCGCGCCGAGGAACTGCCCGCAGGCCTGGGAACGTTCACCGTCGCGACCTTCGGCCAGTCGTTTCACTGGATGGACCGCGACGCGGTGGCGGCGGCCATCAGGGACATGCTCCGGCCCGGTGGGGCCCTGGTGCACATCTCGGACCTGAAAGGCGAGGTCCGGAGCACCGAGGGTCTGCCGTATCCGGCGATTCCCCACGCCGCGATCGCAGAGCTGGTCAGGCGCTGTCTGGGGCCGGTCCGGCGAGCCGGCCGGGGAACGCTGCCGGAGGGAACGCCCGGCGGTGAGGCAGCGGTGTTGACCCGGGCGGGCTTCTCCGAACCCCGTCGCCATGTCGTCCCCGGCGGACAGGCGCTGGAACGCACGTGTGCCGACGTCGTCGCCGGGGTCTTCTCGATGTCGTACTCCGCGCCGCACCTGTTCGGAGCGGATCTCGGCGCCTTCGAGGCGGACCTGCGCGGGCTGCTCCTGGAGACCTCGCCGTGCGGCCGGTTCTCCGAGCGTCAGCCGGGCACCGAGATCTTCGTCTGGCCTTCCCCGCGCTGATCGAAGCGGCGGACTGTGGTGGCAGCGGCTGTTCACGGGACGCGTTCCAGCGGAAGCAGCCGGACATGGGCGAAGGGCACGCTGCGTGCGGTGCGGAACTCCTTCCCCGGCAGGCGCGACTCACGCGCTGTCATGCCGTCGGGCGGGTTGTCGCCCCGGCCGGCGGAGACGAGCCGGATCCGCCCGTAGCAGCGGCGTGCGAGCGTATCCGGGGGCGGACTGGCAGACTGGCGGACGTGACAGCTCACGAAGCGGTGCCCGCACCCGCGTTCGCGCAGATCGTCCGGGCGCAGGATGCCACCCCGGCCCTGCGCCGGGATCTGAGGGACTGCTGGACGGCGGTCATCGAAGCCGGAGGCGCGGTCATCCCCATGGGCTGTCCACTGCCCCCGGCGTCCTCGCCGGAGGTCGGACCGGCACTGGACGAGATCGTCGCAGGGCTCGCTCCGCAGCGCAGCCGGATCCTCCTGGCCACCGTCGACGGCGCACTCGCGGGCTGGGTACTCCTGCGCCGCGAGCCG
Organism: Streptomyces sp. NPDC096048; assembly: GCF_044763415.1. Taxonomy (NCBI): domain Bacteria; kingdom Bacillati; phylum Actinomycetota; class Actinomycetes; order Kitasatosporales; family Streptomycetaceae; genus Streptomyces; species Streptomyces sp. NPDC096048. The sequence continues at coordinate 15,555 of NZ_JBIWGG010000022.1, forward strand.
CACCCTCTCGCCGCGCACTGCGGAACGGTCAACCACCTTCAGACGCACATCCGCTTCCGCGGCATGGCCGTCGGTGCCGCCCTGATGCGCCGCCTCCCGCGGATCGCCCGCGACGAGATGGGCATGGAGAGACTGCGGCTCACCGCGCGGGCCGGCCTGGGGCTCGAGGACTTCTACCGCAGGGCCGGCTGGACCGAGATCGGCCGATGGCCGGGTGTGCTGCGCGTGGCCCCCGGTGACGACCGTGACGAGATCCTGATGAGCCTCGCCCTCTGAACCGGCCAGGGTTCAGCCGCCCTTGACCCCCACCAGCACGGCGCTGTCGCCGAACTGCCAGACCGGCGCGACATGGCGGAAACCCGCGAGGCGCAGCAACTCGGTGTGGCGGTCCACCGCGAGATCCTCACCGGCCCCGCTCCCCTCGCGGGCCGCGTGGCGCCGGGCGCGCTCGGCGAACAGGTCGGCGAGTTCGGGGTCCCGGGCCGCCGCGGTCCACCACTCCCGCCAGTCCTCGTGGGCGTGACCGCCCGTCCGCTCGGCACGACGGCGACCCACGTGGCCGGTGATGTCCGAGCACGGTGCCTCGCCGGGCGGGAAGTGGTCGCCGTTGACGAGTACCCCGCCGGGGCGCAGCAGCGCGGCGAGACGACGGTAGGTGTCCAGCAGTACCGGCTCGGGGAGGTAGTGCAGGGCCGTCGTCGACACGGCGGCGTCCAGGGAACGCTCCAGCCCGAGGGCGTCGGTCCAGCCGTCGGCTCCGATCACGGTGTCGACGTAGCGGGCGGCGTCCGCGTGGTGGGTCCGCCCCAGTTCCAGCAGCAGCGGATCCATGTCGGCGGCGACGATCTCCGCGTCCGGCAGCCGGTCGACGAGTCTGGCGGCCAGGGAGCCCGGGCCGCAGCCGAGGTCGAGCAGGAGCGGCCGGGGACGGCCGGCCGTGACGTACTCGACGACATCCATGATCACCGTGAACCGTTCCTCGCGGTCCACGGCGTAGCGCTGCTGCTGTCGCTCCCAGCGCTCCACCCACGTCCTGGCCACCGCCATGCTGATGCCCATCTGGTTGCGCCACCTCTTCCGTTCCTCACCCGTAGTGGACGCGACCGAATCTACAGGTGGAAACGGTTATCACTTGCCATATCGCTCGTCCTTCACACCAATGACGCCAGTACGGCGAGCAGGCGGTCGATCTCCTCCTCCGTGTTGTAGACGTGCAGGCTCACCCGCACCGACCCGTCCTTCTCCCCCGCGCCGGCCTGGCAGAGGCTGTCGGCCCGCACCATGAGGCCGTGGCTGTAGAGGATGAACCCGAGGTCGTCCGACGGGATGTCGTGGTGCCGGAAGGTGACGATGCCGTGGCGGCGCTGGGCCGCGGGAAGCGCGGAGTCGGCGGCCAGGCTGGTGGGGCAGCCGAGGATCTCGTACGCGTCGAGGTGTCTCAGCCGGTCGGTCAACCGGGTCGTGAGGCCGGCCGTCCAGCCCGCGATCCGTTCGGGACCGGCGGCGTCGAGCCAGTCGAGCGCGGCCCTCAGCGACGCGATGCCCGCGGTGTTGGGCGTGCCCTGCCAGCCGGCCGGCCGGAATCCGGGTCCCCGTGCGTTGCGCGCCCAGACGGCTCCCGAACCCGGCAGGGCCATCGCCTTGTGCCCCGAGAAGACCACGAAGTCGACGTCGAGCGCGGGGTCGGCCAGGTCGACGGGCAGGTGGCCGACGCTCTGGGCCGCGTCCAGGCAGATCGGCACCTCCGGGCCGACCGCGGCGCGGATGCGGTGCACGTTCATGTCGCCGCCGTAGACGTGGTGGACGTGTGTGGCGGCCACGAAGCGGGTCCGCGGACCGATGAGGTCGCCGAGGGCACGATGGTCGTAGTCGCCCGAGACCGCCTGGTACGGCAGCGCGCGCAGGTGTACGCGAACGCCGCGGGCGGCCAGCAGCCGCTGCGCTTCGAGCCAGGGGTCCAGGTTGGCCCGGTGGTCGGCGAACGGCACGAGGATCTCGTCGCCGTCGGTGAGGTACGGCACGAGCCAGTCGCGGGCGACGGCGCGCAGGCCCTCGGTGGTGCCGCTGGTGAAGTGGACGGTGGAGTGGCCCGGTTCCGGATCGCCGAGGAACTCCTTGACCCGCTCACGGGTTTCCTCCACCAGCTCCGTGGTCCGGTTGGCCCAGGGGTAGGCGCCGCGGCCCGCGTTGGCGTTCGACGTCGTCAGGTAGGTCAGGACGGCCTCCAGTACGGCCCGCGGCTTCTGGGACGTCGCCGCGCTGTCGAGGTAGGCCGACTCCGGATGTGCGGTGACGATGGGGAACTGCTCCCTCAGTTCCCGCTGCCAGAGCGCCGCGCTCATTCGCGCACCAGCGGCGCGCCCGCGTCCCGCCACGCGACGATCCCGCCGGCCAGGCTTCGCACGTCGGGGTGCCCCATGCGGGCCAGCAGGGCGGCGTAGCGCAGCGACCTCTCGCCGACGGGACAGGCCAGCAGTACCGGTGTCCGCTTGCTGAAGGGGAGCCCGCCGCGGACGAGTTCCTCGAACAGCTCGTCGACGATGTTGACCGAGCCCTCGATGTGCAGGGCGGCGTAGGCGTGCGGGCCGCGCAGATCGACGACGAGCGGCCGGGGATCACCCTCGGCGATCCAGCGGCGGGCCTCGTCCACCGCCGCGGACCGGGCGTCCGCCCGCACGTCGTCCTCGGTGAGCGTCGCGAGGGTGGGCCCGCGGCTCGCCCTGCCGAGCAGCTCGGGGCGGCGTGCGCGCACGTAACTCAGGTAGCTCTCCGCCCGGTCGCACACGATGAACACCGCGGTCTCGCGGCGCCCCGACCCCTCCAGTGCCGCGTCGGCGTCCCGCAGGTGCCGCACCGCACCCTGGTAGGCGGCGCCGCCGGTCGGTCCCGTCAGCAGTCCGCAGCGGCGGATGAGGGTGAGCATCCCGTCGATGGCCTCGCCCGAGGTGACGGACTCGATCGTGTCGTACGTCGCCGGATCGAACAGGCCGACCTGATGGACCTCGTCGATGGTGCGGATGCCGGGGATGAAGTCCGACTTGTGGGCGACCAGTCCGAGCACCCGCACCTCCGGGTCGTGTTCGCGCAGCACCCCGGCGACACCGGTCGACGAACCGGCCGTGCCCACGCAGGCGACGAACCAGTCCGGCGCCCGCCCGTCCAGGTCCTTGACGATCTCGGGCCCGGTGCCCTCCGCGTGCGCTTCGACGTTGCGCGGGTTGAAGTACTGGTCGGTGTGCAGGTACGTGCTTCCCGGGTCCGAGAGCGTCCGGTGGAAGTGGGTCAGCGGATCGTCCGTGTCGGTCGGGTCGAGGCACTCGCTGCGCCCCGGCAGCTCCTCGATCTCGGCGCCGAGGAGCAGGAGCAGTTCCTTGATCTCCGGTACGCGCATCCGGTTGGTGACGCTCTTGAACCTCAGCCCGTGCATGCCGGCCAGCAGGGCGAGCGCCTTGGCCGTGTTCCCGCTGGAGAGTTCCACGACCGTCCCCTCGTCCTCGGACGCGCCCTCCAGGTGGGGGCGCGCCATGTGCCAGGCGGGCCGGTCCTTGACGGAGCCGAACGGGTTGAGCATCTCCAGCTTCGCGTAGAGGTCGATGTTGCGCAGCCCGTGCACGGCGGGGTCGATGCGCACCAGCGGTGTGTTGCCGATGGCCTCCGTGATGCTGTCGTACCTCATGCGGGCTTTCCCCCCGGGTGTGTGATCGGCCAGTAGTCCTCGTCCAGGCACCAGCGCCAGACGTCACCCTCCTTCTCCACCGCCACCGTCCGGGCGAGGGGCTGCCGTTGCGCGTGGTGGGCGTGGAAGTCCATGGCGTACCCGGCGGTGTTGACGAAGGCCAGCAGGTCGCCGGCGCGCGGCAGCCTGGGGAGGAACACCAGGCGGCGGGTGATCAGGTCGGCCTCCAGGCAGAGGTTGCCGACGAGATGGACTCCGACCGGCCCCTCGTCGCCCTTGTGGTCCCTGTCGTCCTTGTCGTCCCTCTCCGGTTCGCCGCGCGGCAGGAGTACGGGGTCCACGAGGACTCCGTGCTCCTCCAGGCTCACGTCCCCGGCGTTCATGCCGAGCCGTACCAGGTAGGGGTCCGAGTCCTCGCCCGTGCGGCGCACGTCCAGCACGCGGGCCAGCGACAGCCCGCACTGGTCGACCAGGGAACGGCCGGGTTCGATGTGGAGGTCGTGGAGGTGCTCCAGCAGGAGGGCGCCCGGCCCCCGGCCCAGCACCGGTGCGGGGAGCGAGAGGAGTTCGTCGAGGTAGCCGGGGCCGGCGTCGGGGCGGTGGCCGGGGTACAGCGCGACGGAGCCGCGCACCGTGCCGCCCTCGTTGCGCAGCCCGTAGCCGTGGCCACGCCAGGTCAGGGGCGGGCGGCCGCCGAGGACCGCCTCGCTGAGCGCGGTCGTCCAGCGTTGCCACTCCTCGGCGTCGGCGACGTAGCCGACACCGAATCCGCCGCCGATGTCGACGGCCCGCGGTGCCAGACCCCGCGCCCGGCACCGGTCCATGAGCAGCACGCACTGCTCCAGGGCCCGGCCCTTCTCCTCCAGTCCCGTGGTGTCCAAGTGGTAGGAGAGACCCGTCAGCTCGACGGCGTCCGCGTGCCGCTCCACGGCCGTCAGGAGCGCCTCCACGTCCTGCGCCGGGGTGCCGAAGCGACTGCGGCGCGACAGCATCCGGGTGCCCGCTCCTCCCCCGTGGCCGGCGGCCGACTCGAACCCGGACAGGCGCGCCAGCACGTCGACCCGGGAGAGGCCGTGCTCGCGTACCAGCCCGGCGAGTTGTTCCAGCTCGCGGAGCGAGTCCAGGTTCACCGTCGCTCCCACGCGGGCCGCCAGCCAGAGGAACCCCGGGTCCTTGGGACCGGTGGCCATGACACGATCCCCGGTGAAGCCGCAGCTCAAGGCGTGCCGCAGTTCTTCCAGCGAGGCGACGTCGACGCCGACGGCGGCCGGCTCCTCGGCCGCCAGTCTCCGCACCAGGGCGCTGGACCGGTTCGCCTTGTGCGCGAAGTACACCCGCCCGGCGAGGTGGTGGCGGCGGTAGACGGCCCGGAAGCGTTCGGCGTTCGCGGCGACGGACTCGGGGAGCAGCACGTTGAGCGGGGAGCCGAGCGAGTCGACCAGCGAGTGCAGGAATGGTACGGCCCCCAGCAGTGAGGCGAGCGGTGGTTCCACCCGCGGCCTCAGATACAAGGGCACATCCACGAAAGACCCCTCCCCGTGTCGGCCGACCGTCGTTGCGACGACCGTTCGGGAGTAGTCGTTTCCAGGTACACACGCAGCTAAGCCTCGGGGCGCGGCCAGGGGCCGGGGCGTTCACCCCTCAGCAGCTCGTACACGCGCTCGCCGACGGGCTCACCGGGCTCGGCACAGTGGCCCTCCGCCCTCGCACCGCACCGCACCGCACCGTCAAGGTCCACACGCCCTACGGGGCGCAGGCCTCTGCGATGGACAGGCTGTTCTCGTAGAGGTGGTGGCGGGTGATCCGGCCGTTCTCGACGGTGAGGCGGAGGGCGAACGGGCCCTCGAAGGATTTTCCCGTCACGCGTACGGTTCCCGACAGGTGACCCATCAGGACGGCGTCGGTGCCGTCGACGAGAAAGGTGTCGAGTGCGGCCCGCGCGTCCTCGGGCACGGTGTGCTCCATCAACTCCGTGAACTGCGCGGCACATTCGGCGGCCGTGGACCGCGGCCGGATCCACGGAACGGCGGGGTTGTCGGCGAGCAGCCAGTCGACCTCGTCGGCGAAGAGGTCGACGAGCCGCCCGGTGTTCCCGGCGATGCGGGCGGCGAGGAAGTCCTGCACCACGGCACGGGTTTCCTCGGCGACCGAACCCGCGGTGCTCGCGGAACTCGGCGCGGTGGCGGTGGGCTTGACGGTCATGGTGCTCTCCTCGCGGCTGCGGCCGGGTCCGGCGGGGGTTCCCGTCGACGCGCTTGATCCTGCCGGGGGACGGCAGAGCGGTCGATTACCCCGGAGGTAAGTGCCGAGGGTGATCCGGGGTGGTCAGGGCTCGAGAGCCGGGAGGCCTGCCAGGCCCGTGTCCCGCATGACCCCGGTCGACGGTCGCCGCGAGGATGCTGTCGGCGCCGGTGACGGTCCCGGCGCCACGGGGCAGCAGATCGCGCGATCGGTCGGTGGCACGATGGGGTCTCGTGTGAGTCCGACTGGGCCAGTCGGCTGACGGCGAGCGTTGCTCCGCGGGCCGTCGTTCGTTAAGGCGGACATGATCAAGAAGCTTGCCTGTGCATCCGTCATGGCCACCGCTCTCCTGGCGTCCGCTCCTGCCGCTGAGGCGGCCCCCGCGCCCGGCCCGTCCGCCGGGGTTCCCGGCGGACCTCTCCTGGACAGTCTCCTCGGAACGCTGGAGATCGGCCACCCGGCCACGTCGCCGCAGTCGCTGCTGCCCGAGGGCATCCTCGGCAGGTGACGGGTGTCGTCGCGGTTGATCGGCTCCGTCGCTGATCAACGCCCCTTTCGCGGCGTCCCGTTCGCGCGGGTGGACGGGCGCGCATGCGCGTAATCGCCCCTTCGGCCTCGGATCAGCCGGTTCACCGTTCCGGTCCACCGGCTGATCCCGGCACCGCCAGACCACGGCAGGTTTCCCGTAACCACCGTCCGACAGCCTCCAGGAAGTCATTCGATCGCGGGAGGCTGTAGTGAAGCATGCGAGCAACAGGCGCGTCGGTGTGGTCGTGGCGGTGCTGAGCGGTCTGGCCCTGGCAACGACGACGACGGCCACCCACGCCGACGAGCACACCCACGGCCGGCCGGACGCCATCGCGCACCGCGGCTCCTCCGGCATGGCACCCGAGAACACCCAAGCCGCCATCGACCTCGCCGTCGACCAACACG
>NZ_JBIWGG010000023.1:0-20193 GCF_044763415.1 Streptomyces sp. NPDC096048
CCCGATTGACCCCCGTCGAGTACGAGACCATCATGACCCCAGCCGCAGCCCTGGCTGCATAAACCCCCGCTGTCACCCGATCATGCAGCAGTCCCTCCCTAGTCCCCGAGGGGAGCGAGAGAAGCTAATCACCGCTCTCACTCCCCAGCTGCGCAGGCATCTGAAGATCCGCGCTTTCGAGCACGGTATGGACATCCAAGATGCCGCTGAGCACGCCATCAAAGCCTGGTACACGGCGGACAGACTCCCCTAGGTGGACACTGCCGGTGCCCGGACCTGGGGGACGTTCCTTCCAGTTGGCGAGCCGGACACGTTCAAGAGCGCTTGCAACCAGCGCGGAGTCACCTACGTTCAAGGGCCGGCGCAGGCGTTGACGCTCTGGCTGGAGGCGCACCCCTCCCCCAGCACGCCGCTCACCGAGCAGCCGGTCATCCGCGTCATAGTGGCCAACCAGAAGGGCGGCGTCGGGAAGACGTTCATTTCCAGTGGCATCGCTCAGGCCCTCGCGGAGGCCGGCCACCGGGTGCTGATCGTCGACTATGACCCTCAAGGGCATCTCACTGCTGAGCTTGGCTTTGAGGACCTCATGTACGAGGACAATGTCGAGACGCTACTGATGCACATGGACGGGACCGCCAAGGACGATATTCACGACCTGTTGGTCGCCCTAGATCACGACCGCTTCGGCGAGCGCCTGCATCTGCTGCCCGCGAGCGATGACGCGTTCCTGCGGGATGTGGCGTTGTCGAAGGTGTCGTTCAGCGAGGCCGCTCTGGAGCGAGCGCTGGAGCCGCTGGAGAACGACTACGACGTCATCATCATCGATGGGCCGCCCAGTCTTGGCCTGAACATGGACACGGCTCTGTACTACGTACGGCGGCGCGACGGCGAGCTGTCCGACCGCTCGGGCGTCATCACGCCGGTGTGGGCCAACAAGGCGTCCCACCGGGCATTCCGGCTCCTGCGCTCGCAGATGGAGGACCTCTGCCGCAAGGGCCGCATCACGGTCGACTACCTCGGGCTGGTCATCAACGCGTACGACAGCCGACGCGGCCGGTTGGTCAAGGAGAACCGAGACCAGTGGGAGCGCAGCAGCTCGCCGGCGGTTCTGGCGGTCATCGGGGATCCTGAAGGAGGGGCGCGAGGCCGCGGACGGGGAGATCCCGCTGCTGGAGTATGCACCCGGCAGTGAGCATGCGCAGGCGATGCGCGACCTGGCGAAGGAACTGGCGGTATGAGGAAAACCAAGCCCAAGGGCCAGGAGCGCGTGACACGCGGATTCACCCTGGACGAGGACGGCGAGAACAACCCCAAGGAAGCACCCCGACGGGTGCGGACGCGTCAGCAGATCATGAACGGGGAGGGCAAGCGTCCGCCGGCGTCGGTGCCGTTGGCAGAGCTGGCGCACAATCCGTTCAACCCCCGCGACGAATACACCGACATAGAGGAAACTGCGGAGTCGCTGCGCGCCCGAGGACAGATCCAACCGGTCACCGTGGCGCGGCGGGCCGCCTTCCTACGTGCGCACCCAGACCAGGAGGAGCTGGTCGGTGCAGCCGAGTATGTAGTCATCGACGGTAACCGCCGGCTCAAGGCAGCCGCTGCGGCCGGTCTGGCTGAGCTACGAATCGACGTCAATGATGATCTGGCTGCCACCGCCGCCGACATTCTGGAGTCGGCGCTGATCGCCAACGTGCACCGTGTGGATGTGCCTCCCTTGGACCAGGCCAAGGCCATCCAGCAGCTCGTCGAGGTCCATGGATCGCAGGGCAAGGTCGCCAAGCGGCTGGGGAAGACACCGGCATGGGTCTCACAACGACTGGCACTGCTGGAGCTCACCCCAGACCTCCAGAACGCCGTGGAGACCGGCGAACTCAAGGTGGAGCCTGCCCGGCGCATCGGCCGTCTACCCAAGGAGCAGCAGGCCCCGGCTGCGCAGGAAGCCATGGCCGTGTCGAAAGCGCCGCGTCAGCGCACGCCTCGTCGGCAGCTTGGTGATGGCGGCGAGGGGCCGACCGTTAACGGCGTTAACCGTTCCGATGTCTCTGGCTCTGACCCTGCGGTGCCGCAGCAGACCGTTAACGGCGTTAATACCCCGGCAGTGGCAGCCCCGGCTCCCCAGGCGTCCATCGTCATCGCCGACGCTTCCCCGGAGAGCATCGTGGCTGCGCTGAAGGAGCAGCTGTCGCCGCAGGACTTGACCAAGGTCGCGGAGCTGCTCATGGAGAGTCTCACCGAGTCAGCAACAGGCTGAGGCCAGTAGACACTGGCCGCGAAGGGGTTCGCCCAATTGGGCAAGAACGATCTTGCTGAAGCATGTGCCCCGTGGGTCGGCCAGAAACACGAAAAGCGGCCCCCGCCGCTCGGACCGCGAGGTCCGGGACGGCGGGGGCCGCTTCGTGTGCTCAGGTGCTCAGGTCGATGTCGGGTGGGAGGGCGCGTCCGGCGAGGGCGTGGGTGAGGAGTCGGTAGGGCTCGGTCGACGCGCCGTGTCTTCGTGCTCTGGCGCAGTGAACGGTGCTGGTGAGGGTGGTCTCGGTGTTGGGGTGGATGAGGACCAGGGCGACGGGGTTGGCGTCCGGCTGCTGCCCTTGGGTGGGACGGCCGCGCTCCAGGGCGCGGGCGTCGGGGCGATCTGCACGGCGACGTCGCCGTGACCGGTCCACGGGCCGGCCTCTGCCGGGCGGTGAGCATGGCGGTGAACTCTGCGACGGCCTTGTGGTCGTCGGGGTGGAGCGGGCCGGTGCCGTGGCCGCAGCGTCGGAAGCGGGCGCTCATGCGGCGGGGCTGTCGGCGATGACGAGGAAGCTGTCGGTGCGCAGGTCCATGACGACCCGGGTGGGCTGTCCCTGGGCCTGCTGCTGGGCGGCGTGCTCGTCGGCGGGCCAGGAGCCGCGGGGGCCTCCGGCGGGGAAGCGCTCCAGGACGGTGCGCGTGGACTGGTCGGGCATCAGGGTGCCTCCTGGTCGGCGAAGGAGAGCTGGAGTGCGGGGCGTGCTGTGCGGGGCGCGGATGGCCGGGGCGGGGCTGGCGGCTCGGTGCGCTCGAGGTCGGCGTCGGCGAGGAAGCCGAGCTGTCCGGCGGCGGCCGCGCGGGCAGCGAGGGTGATCGAGCGAGTGTGTAGGCCCGCAATTGGAATGTCCCGTTCCGTCGTGGTGACCTGGGCTTTACTCGACTGTCTCAATCTGGGGACATTGCACTCCTGTCTCACGATCTTGTCCCTTCAGGGCCGCCGCCGCTGTGATCGAGGGATGAGACAGCCCTGGCGTGGCTCGCAAATCCGTGTGATGGATAGCAGTTGGCCGAACAGCGGGCAGCCTCGGGGGCTTTCTTGTTGCGCGCGCCTGCCTCTACGCTGATCCCGTGCCCAGAAGTTCCCAGGCAGGCGTCAGCGCCATCACTCAGGGGAGACTGTGAACGTCCCGACGTTGATCGTGTTGGGGGCGGCGGGCGGTTTACCCCCGGCACAGCATCGGCACTGCACCGCACGCCACCGTCGCCCCTCGGCCGCGTCCCGCGCCTCGGATACAACCGCCCGGGTTTCAGTGGCCCGGATGACGGCCCTGCCGCGAGCCCGCGGCCGAGCTTCAGCAACCCGGAGTTCACGAGCCCGGACCTCGGAGGACCGGAACGCCAGCCGGAGTAACACGATGAAGGCATGGTGCGTCAGCCGGGGAGACATGTCCCGTTCCGCGTTGGTGACCTGTGCCTTCGTAATGTGTCTCAGGTGTGAGGTGTAAATCCACACTCAGATGCGCGGGCTGCCACTGCGAACTGCCTGATCAGACCCCACATCGAGGCATTGAGCATCACGATGAACTCGCGGGTTATTGCACACATGGCAAGCACCACAGGCGCTGCTATTCCAGACTCTCCCACGCCCATCGGATCGCGGGCGTCCCATCCGGTTCGCGGCCGAACCGGAACCACAGCTTGTTGTCATCGATGTTCAGAAACTGATCGAACCGGCCTTCGGTGACCAACCGATCCTTCAGGACCGTGGCCTGGGCGGCGGCTCCGACCTCTTGCAGAGAGCCCAGCAACCAGTCGACGGGACTTGGATTGTGGAGAGGGGCGTGGGCGGCGGCGCGGTCGGCCAGCTTAGTGGTCTGATCTTCTGCTCCGACCCTCCACAGGCCGTGCAGCAGCCTGGCCACGACAACCGGAGTATCGACGGGGACGTGAGTGGCTGGGTCACGGGCCAGCAGCGCAGCGATCTGGGTGTCGGTCCCGGAGCGGGACGAGAATGACAACGCGTCTAGCAGATCGCACACGGCGAGCAGATCGTCGAGGGGAACGTGGCCGACGGCACGCTCGGCCAGTGCGGCAGCCTGGGCGCCTGCTCCGGCCTCCCGCAATCGATACAGCAGATGGACAGACCGTGAATCGAGGGGCGCGTGCGCTGCGGCCCGGTCGGCCAGTGCGGTGGCCTGGGCCTCCGCGCCGACCTCCCGCAACATGTTCAGCAAGGTGACCACGCTGGAGGGGGTGCTGATTGCGACTTTGGAAACGGGGTCACGGGCCAGCAGTTCGGCGATCCGAGCGTCGGCTCCGGCCTCCCGCAAATTCTCCAGCAGCCAGGCCACCTCGGCCGGATCCTGATCCTCAAGGGCGACACGGTCGATGGTGTATTCGGCGAGTGCGGCAGCCTGCACATCGGCTCCGGCTTCCCGCAGGCCACGGAGCAGTGAGGTCACAGCGCGCGGGTCGCTGAGGGCGGCCTGGGCGACGGGGTCATGGGCCAACAGTTCAGCGATCTGGGTCTCCCCTTCCACCGTACGCAGACGATCCTTCAAAGGGGACGTGATCCCTATCCAGACATAGAGGTTGCGAGTGGCAGCGCGTTCGACGAGAACGGCGGCCTGCGCCTCGGCGCCGGCCTCTCGCAGACTGCGCAGCAGCGTGGTCACGCCGGATTGGCCGCTGTTGTGGAGGAGGACGTGAGTGCCGGGGTCACGGGCCAGCAGTTCGGCGATCTGAGATTCCGCACCGATCTCCCCCAGGTATCCCAGCAGCTTGGCCACCACGTACGGATCGTCGAGCGGGGTTTGGGTGGCGGCGCGGCCGGCGAGCGTGGCCACTTGGTCCTCCGCCCCGAGACTTCGCAGGCTGCCTAGCAGCTTGGCTACTCTGAACTGGCCGTCCTTGTCGTTGAAGTCGAGAGGGATGTGGGCGGCGGGGTCACGGGCGAGAAGTTCGGCGATCTGGGCGTCGGCTCCGGCCTCCCGCAGAACGTCCAGCAATCGGGTAACCCCGGACGGATCATCCAGTACGGCATGCGCGGCAGGGGCACGAGCCAGCAGCGTGGCGATCTGCGTTTGCGCGCCCATCTCCCGCAAATTCTCCAGCAGCCAGGCCGCCACGAACGGATTATCGACAGGGACCTGGAGGGCGGCACGGTCAGCCAATGCAGTGGCAGGAGTCTCCGCGCCCGTCTCCCGCAAGTTCTTCAGTAACCTGACCACCGCGTGCGAATCGTCGAGCGGGGAGTGCGCGGCGGTGCGGTCGGCCAGCGTGGCCACCTGGTCTTCCGCTCCAACCCTCCGCAGACTGTGCAGCAACCTGGCCACGGCATCGAGATCGTCGAGAGGGATGTGGGAGGCGGGGTCACGGGCGAGAAGTTCGGCGATCTGGGCGTCGGCTCCGGCCTCCCGCAGAACGTCCAGCAATCGGGTAACCCCGGACGGATCATCCAGTACGGCATGCGCGGCAGGGGCACGAGCCAGCAGCGTGGCGATCTGCGTTTGCGCGCCCATCTCCCGCAACCTGTCCAGCAACCAGGCGATGGAGTTCGCATCATGGAGAGGGACACGAGAGGCGGCTCGGTCGGCCAGCACGACGGCCTGGTCGTTCGCCCCCCTTATCCGCAGGTTGCCGAGCAACCAGGCCACCTCGGCCGGATCGTCGAGCGGGAAGTGGGCGGCGACCCAGTCGGCGGGACGACGGTCTTCTGGGTACAGGGCGCGCAGAAGATCCACAAGGCGAAGAGCGGCTTTCTGGTTGCCACGAGCGGTGGCGTTCTTGTGCAGCTGGGCGGCGTCGCGGAACAGGCCGCGAGCCCAGGCGGCGTCCCCGAGAACGGCCAGGTCGCCCGGGTGTGCGCAGTCGGCCATGGCCGACCAGAACCCGGGCGGGGGGATCTGGCCGACGCGGTGGGTGCGACCGTACTGGTCGAGATAGTCGGCCAGCCGGTACGTCGCTCGCCCGTCACTCCTGTCTGAGGCCGGCGTCGTCTGGCGGCCCGTGAGGGCACGGGCCAAGCGGACCTGTGTGACCGGCCCCCGCGCACCTTTGCACGGCTTGGCCGTGTAAGCCAGGGCTTGATCGAACCAATCCTCGCTGAGCTGATCCCATTGGGCGTCGGTCAGGTAGGCGAGCGCGGCTTGCTCCAGCAGGGCGTGCGGCAGGGTTGTCCGGTGTCCCATGCGGCGGGCGTCCATCGCCGCGCAGATCAGCGCGTTGGCTGTCGGCGGGGCGGTGTGGAACCGTTCCAATAGAGCTGGTGCACCGGCCAGGTACTGGGTTATGTGACCGTCGTTGGTGTGCTCAGCCGCCCACGCCAGCCGTGCGTCGGAGCCGGCGGCACGCCGGAGGGCAGCCAGGTCGGTACCGGTGAAGGTCTCGGGCACCTCGATCACCGTCCCGTCCAGCACCTGCCGCACCTGCGTGCCAGAGGCATGGGTCAAGTCGGCATGGTGTTCGGGCCACAGGGTGCCCAGCACCAATACGGGCGCCCGCGCCGGGTCGGCGAGCAGACGGCGCAGCTTCGCCGCAACGCGCTCCCCCGTTTCGCCTCTCCCTCCCAAGTACTCCTGGGTCTCGTTCAACCACACCACGGTGCGTGGACCCACCCGGTCGAGTGCCTCCGACGCCGCCTCTGGGCGGGTCGGATCGTAAGGGTGCCACAGCCACCACCGTCCCTCCCGGCGCAGCGGCTCCAACGCCTCCCAGCAGGCCCGGGTCTTGCCCGTCGACGATCCTGCCACCAACACCGCCATCGCACTGACTCCCCCGGCGGCCCTCTCGACGATCTGAGCCAGCCGCTGGTCATGGGCCCGACGCACATACAGTGGCAGCGTCGGCAGTCTTCCCTTCTCCTCCTCCACATTGACCGGCCGGTGCACCTCGAACGCGAACGGGTCGGTCACCTGGGCGATCGGAACTCCCACGGCCGGGTCCATCCGCGCCGCGACCCACAGGGCCCGGGCCCGGCCGGCGGCATCACGATGATCCCACCGGGCGGCACGGGCCAGCACCGTGACCACCGCCACCACATCGGCCTGCGAGGACGGCACCACCCGATCCCGGATGATCCGGTGGATCGTGTCCTTCTCGGGGGCCCCTTGTAGTTGGTCATCCCCGGCGACCCAAGCGGCGATCTCGGCCAGCGAAGGCGCGCCCGCCTCCAGGTACAGCTCGTACACCAGCGCCTTGAGGTCCCCCAACGCCCCTGCCGGCAGCAACGGCCGCTCGATCGGCCGCGGCCGCCGCACCGGACCATTCTTCTCATCGCCACTCATCGCACACCATCGTCACGCCACTGACAGCCGATGCCCTGAAATGCTAAAGCAGCCGACGTAGCCCCGCGTTCATCGCAACTCAGAATCGGTCTCCCGGAGGGTCGCAAGCTGGATTTCGGCAGGCCGGCACACCAGCCGCCCAGCCGTGAAGGCGAAAGGGAGGCATTCAATGACCCACACCCCCAGTCTCACCCGCACCGAACGGTTTCTGCTGGCTGCCGCCGCTCTGCGCGGCGCCGTGGCCGGGGCGACCCGCGCGGTCGCCACATGGCTACTGGACCATCTCGCACACTGACGCACTGTGCAATATCCCGTGGGTTCGAGCGGGGTCTCGCCCGCCGTTGCAGCAGGTCAACCGGGCAGGCGGGACTGGCGAGCCGTGTGGATCATGATGGAGTCTCGGAGATCCTGAAGCCCATCATGATCCACACTCAGATGCGCGGGCTGCCACTGCGAACCGCCTGATCAGACCCCACATCGAGGCATTGAGCATGACGACGAACTCGCGGCCTATTGCACATCCGTGTGGGCCACCACGTCTGGTCTCACGATCTTGTCCTCTTGATCGGTGAGGGGCGGCTCCGAGGGCGGAGGCAGGTCCGTAGCCGAGAACGCTGGTGCCGGAGCTTCTTCGTCGTGTTGCCATGCGCGGATGGCGGCGAGGATGCGGCGTCCTGGGGCAGTGAGCTGCATCGGCGTGGTGGGGGTGGCGCGTTCGATGAGGTTGAGGCCGAGGTCGACTTCAACACGGCGGATGGCAGATCGGAGGGTGGCGTCAACGACGTTGAGGGCTTTGGCGGCTTTGGCGAGACTCTCGTAAGGGGCTGCGGCGGCGAAGAGTTCGAGGCGAGTTCGGCCCATTCTGCCGGCGAGTGCGGGCCGCAGGGGTGACGGGATGTGCTGGAGTTCGGTATCGCTGCGGAGAAGGCGTTGGTGGCTGCGACCACCACGTGCGCGGGTTTGTATGTCGGCTTCCTTGATCCGATTGAGCATTGTGGAGGCGCTGATACCCTGCTCGGCCGCGAGATCGGCGACGGAGCGCTGATGGACGAGGTACTGCTCTCGCAGCCATTCCCGGTCGATGTGGACCGTTCGGTTGTGGCCGGGTTCGCGTGGGCGACGTAGGGAGATGCCGTATTCGTCGGCGAGGTTGGCGATCACACGTGCGCTCACCCCTACTTGGCCACCGATCTGTTGGAGTGTGCGCTGCTGCACGGTGTAGAGGTGGGTGAGGTCGTCGGGTGGCAGTGCCTCCCGGGCGTAACTCAGTGCCGCGTTGGGGCGCCAGCCGTGAGCTGCACGCTGGGTGGTGGGAGCCGGGTGGAGGGCCAGGAGGTAGCGGATCGCTTCGGGCGTGGTGTCGAGTTCCTGCGCGGCTGCGGTGGGCGACTGGGACTGGCCGCGGATGAGCTGGTGGAGTCGGGCGACGTCGACGGTGTGGGGGTCGCATCCGGGCAGGTCGAGTCCGTCGAGCAGGGTAGCGGGCGGCTCCCAGGTGAGGGGCTCGTGAGCGAGGTGGTTGCGGTCCAGGAAGGAGCGGGCCACGTCGTCGAGGGCTTCGGCCAGTGCGGGGGTGTGCCAGACGGGGAAGTTGACTTTGTGATCGCGCACGGTTCGAGGCGTCGTGTTGGGGGTGGGATGTGCACTGAGGCGTTCGAAGAGCACCGCGCGCACGACGCCGGCTCTGCGCTGCTTGCCTGCCGAGATGCCCGCGGTGCGGCAGATGCTGTGCCACTGCTCGTCGGGCAGCAACTCGTCGTAGTCCAGGTGTCGGCGCCGGTGGTAGTCGATCGGGGAGTCGGTGTTGTCGAGGAAATCGCTGACGCGGGTGAGTGCTTCTTGGACGGCATCCCAGTGGTCTGACTGCTCCAGCACACGCAGCATGCGGGACATGTGGCTGGAGTTGAGGTGAGAGCCGAGGAGGGTGAAGGCTGCCTTCTTGTCCATACGGCTGCCGACGATCAAGAGCATCGCGGACAGGGCCTGACGCATGATCGTGTCGAAGGCCCCCTGTGCGGGGGTTATCCGTAGCCACCAGCCCGGCCAGGCGAGAGTGGGGATCTTGCGGGCGCGTCGGGTCGACGAGCCCGATTCGGCGGGTGGCTTTTTTGGGGCCGAAGTGACGGCCCGATGGCGCAACTGCTCGCTCGGTGGCCGACGGTGCAGGGCAGCGGAAAGGTGCACGGACTTGAGAAGAGGGCTGATGTCAGCGCCCCACGTGTCCACGGTCAGGGCTGCCTGGGGAGACACCAGCGAGACGGCTTCCACCAGGGTCCTCATGCACCGTCCGGCTTCAGCGAAGGCGGCCTGGTTGAGGATGTTCAGTGCGGCAAGAACGGCTATGGCCGTCGACGGCGCCTCCGGTGGCGCCGATGCGCCGGGGCGGCCGGGGTAGCGCGAGGTGCGTTCCTGGGTGGGCAACCGTTTGACGAGCTCGGCGGGAATGCCGCGGGTGAGGCAGGTGTCGGACATCGGATCCGCCGCTCGGGAGGTGGCCATGAGGAAGCGGGCAGCCAGAGCGCGGATATCGGCGAAGCCGACCCGGGCCGACTGGGGGTCCGCCGCGTAGATCCCGAAATCGGCCTTGCCGGTGTCGATGCAGGTGGCAAGCAGGTGCTGAGCCTGGATCACCGGAGACTCGGCCGGGAACGGGAGGCTGGGGGCCGCGGCCAGGTCGTGGTGGCAGCGGGGGTGCTTCTCACTGCCCCGCGTCGTGTTCGCGCACCGGCCTGGGATCGGAATGCCGTAACCGCTGTGCGGGCGCAGGCAGCCCGGGCAGTCGTCGACCAGCAGCCGATTGTGCACCAGGCAGGCAAACGACCAGCCCAGCCGCCACGACACCTGCCAGCGTCCGCCGCTTTCGGCCAAGCAGACGGGACAATAACGTGAGCCCCGCGCGCGGCCCCACAGCAGCCGCTGGTCGACACGCCTGCTGCGCGGGTTGAGCACCAGGGCCAGCTGGTCGTAGGGGAGCAGCGTCATCCGGTGCACCTGCCGGGACGCGATGCCGGTGGCCGCCGCGATCGACTCCAGCTCCACATCAGTGGGCATCCCCGACCAGTCCCACCGGGACGGTGACAGCCTCTCGTGGCGCGGAAGGACGCCCAGGGCCGGCAGGAGATCTTTGAGGTAGGTGTCCGTGCGGTGCGCGATCGCCTCGGCCCAGGAGTCCAGTGCTTCCCCCGGCAGCGGTGCCACGCGAATCGGTAGCGTACGGACGAAGCTCACGCCACACGCTTCGCAGTGGGCGAGCGGGGTTTGGTCGTCATGCGACCGCGTTCGAACTTCTTCGCCAGCGCCTTGCGCGCTCGCTCCGCCGCCGCGTCGAGCTTCACCTGGTCGAGGAGGTCGACGTCGAGGAGTTCGGTGCCGGTGCGGGCGGCACGCTGGCAGCCACGGTTGATCAGCGTCATCAGCGAGCCGATGTGCCCGGTAGTGCGGATGTAGAGGTAGTCGGACAGGTCGTCGGCGAGCATGCCGGGGAACTTCCGGCACAGCACGATCCGCTTCTCCAGCGCGAGCAGCATCCTGCGCCACTCACGGCGGTGCTTGTCGTTGGTGACGACGAACGGCTCCATCGTCAGCGGGGTGGTGCGGCGCGCGGTCTGGGCGAGGGTGATGTTGCCGTGGGAGTTGGCCTCGGAGTACAGGCCGCGGTTGCTCAGCTCGACACCGATGAAGATGATCGTGACGGGGAACTCGTTCGCGATGTACTTGAAGTGGTTGCTGACCTCGGCCCCATTGCGATCATGCCATTTCAGGAAGTGCAGATCGTCGATTACCAAGATGCGCGTCTCACATTCCAATACGCAGTCCAGGGCGCGCTGAGCGAAGAGTGCGGCTGTGCCAGTCCTGCGGCCGGGGTGCGCGTAGTACTCCAGCAGTGACCGGTTGAACTCCTTCATGCCGATGTTGCTGGTCAGGCCGACTCTGCAGACCGGCCACCGCTCCTGTCCGGCGGCAGTAAACGCCCCCTCCCGCTCGATCACCTGTCGGTGGTACTTCAGCGCGAAGTCCAGGACCGCGGTGGTCTTGCCGAGCCCGGGAAAGGCATCCACCGCCACGGCGCCCTTGGCCTTGTCGCCGTACTGCTGATTACTCGCGAGGATGTCCCACAAATCCTCATGCAACGCCTTGAGTTGCGGCGTGCCGATCGGTCCCAGGTTTGCGTGCCAGATACTCCGGTCCTGCTCGTACTCCAGCACCGCCGCCTCTCCCAGGAGGGCCTTCTGTTTGAGGGTGAGCTGATCCGGCGGCTGTCGCTTCGGCGCCTCGGCCAGGGCCCGCAGGCCCTCCTTGCGCGAGAGCGTGAGGTTGTCCAGTGGCGGGGTCTCGGGGCGGGGTTGCGTCACGCGTCCTCCAGAGCGTCGGCGTAGAAGTCCTCGTCGTCATCGGGGCCGTCGAGTTCGTCGTCCTCGTCGTCATCACCGGCTACCGGGCCCTCGTACGGCTCGGCCTCGTCCGTCTTCGGCTCCTCCTCGTTTGTCCTCGTCGTCGGTGGAGTTGAGGATCCGGGCGACGGAGGGCAGCGCGCGTACGTCGTCCTCGGCCGTGTCCGGCAGGTCGAAGGCGGACTGCTCGCGGGCCTGGCGCAGCGCCAGCCGGCGCTCGGTCATCGTCAGTCCGAGCCCCAGGTGCCAGCGGCCGAGGAGTTCGGCGACCGCAGTCTCGTCGTCGGGGAACGGGTGCTTCTCACCCGCGATCTTCCGGGCGATCTCGATGGCCCCCTGGCTGATCGGGAACTTCTGCGCAGGGGCGTCCTCCCATTCCAGAGTGTGCCAGCGGCGGGTGTCCGGGCGGCGGAAGTAGATATAGTTGATGTCGTCGGGGTCGACCTGTACGGGCCACAGACCCTTCGTCCTCGGCCCGGTGTACTCGCTGGTCTCGCCCCGGTAGCCGTCCAGGCCCGGGCCGTTGTAGCGGCACTTGCGGATCTCGACGCCGTAGTGGTGGGTCGGCTTCCACTCGGTCTTGAGGAACTCGAAGCCAAGCGCGGGGTCGCGGGGGACCTCGATGTAGCCGGCGCGGGCGATGCCGTGCTCGAACATGGCCGCCGGCGACAGGTTCAGCCCCGGCACGTGGGCGTCAACGAGTCCCCTATGGGGCCTCACGTGATACACGCAGGCCACCCATTCCCTGATGATCGCTTCCAACTCGTGGAGAAAGAAGAACGCCTGGTCCTCCGGCCGCTCGCCCCGCGAGAACAGGTCCGGGCCCACGTAGCCGGGCAGCGATTCCAGCACCCCCTCGCGCACAGTTTTGAAGAATCTCTCCAGCGGTCCCTTGTCCCGGCCCGTTCGTAGACGAGCCGGCTGAATGGACAGGCCCAGCCGCTGGCAAACCGAGGTGATGTGCTCGGAGATGTAGGGCTTGCCGTGGTCGACGACGATCGTCTCCGGCACCAGCGCCGGAGAGGCGACACCGCGCTTCTTGAGCTTCTCCGGCTCCTCCTCGTCCGGTTCGAGTGCCTTCCGCTCGATGAACACGTGGCGGGGAATGCCGTGGTCGGGCCACACGGAGTGCTCGGGCCAGTCCTTGCCGACCGGGCGGGGGCGGAAGGTCTGGAACATCACCGCCGCGACATCGATGGACGAGGTGGACACTGGGGTCACCCGAAGCCCCGTGACGCACCTGTCGTACCAGTCCATCGCGACGGTCAGTTCAGCCTGGACCCACTTCATCGTGATCGGGTCCATGGCGAAAACGTCCAGACGCGTGGTGTCCATCAGCAGGTACTCGCCCGGCCTCGTGGGCCGCAGCTTCCCGTACGCGCCCGGCGGCCGGGCGGCGATGTCCCGGTTGCGCTTCGCGCTCAGCCGGAAGGTCGGCAGCCGCCGCTCCAGCTCCTCAAGCCACCGGTACGCCGTCGCGCGACCGGGCAGCTTCACCTCGCCCTCGCCGTGGCGGGCCTCCAGACGCGGGCCTACCGAGCGGATCACTTTCCCGCGGGTGGGCTTCGAATCCTTCTCGTGCTCGGCCATGATCTCCAGGGCCATCTCCACCCACCGCGGATCGGCCCGGCCCAGCCCTCCCATGTCTCCGCTCCCGCGATCCGGGCCGCCGCGCACGAGCCCGGCCTCCCGGTCGGTGAGGAAGGCGCGTACCCACCGTTTGATGGTGCGCATGCTCACGCCCAACTCGGTGGCCTTCGCTTCGTATCTCTGCAGCTTGGGAACCGTGGCCGCGTACTGCGGCCGGGGCTCGCCAGGCTCCGCGAGTTCGTCGCTGCCCGACCGGAAGCCGGTCAGAACCTCGTTGATATGGGCGGCCCGCTCCCGAACCTCGGCACGTTCCTCGTGACTGAGCTGACCGAGCAGCACCGAGGCCGTCTCGCGGTCGTCGTCCGATTTCGGCCCCGGCCCGGTCGCGATGACCTGGGCCCGGCCAGAAGCGAGCACTTCGCGCAGCGACAGCCGGAACCTGCGGCCCGGCCCATCACGGACCAGCACCTCGTTGCCGGCCACCGAGCCGAACATCTCCTCCACCACGACGACTTCACCGTCGTACTTCAACCTCGTGCCCACCCCGACACGTACAGCAGCTCTGGTCACATGTCCTCTTCCACCAGTCCTCGACTTCGTGATCCGGCAGAGCTGCTCGATCTGCCCGTCGTCGAGCACCGACTCGGGCTTGGCCTCCTTGACGGGGCGGGGCAGGTCGCGCCAGCTGGCGCCAACCACCGCGGCCGTGCCCTGGCGTAGCACGTGGCGCTCGGACAACGGCTCCGTCAGGTCCGTCACGAAGTGCTGGCACCACAACAGCCGCAGCACCGCGGCCCTCACCCGCCAGTCAGGGTGCTGAGGGAAGGCACGAAACGCATCCCCCACCGTCGCCCCGTACAGATCCGCCGCCCGGATCTCCGCGAGCAGGTCCTCGTCGAACAGCCAGCCGCGGCGATAACCCGCGAGGAACCGCAGGTTTTGCAGCTCCGCTTCGGGTGGCTCGGTCCACATCTGGAAGTCCCAGCCGCGCGACAGGACGACCTCGCGGGCCCAGCCGAGCGCGGAGTTCACCTTCGGCCGGGTGAGCAGGTGCCGCGGCTTGACGTCCACGACCAGCGGCACGTCCTTGTCGCGCAGCACCAGGTAGTCCGGCACGTGGCGGCGTTGACGACCCTCGACGGTGGTGGACAGCAGGAACGGCTGGGCGAACACGGCCGTCACGTCCTGGTCGAAGTCGGCGTAGAGCAGACGTGTCAGCTCAAGGCGGGACTCGTAGACGACGTGGCCGCTCATGGTGGACGACCAATACGTGCCGGAGTAGTGCTTCTGCCCGTACCGCCAGCGGAACGTACGCCACGGCATCGACGGCTCGAACACGTCGGCACCCGTCGTCGACCAGACCAGGTCCTCGTCGATCTCCCCGTCCGTACGACGGAGACTCATCGAGACCTCGCCGACCACACGCGACATACCCCACCCCCCGGGCAGCGAGAGCGGGGAGGCAGGCATCCCGGCCTCGATCAGTTACAACATCTCCACGATCAGACCGGAGAGGGGCGCTGCATAGATCGAGACGGGGATCAGCACTACGACGAGTGAACGATCAGACAAGAGTTCATCTCATCATGCTGTCCCGTAGGTCGGACAAAGGCCGTGGTCGATGAGAAAGGGACACGTGAAATGCGAACCTACAGAGTGACCCGGTGGTGCCCGTGGTCGATGCGCAGGTGGCACAGCTGGCAGGCGGCGAGCAGGTTCTCGTCTCGCACATCTTCGGGGGTGTGGTTGAGGTGGGCGGTGGTGAGGCCGACCATGGAGCCGGTGTCGGGGTGGATCCGCTCGTGGATGGCCGGGCAGCGGCCGCCCGGGTGCGTCAGGCCGCAGTGGCCCGTGCTTCTCTGCACTTCATTCGTTCGGGTGACCAGGGGTATGTGGTCGGGCAATGGAACTCCGTGGATTAGGGGATGCGGGCGCCTCGATGTCGAAACCCGAGGGCGATGCCGAGTGGGGCGGCCCGGGGTGCCAAGATCAGCGCGATGACGAGTGATGGGGAGGGTGAGTGAATTGAGCTATGACCTCAAGGCAGTGATCGCGGGGAGCCGCCTGTTGGCTGCGGTGGCTGTCGGTCTGCCATCGGCTCGCGTCGTTGATCTCCAACAAGGTCTGGCGTTGCTGCCTCTGTCTGATGCCTTCTCCGAAGCGGTGGCCGACGCTGACCAGCCCCGTCGTGCCGATTTCTGGAGCCTTCCGTCCGGCTTCGACCGTGTGCTGGCCGGGTGGTCGAAGGAAGGCTCCGTCGCATATGTGGAATCCGAGTACTTCGGAGGTGCTGGCGAGGAGAACGTCGCGGTCTGGCGCAATGGGCGGCTCGTCCTGGGACCGCTTCACCTTGTCGAAGGTGAGCTGCCCTCGGATGCGGGCTCGCCCGTCTGTCGAGCTCTGCGCGAACTTGGTGTCCGTGCTGGTGAGCGGGAGGACGAGTTCATGGCCGTGGGTCTGGGCAAGCATCGGAACACTGAGGAGTGGGCCAGCGTGACGACGTGAATGTCATGTGTCGTGGGCGCCCGTATCACTCCTGGGCTCCGAGGGTGCGGGTGCGGGGTTTGGGGATGCCGAGGTCGACGGCTGGTCGGCGGGCCATGCGCTGGGACTCGTCGCGCTTGGAGCGGAGGAGGGCGAGGGTGAGGTTCAGTCCCTCGATCTCACCGGCCCAGCCTTCCCGTTCGGCCCTGTCCCGGCGGGCAAAAAGGTCCTTCTCGAGTTCGTCGAAGCGGCCAGCATCTTGGGGTTGACGTGCAGCATCGGGCAGCGGATGCAGGCTTCTCTGAACCAACGAGAGTGTGCCCTGTGATCAGGTGTCGGCGTACAAGTGAACGTGCACCACCTCGTACGAATGAGAACGCACCGTTGTTGATACGCGGAGAGGCTGGAGCCGGAAGTCTGCTGCCGTCGGTTCGGGATCGACGGAAGGCGGCTGGCTGTGGTGCTGGACCCGCATCGGTGGCTGGAGCTGAGGCGGTTTCGCGGTCTGTACGAGTCCGGGGCGATGAGCCTGCGGGAGATCGCGAAGGAGACCGGGCTGAATCGGCGCACGGTCACCAAGTACCTGTCGGGCGAGGTCCCGGTTGCGCCGCCGAAGAGGGCCGCGAACGGCCGGCCGCGGCAGCGGGTGGTGGACGAGGTCGCGCCGCTGATCGATGCGATGCTGAGGGCCGAGATCCTCCTCAAAGGGGCTGTGATCCACGAGCGGCTGGTGGCCGAGTACGGGTTCACCGGCACCTACCAGCGCGTGAAGATCTACTTGCAGGAGGCCCGTCCCAGGATCGCGGAGGAGCTCGGGATCAGTCCGGGCGAGTTGGCTGGTCTGCACCGCCGGTTCGAGGTGGTGCCCGGAGCTCAGGCGCAAGTGGACTGGGGCGACGAGTGCAGGATCCTCGCCCATGTCGGGATCCCGAAGGTCTACTCATTCCATATGACCTTGTCGTACTCGCGGGACCCGTTCTGCTGTTTCACCACCAGCCAGGACCTGGCCACCTTCTTCGACTGCCACCGTCAAGCGTTTGCCCACTTCGGTGGTGTCCCGATGTCGATCGTCTACGACCGCACCAAGACCGTCGTCCGCCGCCACGTCGCGCCAGGCGAGGCCGTGCCGCTGCACCCGGAGGCGGTCGCGTTCGCCGGGCATTACGACTTCGACGTTGACGTTCTTGCCGCCTACCGGCCCCAAGGCAAGGGCCGGGTCGAGCGGCAGGTCGGCATCATCCGCGACCACGTCCTGGCGGGCCGGGCCTTCTCCTCGATCGAGGAGATGAACGCCGCGTTCACCGCCTGGGTCCCGCTGCGGCGGGCGAAGGTCCACGGCACTCACGGCGAGGTCATCGGCCTGCGGGCGGTCCGCGACCACATGGCCCTGCGTCCGCTGCCGGCCACGCCCTATGTGGTCGCCCAGCGGCACCTCCGCTACGTCGGCAAGGACTGCCTCGTCGCTTTCGAGGCGAACCTCTACTCGGTGCCGGCGAGGCGGGTCCGTCCGCGCCAGCTGGTCGAAATCAGGGCCACGAAATCCCAGGTCGCGCTGCACTCCACGACTCCCGACCGCCAGGGCGAAACCCTTCTGGCTGCCCACCCCCGGGCCGTTGGCCGAGGCGCCCGCGTCGTGGACGACAAGCATTGGGACGGACTGCCCACCGGAGCCGGCCGCCGCGTCACTGCGGGCGGTGACCTGCCCGCACCCCGCCAGTCTGACAGCTCCGGCCCGGAGGTGGGATTGATGACCTTGCTGAATCGGGTGGCGGCCACTCAGGTCGAGGTCAGCCGCCGGCCGCTGTCGGTCTATGACGAGCTGACCGGCACCCGCCCCTTCACCACGCACCGAACGCCGGAGGAATCGTCTTGAGCGAGCTGGTCTCCACCCGCATCCGCAGCACGGCCGCCAAGCTGGGCTTCCCCACCTGGCCGATGCCCTGACCCAGTACGCACAGCGGGCCGACGAGGCCAAGATGGGCTACCTGGACTTCATCGACCTGGTCCTGTCCGAAGAACTGGCCGTCCGGGACGATCGCCGCTTTCGCCAGGGCCTGCGGCTGTCGAGGCTGCCGCACCACAGGACGCTGGAGGACTACGACTTCTCCTTCCAGCCTGAGCTCGACCCCCGCAAGGTCAAAGACCTCGCCACCCTCTCGTTCGTCGAGGCAAAGGCCAACGCCGCCCTGCTCGGGCCGCCGGGGGTGGGCAAGACACACATCGCCGTCGCTCTGGCGGTCGCTGCCTGCCGGGCCGGCTACTCGATCTACTTCACCAGCCTCGACGACATGGTCCGCAACCTCACCGCCGCCGAAGCCGCGGGACGCTTGACCAACAAGCTCGGCACGTACTTGCGGCCTGCGGTCCTCGTCCTGGACGAAGTCGGTTGCCAGCCCCTCGCCCGCGCGGAGGCCAACCTGGTCTTCCAGGTCATCTCCAAGCGCTACGAGAAGGGCTCGATCATCCTGACGTCGAACAAGACCTTCAGCGAATGGGGACAGGTGTTCGGCGACGAGGTGCTGGCCACCGCCATCCTCGACCGTCTCCTGCACCATTGCGGCGTGATCTCCATCAACGGCCCCAGCTAGCGACTCAAGAACCGGCTCGCCACTATCGAACGAGAGCAGAACGACGCAGCCTGACACCGTGGTCGACAATGACCACATGGATGTCACCGAACTGCTCAAATCGGCTTCCCTCCTGGTCCCGGAAGAGACCGCTACCGAAAACGACGTCACGGTGCGAGACGTCTGGGACTACCTTGCCCACGACGAGTGGGAAATCGCGCTGGGCCTGCTGGAGGAGCTCGGGGATGGACATCCGCAGCCGTTGACGTTCTGGGAGCAGCTTGCCGAGGCGGCCGAACAACTCCGCTTTGAACGGAGCGCGGCGTGGTGCCACTGGCGGTGTTCCGAGATCCGAAACGGGATGATCCGGGCGGATCTGACGCTCCGCCCGGCCATGGAGGCGCGACGCAAGACGTCAATCTCCGGTCACGGTGTTCTGCGGCCCATGTGGGACATCGGGAACCTCTCACCCACCGGAGGTTTCTCGGTGAGCATCGCCAGGCTCTGGGTCGAGGGCATGCCCGTTCTGGAGCCCGGCGGCCGGGCAACTGTCCGCCTCGTTCCCCTCACCCCCTCTCACTGGACGCACGTCGAAACCGGCCAACGGATCAGCATGCACGAGGACCGGACCGTGGCCGGCACCGCAGTCGTGCTGGAAGTTCACCTCCCCGCCACCGTCACGCCGACGAACTGACTCCGACTGCCCCGACCTCTCGCTGGTGCAGATATCTCCGTACTCGGCGGAGCACTCACAGGAGTACCTCGACATCAGGTGACGGGACGATCAGTCCTGAAGGGCAGGTCCGGTGTGGGGCCGGAGAACGGGTGCGAGCGGCGCGGGTGCTAGTTTCCTTCCCGTGTTAAAACACCAGGACGAGACCAGGACGGCCTACGACGGGATCGTCGAGCTGTACGCGTCGATGTTCGCTAATCGGTTGGAGACGCAGCCGTTCGCGCGGAACATGATCGGCACCTTCGCCGAGCTCGTGCGTGGCACGGGGAACCTGCGGGCAGCCGACGTCGGGTGCGGCCCCGGTCATCTGACAGCCATGCTGCACGACTTGGGGCTGGACGCCTTCGGGCTCGACCTCTCCCCGGCCATGGTCGACCACGCCCGGCGGGCCCATCCGACGCTGCGGTTCGACGAAGCGCGAATGGAGGCCCTGCCGATCGAGGACGGCGCGCTCGGCGGAGTGCTGGCCCACTACTCGATGATCCATACCCCACCTGGAGAATTGCCCGCGCTGCTCGCTGAACAGGTGCGTGTCCTGACGCCAGGGGGCCTGCTCCTGGTGTCCTTCTTCGGGACCGAGGGACCGGAGCCGGTCCGCTTCGACCACAAGGTGGCGCCCGCCTATAGCTGGCCGGCGGAGCAGTTTGCCGAGTTGCTGACCGGGGCCGGACTCGTCACGGTTGCTCGGTTGCTCCACGACCCAGCGTCCGAGCGGGGCTTCCTCGACACCCATTTGCTGGCCCGCCGCCCGTAGAGGGTGGCCCGTGGCCTGGGTCGGGGTGGTGTAGATCATCCGCGTGGATGAGGCTCGACTAAGACGGTGTCCTACGTGGTGAGGCGGACGAGTCGCTTGTAGCAGCACAAGGCGGCGGCGAGGCCGAGAAAGGCCAGGTAGTTGCGGGGATCGC
>NZ_JBIWGG010000024.1:0-16070 GCF_044763415.1 Streptomyces sp. NPDC096048
CCACCGGCACCCGCATGGATCAGCACCCGCTCCCCCGCCGACAGACCGGCCAGATCACGGAAGGCGTACAGCGCGGTGAGGAACACCAGCGGCACGGAGGCCGCCTGCTCCTTGGTCCAGCCGTCGGGGACGCGGGCCAAGTAGTGCGCGTCGGCGACGACGACGGGGCCGAAGCCGCCGGGCACGGTGCCCAGGACGCGGTCGCCGGGCGCGAGACCGGTGACGGCCTCGCCGACGGCGGTGACCGTGCCGGTGGCCTCGGTGCCCATCGGGCCGGACTCGCCGGGGTACATGCCGAGCGCGTTCAGTACGTCGCGGAAGTTCAGGCCGGTGGCGTCCACGTCGATGCGTACCTCGTGGGCGCCGAGTGGTGCCAGGACTTCCGGGCAGGGAGCCAGGACGAGGTTGTCCAGGCTGCCCTTGCCGGTGGTGTCGAGACGCCACGGCACCCCGGTCGGCGCGAGCAGGCCGGGCGCGGTGGTGAGCCGGTCGAGCCGGCCGACGAGGGCGGTGCCCCCGCGTACGGCGAACTGGGCGTCACCGGTGGCGAGCAGCCCCGGCAGGCCGGGCAGCAGGGTCCGCAGGGCGTCGGGGGCGGCCGGTGGGCCGGATTGTGCGGAGGCGTCCGTCGCGCCCGGGTCCACGGCCGGGTTCGGGTCCAGGTCCAGCAGGACGAACCGGTCGGGGTTCTCGGACTGGGCGGAGCGCACCAGGCCCCAGGCGGCGGCCGCCGCGAGGTCGTGGACCGTCTCCGTGTCGTCCGCGGCGACCGCGCCCCGGGTGACGAACACCAGCCGCGAGCGGTCGAGCCCCCGGGTGTCCAGCCACTCCTGGACCAGGTTCAGGGTGCGGGTGGTCAGCGCGTGGACCGCGCCGGGCACGTCGTTCCCGGCCGCGTACGGGTCGCCGGCGCCCGCAGGGCCGTCGTACGTTCCGCCGAGGGGTACGAGGACGAAGTCCGGGGCGGCGGAGGTGTCCGCGTCGGTGGCGGTGAGGTCGGCGAGGGAGGTCAGGCTGCCGCCGGCGCCGAACACGTCCTCGCCCAGGACCGTGGCGGTCAGGCCTTCGGTGGGCTTGACCTCGGGGGCCGCGGTCCAGTCGAGCCGGAACACCGGTTCCTGACCGCCACCGACCACCGGGGCACGGGGGACGCTCGGGGCGCGCAGTACCAGGGACCGGGCGGAGAGCACCGGGGCGCCCTCGGCGTCGGCGGCGGTCAGCCGGACCGACTCGTCGCCGAGCCGGGTGATCCGCACCCGCAGGGTGGTCGCGCCGGCGGCGTGCAGGGAGACGCCGTTCCAGGCGAACGGCAGCAGCGGATTGTCGGCGCTGCCGACTCCGAGGTAGCCGTTCGCGTGCTGGACGGCGTCCAGCAGGGCGGGGTGCATCCCGAAGTACTGGGCGTCCCCGGCGATCTCCTCGGGAAGCGTGACCTCCGCGAACGCCTCCTCCCCGCGGACCCACACCTGGCGCAGTCCGTGGAAGGACGGCCCGTACTCGGTGCGGCTGTAGTCGCCGTCGAACTCCACGGACACCGCGTCGGCCGGTGGCCAGACGGGAGTCTCGAAGGGGTCGCTGCGCTCCTCGACGGCGAGGACACCGTCGGCGTGCCGGGTCCAGGGACCGTCGACGGCGTCGGAGGGGCGGGAGTAGAAGGTGAGCGAGCGGGAGCCGTCCTCGCCGGGGGCGCCGATGACGACCTGGACGGAGGTGGGCACCTTCTCGTCGAGGACCATAGGGGCGGCCAGGACGAGTTCCTCGACGCGGGCGCAGCCGACCTGATCGGCGGCGCGGATCGCCATCTCCAGGTAGCCCGTGCCGGGCATCATGACCGTTCCACCCACCTTGTGGTCGAGCAGCCAGGGGTGCACCTGCAAGGAGATCTGGCTGGTGAACAGGGCTCCCTCGGAGTCGGCGAGCGGGACGGCCGCGCCGAGGAGCGGGTGGTCGGCGGAGATGAGGCCCGCCGTGCTGACGTCGCCGGTGAGGGCGGCCGGGCGCGGCCAGTAGCGTTCGCGCTGGAAGGCGTAGGTCGGCAGCTCGGTGCGGCGGGCTCCGGTGCCGTGGAACCAGGCGGCCCAGTCGACGTGCACGCCGGTGACGTGGAGAGCGGCGAGCGCGGTGAGCAGGGCGGTCTCCTCGTCGCGGTCCTTTCGCAGGGCCGGGACGGCGACCGCCTCGTCCCGCTCGTCGGCGTCCAGGACGCGCTGGGTGAGGGCGGTGAGGACGCCGCCGGGGCCGATCTCCAGGTAGGCGTCGGCGCCCGCTTCGGCCAAGGCGCGTACTCCGTCGGCGAACCGGACGGTGGCGCGGACGTGGTCCACCCAGTACTCGGGGGTGGTCAGCTGCCCCGGCTCGGCGACCGCACCGGTGACGTTGGAGACGACCGGGATACGGGGCTCGGCGTACCGCAGGGTCTCGGCGACGCGGCGGAAGTGCGCGAGCATCGGCTCGATCAGCGGCGAGTGGAAGGCGTGACTGACCGCCAGCCGCTGGGTCTTGCGGCCCTCGGCGGCGAACGCGGCGGCCAGGGACAGGACTTCCCGCTCCGCACCGGACAGGACGACGGAGTCCGGGCCGTTGACCGCACCCAGGGCAACCCCCTCCGTCAGCCGCGGCGCCACCTCGGCCTCGGTCGCCTGCACGGCCACCATCGCACCGCCCGCCGGCAGCTCCTGCATCAGCCGGGCCCGGGCCGCCACCAGCGCGCACGCGTCCTCCAGCGAGAACACCCCCGCCACGTGCGCGGCCGCGATCTCACCGACGGAATGCCCCGCCACGAACTCCGGTGCGACACCCCACGACTCCACCAGCCGGAACAAGGCCACCTCGACCGCGAACAGCGCGGGCTGGGTGTATCCGGTGGTGTCCAGGAGAGCGGCCTCGGACGTCCCCTCCGGTGCGAACAGCACCTCGCGCAGCGGACGGGCCAGTTCGGTGTCGAGGCGGGCCATGACCTCGTCCAGCGCGTCGGCGAATGCCGGGAAGCGCGCGTACAGCTCACGCCCCGTCCCCGCCCGCTGCGAGCCCTGCCCGGAGAAGAGCATCGCGAGGCCGCGGTGGGCGGCCCGGCCGCGGGCGACCTCGGCCGGGGCGCCGTCGGGCCCGGCGAGCAGCACCGCGCGGTGGTCGAACCGGGTGCGGCCGGTGGCGAGGGAGAAGCCCACGTCGAGCGGTTCGGTGCCGGTGAGCGCCGTGACACTCGCGATCTGGGCGTCCAGGGCCTGGCCGGACTTTGCCGACACCGGCCACGGCACGACGGAGGGGGTGGTCCTCGGGTCCTCGGCGGTCTTCGGTTCGTCGGCTCCGGGGGCCTCGGGGGCCTCGGGGGCCTCGGGGGCCTCGGGGGCCTGCTCGATGATGGTGTGCGCGTTGGTGCCGCTGATGCCGAAGGACGAGATGCCCGCCCGCCAGGGGCGTCCCGTCTCGGGCCAGGCTGTCTCCTCGGTGAGCAGCCGGATCGCCCCGGCTTCCCAGTCGACGTGCGTGGACGGCCGGTCGATGTGCAGGGACTTGGGCAGGACGCCGTGGCGCATCGCCATGACCGTCTTGATGATGCCGGCGACACCGGCGGCGGCCTGGGTGTGGCCGATGTTCGACTTGACGGAGCCGAGCAGCAGCGGCCGTTCGGGGTCGCGGTCCTGGCCGTAGGTGGCGAGGAGCGCCTGGGCCTCGATGGGGTCGCCGAGCGGGGTGCCGGTGCCGTGGCCCTCGACGGCGTCCACGTCGGCGGGGGTGAGCCCGGCGCCGGCGAGGGCCTGGCGGATGACGCGCTGCTGGGACGGCCCGTTGGGCGCGGTGAGACCGTTGGAGGCACCGTCCTGGTTGACGGCCGAGCCCCGGACGACGGCGAGGACCTCGTGCCCGTTGCGGCGGGCGTCCGAAAGACGCTCCACGACGAGCAGGCCGACGCCCTCGGACCAGCCGGTGCCGTCGGCCCCGTCCGCGTACGCCTTGCAGCGGCCGTCGGTGGCCAGGCCGTTCTGGAGGGTGAACCCGGAGAACGCGGACGGCGTGCTCATCATGGTGATGCCGCCCGCCACGGCCAGGTCGCACTCGCCGGCGCGCAGGGCCTGCATCGCCCAGTGCAGGGCGACCAGGGAGGAGGAACAGGCGGTGTCGACGGTGACCGCCGGGCCCTCCAGGCCGAAGGTGTAGGCGAGGCGGCCGGAGACGACGCTCGCGGCCAGTCCGGTGCCGGCGTGCCCCTCCAGGTCTTCGCGGCTGTTCATGACGAGGGTGGAGTAGTCCTGGCCGTTGGTGCCGACGAACACGCCCGTACGGCTGCCGCGCAGCCCGTCGGGGTCGATGCCCGACCGTTCGAACGCCTCCCACGTGCTCTCCAGCAGGAGCCGCTGCTGCGGGTCCATCGCCAGGGCCTCGCGCGGCGAGATGCCGAAGAAGGCGGCGTCGAACTCGGCGGCCCCGGCGAGGAAGCCGCCGTGCAGGGTGGCGCTGCGGCCGCGGCCGTCGGCGCCACCGGACGTCAGTGTGGCGAGGTCCCACCCGCGGTCCTCGGGGAAGGCCTCGATCCCGTCGCGCCCCTCGCTGAGCATCGTCCACAGGTCCTGCGGGGAGCGCACCCCGCCGGGCAGGCGGCAGGCCATGCCGACGATGACGACGGGGTCCTCGGCCAGGGCGGCCGCGGTGGCCGGGTCGGGAGCGGGACTGCCCTGCTCGCCGAGCAGTTCGGCCACGAGGTGCGCGGCGAGCGCCTGCGCGGTCGGGTAGTCGTACACCGTGGTGGCGGGCAGCCGCAGCCCGGTGGCGAGGGCGAGCCGGTTCGGCAGCTCGATCGCGGTGAGCGAGTCGAAGCCCAGGTCGCGGAAGTTCCGGTCGGGGGCGACGGCCTCCGGGCCGGGGTGACCGAGGACGAAGGCCGCGTGGGTGCGCACCAGGTCCGTCACGAGCCCGGTCCGCTCGTCGGCGGGCAGGTCGCGCAGCCGGTCCACGAGCCCGGACGCGGTACTCCTGGTCCGGTCCCGGGTGTCCTCGGCGTCGGCCAGTGCCTGCCGGGCCTCCGGCAGGTCGCGCAGAAGCGCGTTGCCGCGCATCCCGATGAGGCCGTCCAGGACCTGCGGCTGGCGCGGGTCGAGGAGCACGGTCACGGTCTCCGGCCGGGTGACGGCCTGCCGCAGCGCGGCCACCGCCAGGTCGGGGTGGACGGCCGGGTGGCCGGCGGCACGCCGTGCGGGCCTCCCCTCGCCCTCGGACCGCTGCGCGTCCGCGGGGCCGTCGGGCTCGTCGCCGACCCAGGCGCCCCAGGCCACCGAGGTGGCGGGCAGGCCCGCGTCGCGTCGGTGCCGGGCGAGCGCGTCGAGGACGGCGGTGGCCGCGGCGAGGCTGGCGCGGCCGGCCGTGCCGACGGTGCCGGCGACGGAGGAGCACAGGACGAACGCGTCCAGGTCCAGACCCTGCGTCAGTTCGTGCAGGTGCAAGGCGGGCACGGTCCTGGCACGGTGCGGAGCGCCGTACCGCTCGGGGCTGAGTTCGTCGAGGACGCCGTCGTCGACTACCCCCGCGGCGTGCACCACCGCGGTGAGCGGGATGTCGGCCGCGATGTCCGCGAGGACGTCGGCCAGTGCCCCGCGGTCGGCCGCGTCACAGGCGGTGAGGGTGACACGGACACCCAGTCCCTCCAGTTCGGCGCGGAGGTCACCGGCGCCGGGTGCCTCGGGCCCGCGCCGGCTCAGCAGCACCAGGTGCTCGGCGCCCGCGGTCGCGAGCCGTCGGGCCAGGTGGGCGCCCCGGCCGCCGGTGCCGCCGGTGACGAGGACCGTGCCGCGCGGTTCCCAGCCGGTGTCGGGGGCCGTGTCCGGCGCCGGGACCAGGCGGCGGCCGAAGACCGCGGAGGCGCGGACGGCGACCTGGTCCTCGCCGTCGTGGCCGGCGAGGACGGCGGCGAACCGGCGGGCGGTCCGCTCGTCCAGCTCGGCGGGCAGGTCTACGAGACCGCCCCAGGCGGCGGGGTGTTCCAGCGCGGCGACCCGCCCGATACCCCAGACGGCCGCCTGGACGGGAGCGGTGAGCGCCTCGGAGGCGGCCACGGCGACCGCTCCCCGGGTCACGCACCACAGGGGTGCGGTGACGCCGGCGTCGAGGAGGGCCTGGAACAGGACCGCGGTCGCGACGGCGGGCACACCGGGTCCGTCGGGCAGCGCGGCGGCCTCCGACGAGTCGGCGAGGGCCAGCAGGGACACCACGCCCGTCAAGGCGGAGCCGTCGGCCGAGAGCCCGCGCAACCGTCCGGCGAGCGTCTCGCGCCCGGCGGTGTCCTCGGGGCCGAGGGTGAGGCGTACGACGTCGGTGCCGACGGCGTCGAGCACGGCGGAGGTCCACGGGTCCTC
Source organism: Streptomyces sp. NPDC096048 (assembly GCF_044763415.1). Taxonomy (NCBI): domain Bacteria; kingdom Bacillati; phylum Actinomycetota; class Actinomycetes; order Kitasatosporales; family Streptomycetaceae; genus Streptomyces; species Streptomyces sp. NPDC096048. The sequence goes on from NZ_JBIWGG010000024.1 coordinate 6,348, forward strand.
GGCCAGTGCGGCGGGCACCACGGCCAGCCAGGTGCCGGAAGGGACGGGCGCGTTGGCCGGCAGCGACAGCGGCCTCCACGCCTCGTGGTGCCGGTGGGAATCGACCATCGCCTGGTCACGCCGCCTGCGCCGCCAGGTCGACAGGGCGGGCAGCACGGCGCCCAGCGCGTCGGTGTCCACGTCCAGGTCGGAGGCGAGACCGGTGAGGTCCTCCCCCTCGACGGCCGTCCAGAAGGCGTGGTCCAGCGGATCGGCACTCCCGGCATCTTCGGCGGGGCGCCGGGTGTCGGGCCAGAAGCGGGCGCGCTGGAAGGCGTAGGTGGGCAGGTCGGCTCGTCGGGCACCGGTGCCGTCGAAGACGCGGGCCCAGTCGACCCGGGCCCCCTCGACGTGGAGCTGGGCCAGCGCGGTGAGCAGCGCGGATTCCTCGTCGCGGTCCTTGCGCAGCGCGGGGACGACCAACGCTCCGGCGGCGGCGTCGATGCTCTGCTGCGCGAGGGCGGTGAGGACGCCGCCGGGGCCGATCTCCAGGAAGGCGTCGGCACCGGCATCGGCGAGCGCGCGCACGCCGTCGGCGAACCGGACAGTCGCACGGACGTGGCCCACCCAGTAGGCGGGACTGGTCAGCTGCCCCGGCTCCGCGACCGCACCCGTGACGTTCGAGACGACCGGGATGCGCGGTTCGGAGTACTCCAGGGTCTCGGCGACACGGCGGAAGGCGTCCAGCATCGGCTCCATCAACACCGAGTGGAAGGCGTGACTGACCGACAGCCGCTGCGTCTTGCGCCCCTCGCCCGCGAACACATCCGCCAACGCGGCAACTTCCGCCTCCGGACCTGCGATGACCACAGAATCCGGGCCGTTCACCGCCGCCACAGACAGACCGCCGGTGACACGGTCGGCGATCTCCGCCTCAGCCGCCCGCACGGCCACCATCGCACCACCCGCGGGCAACTCCTGCATCAGCCGGGCCCGGGCCGCCACCAGCGCACACGCATCCCCCAGCGAGAACACACCCGCCACATACGCGGCCACGATCTCACCGACGGAATGACCCGCCACAAACCCCGGTGTGACACCCCACGACTCCACCAGCCGGAACAACGCCACCTCGACCGCGAACAACGCGGGCTGCGTATAACCAGTGGAGTCCAGAAGGGCCGCCTCCTCACTGCCCTCCTCCGCGAACAACACCTCACGCAACGGCCGATCACACTGCGGATCGAGCAGGACCAGGACCTCGTCGAGCGCCGCCGCGAACACCGGGAAACGGGCGTACAACTCACGCCCCATCCCCACCCGCTGCGACCCCTGACCGGAGAACAGCACCGCCAGCGAACGCTCGACGGCACGACCACGCGCCACCTCCACCGGCTCCCCCGCACCGTCGACGGAAGCCAGCAGGACCGCGCGGTGCTCGAAGGCGGAGCGCTCGGTGGCGAGCGTCAGGCCCACGTCCAGTGGGGTGGGTCCGGTGACGGAGGTGATCCGGGTGAGCTGTGCATCCAGCGCCTCCGGGGACTTCGCGGACACCGGCCACGGGACGACGGCTGGGGAGGCCTCCGGTTCCCGGGCGGGCACCGGCTCGTCGTCCTGGGGGGCCTGCTCGATGATGGTGTGCGCGTTGGTCCCGCTGATGCCGAAGGACGACACGGCGGCGCGGCGCGGACGGCCGGTCTCCGGCCAGGCGGTGGTCTCGGTCAGCAGGCGTACGTCGCCCTCGGTCCAGTCGACGTGCGTGGACGGCCGGTCGATGTGCAGGGACTTGGGCAGGACGCCGTGCCGGAGCGCCATGACGGTCTTGATGACGCCCGCGACTCCGGCGGCGGCCTGGGCGTGTCCGATGTTCGACTTGATGGAGCCCAGCAGCAGCGGCCGGTCCTCGGGGCGGTCCTGACCGTACGTCGCGAGCAGGGCCTGGGCCTCGATGGGGTCACCCAGGGTGGTGCCCGTGCCGTGCGCCTCGACCGCGTCCACGTCGGCGGGGGTGAGCCCGGCGCCGGCCAGGGCCTGGCGGATAACGCGCTGCTGGGACGGCCCGTTGGGGGCGGTGAGGCCGTTGGAGGCACCGTCCTGGTTGACGGCCGAGCCACGCAGGACCGCGAGGACCGGGTGGCCGTTGCGGCGGGCGTCGGACAGCCGCTCCACGACCAGGATGCCGACGCCCTCGGACCAGCCCGTGCCGTCGGCGGCGTCCGCGAAGGCCTTGCACCGGCCGTCGGGGGCGAGGCCGCCCTGCCGGGTGAAGCCCGCGTAGCCCATGGCGGTGGACATGACGGTGACGCCGCCGGCGAGGGCCAGGTCGGCTTCGCCGGAACGCAGCGCGTGCGCCGCCCAGTGGAGGGCGACCAGGGAGGACGAGCAGGCGGTGTCGATGGTGACCGCCGGGCCCTCCAGGCCGAACGTGTAGGACAGGCGTCCGGAGATGACGCTGGTGGCGAGGCCGGTGGGGGCGTGTCCCTCGGCGTCCTGACGGGAGTTCATGACGAGGGTGGTGTAGTCCTGACCGCTGGTGCCGACGAAGACGCCGGTGCGGCTGCCGCGCACGGTGGCGGGCTCGATACCGGCGCGTTCGAACGCCTCCCAGGAGGTCTCCAGGAGCAGGCGCTGCTGCGGGTCCATCGCCAGGGCCTCGCGCGGCGAGATCCCGAAGAACCCGGCGTCGAAGTCCGCCACGTCGTACAGGAAGCCGCCCTCGGAGGTGGCGCTGCGGCCGTGGCCGCCCTCACCGCCCCGCCGGAGGGTCTCCAGGTCCCACCCTCGATCGGTCGGGAACGCGGAGATGCCTTCGCCGCCGTCGATGACCAGTTGCCACAGCTCCTCGGGAGAGCTGACGCCACCGGGCATCCGGCAGGCCATGCCGACGATGACGACCGGGTCCTCGGCCAGGGCCGCGGAGACGGTGACCGGGGCGGCCGTGCCGGTGGCGCGCTGCTCGTCGAGCAGGGCGGAGACCAGGTGCTCGGCGAGAACGGTGGGCGTGGGGTAGTCGAAGACCAGGGTCGCGGGGAGGCGCAGACCGGTGGCCGTGGTCAGCCGGTTGCGCAGTTCGACCGCGGTGAGCGAGTCGAAGCCGAGGTCGTGGAAGTCGCGGTCGGCGTCGATGGCCTTGACCGAGGAGTGCCCGAGGACCGGGGCGGCCTCGGCGCGGACCAGGTCGACCGCGAAGCGCAGGCGCTCCTGCTCGCGCAGGTCGAGGAGTTGCCGGGTGACGGCCGCGGCGGTGCTCGCGCCGCCGACGGCCGTCGCGGCGGTGCGGCGGGTGCCGCGTACCAGGTTGCGCAGCAGCGACGGGACGTCGCCGGGCATCCTGCTGCTGCCGGATGCGCCGATCGGCACGAGGTACGGCTCGTCGGAGGCCGTGGCGGCGTCCCACAGGGCGAGGCCCTGTTCGACGGTGAGGGGCGGTGCGGCGGCCGCCGTCATGCGGCGCGCGTCCGTGTCGGAGAGGGTGCCGGTCATTCCGACGCTCTGTTCCCAGGCGCCCCAGGCCAGTGACAGGCCCGGCAGGCCCTCGGCCGCACGCCGCTGGGCCAGCACGTCCAGGAACACGTTCGCCGCCGCGTAGCCGGCCTGCCCCGCACTGCCCATCACACCCGACACCGACGAGAACACCACGAACGCCGCCAGACCCGAGTCGCGCGTCAGCTCATGCAGATGCCAGGCCCCGTCCACCTTCGGACGCAGCACACCCGACAACCGCTCCCCCGACAACGACGTCACCACACCGTCGTCGAGAACACCCGCCGTGTGCACCACCGCCGTCAACGGATGCTCCACCGGCACCGACGCCAGCAACCCCTCCACCTGCGCACGATCGGCCACATCACACGCCCGCACCTCGACGACCGCGCCCAGCCCCTCCAACTCCGCACAGAAGGCACCCACACCCTCGGCCGCCGGACCACGCCGCGACACCAGCAACAGACGACGCACCCCACGCACCGCCACCAGATGACGGGCCAGCACCCGGCCCAGACCACCCGTACCACCCGTCACCAGAACCGTGCCCTCACGATCCCAACGCGACGGCATCCGCAGCACGATCTTCCCCACGTGCCCGGCCCGGCTCATGAACCTGAACGCCTCACGCGCCCGCCGCACATCCCACACCCGCACCGGCAACGGACTCAACACACCGTCGGTGAAGAGGCCGACGAGTTCGCCGAGCATCTCGTGGATGCGTTCGGGTCCGGCTTCGCCGAGGTCGAAGGCGCGGTAACGCACCCCACCGCCCACCGACTCCGGATCACGGACATCGGTCTTGCCCATCTCCAGGAACCGGCCACCGGGCGCCGTGATCCGCAGCGAGGCGTCCACGAACTCACCCGCCAGCGCGTTCAGCACCACATCCATCCCACGGCCACCGGTGACCGCACGGAACTTCCCCTCGAAACCCACATCCCGCGAAGACGCGATGTGATCCTCGTCCAGACCCAGCCCCCGCAGAACCTCCCACTTGCCCTCACTGGCCGTCGCGAACACCTCGGCACCCAGATGACGCGCCAACTGCACCGCCGCCATCCCCACACCACCGGCACCCGCATGGATCAGCACCCGCTCCCCCGCCGACAGACCGGCGAGTTCGGTGAGTCCGTAGTGGGCGGTGAGGAAGACGAGCGGTACCGAGGCCGCCACCTCGTCGCTCCAGCCGTCGGGGACGCGGACGAGGAACCGCTCGTCGATCAGCGCCTCGGTGGCGAGGCCGCCGGGCACCATGCCCATCACCCGGTCGCCGACCGCGAGACCGGTCACCTCGGGACCCACGGCGGTCACGACACCGGTCGCCTCGGCGCCGAGGAGTCCGGCCTCGCCGGGGTACATGCCGAGCGCGTTCAGCACGTCACGGAAGTTCAGACCCGCGGCCCGCACCTCCAGGCGGACCTGCCTGCCCGCCGGCGCCTCCAGCACCTCGGGGCAGGCGCGCAGCGTCAGCGCGTCCAGGTTGCCCGGGTCCGTGCTGTCCAGGCGCCACGGGCCCTCGACGGGCGGCAGCAGGCCGGGGCCGGCCACCGCGCGGTCGAGCCGCGCCACCAGCACCGCGCCCTCCCGGACCGCGAACTGGGCGTCGCCGTCCGCGAGCGGCGCGGGCAGCCGCGCCAGGACATCCTCGACGTGGGCGGCCTCGTCCAGGTCGACCAGGGCGAATCGGCCCGGGTTCTCGGACTGCGCGGCGCGGACCAGACCCCAGACGGCGGCGGCGGGCAGGTCCTCGACCCGGTCCTCGGGGCCGGCCTGGACGGCGCGGCGGGTGACGAACACCAGACGGGAGCCGGCGAACCGCTCCTGGGCGAGCCACTCCTGCACCAGGCCGAGGGCGCGCGCGGAGAGCTTGTGGGTGGCGAGGGGCACGTCCCGGCCCTCGGTCCCGTCGCCGGTGTCACCGGGGAACGGCACGCAGACGAGGTCTTCCTCACCGGTGAGCCCGGTCAGGACGGCTGCGGCGTCGTCCTCGCCCGGTGCGGCGACGATGGCGTGCCGGAAGGAAGGGGCGGTGTCTCCGGACCCCCGGGCCTCCGGCGTCCCCGGGGCCTCCGGCGTCCCCGGGGCTTCCGGCAGCGGCGACCACAACAGGCGGAGCAGCGAGTCCAGCTCCGGGCGGCGGGTGGCGGGGGCCTGTGTCCCCGCCGGAACGCGGAGCACCAGCGACTCGGCAGACAGGACGGGGGCGCCCTCGATGTCGACGGCGGCGATGGACACCGATTCCTCGCCGGTACGCGCGACCCGGAAGCGGACCACGGAGGCGCCGCCCGCGTGCAGCGACACCCCTGCCCACAGGAACGGCAGCAACTTGTGCTCGTCGTCCAGACCGGCGAAGCCGACGGACTGGACGGCGGCGTCGAGCAGCGCCGGGTGCATGCCGTAGTAGCCGGCGTCGTCTGCCTGGGACGGCAGCGTCGCCTCGACGAAGGCCTCCTCGTCACGGGTCCAGACGGCACGGATGGTGCGGAAGACGGGACCGTACTCGGTGCGGTCGTAGAAGCCTTCCAGGTCGACGGCGACGGCACCCTCCGGCGGCCAGACCGAGGCGTCCAGGGGCAGGACGGCGGCGCCGGTGGTCAGGACGCCGGAGGCGTGCTCGGTCCAGGTCTCCTCGGAGGCGTCGGCCGGCCGGGAGTACAGGCCGACCGTGCGGGAGCCGCTCTCGTCAGGGGCGCCGGCCCACACCTGCACGACGACGGCGGCATCCTCTGGCAGCAGCAGCGGCGTGGCGAGGGTGAACTCCTCTACCCGGTCACAGCCGACCTCGTCCCCGGCGCGGACGGCCAGTTCCAGGAAGCCGGTGGCGGGGAACAGCACCATGCCGCCGCCGACGGTGTGGTCGGCGAGCCAGGGGTGGGTGGAGAGGGAGAGACGCCCGGTGAAAAGGACTCCCTCGGAAGCGGCGAGGGCCGTGGCGGCACCGAGCAGCGGGTGCTCGGCGGGCCGGAGCCCGGCGCCGGTGACATCACCGGTGTGCGTGGCCGGGCGCGGCCAGTAGCGCTCGTGGTGGAAGGCATACGTCGGCAGCGCGACGCGGCGCGCAGCTGTCCCCTCGAAGCAGCGGACCCAGTCGATGTCCGTGCCGGCCACGTGGAGCTGGGCCAGCGCGGTGAGCAGCGCGGACTCCTCGTCGCGGTCCTTGCGCAGCGCGGGGACGACCAACGCTCCGGCGGCGGCGTCGATGCTCTGCTGGGCGAGAGCGGTCAGGACGCCGCCGGGGCCGATCTCCAGGAAGGCGTCGGCACCGGCACCGGCGAGCGCGCGCACGCCGTCGGCGAACCGGACAGTCGCACGGACGTGCTCCACCCAGTAGGCGGGACTGGTCAGCTGCCCCGGCTCCGCGACCGCACCCGTGACATTGGAGACGACCGGGATACGGGGTTCGGCATACGTCAGCCCCTGCGCCACCTGACGGAAGGCGTCCAGCATCGGCTCCATCAACACCGAGTGGAAGGCGTGACTGACCGACAGCCGCTGCGTCTTGCGCCCCTCACCCGCGCACACATCCGCCAACGCGGCAACTTCCGCCTCCGGACCTGCGATGACCACAGAATCCGGGCCGTTCACCGCCGCCACAGACAGACCGCCGGTGACACGGTCGGCGATCTCCGCCTCAGCCGCCCGCACGGCCACCATCGCACCACCCGCGGGCAACTCCTGCATCAGCCGGGCCCGGGCCGCCACCAGCGCACACGCATCCCCCAGCGAGAACACACCCGCCACATACGCGGCCACGATCTCACCGACGGAATGCCCCGCCACGAACCCCGGTGCGACACCCCACGACTCCACCAGCCGGAACAACGCCACCTCGACCGCGAACAACGCGGGCTGCGTATAACCAGTGGAGTCCAGAAGGGCCGCCTCCTCACTGCCCTCCTCCGCGAACAACACCTCACGCAACGGCCGATCGCACTGCGGGTCCAGCAGGACGAGAACCTCGTCGAGCGCCGCCGCGAACACCGGGAAACGGGCGTACAACTCACGCCCCATCCCCACCCGCTGCGACCCCTGACCGGAGAACAGCACCGCCAGCGAACGCTCGACGGCACGACCACGCGCCACCTCCACCGGCTCCCCCGCACCGTCGACGGAAGCCAGCAGGACCACGCGGTGCTCGAAGGCGGAGCGGCCGGTGGCCAGGGAGAAGCCCAGGTCCAGTGGGGAGGCGTCGAGCGCGGTGATCCGGTCCAGTTGTCCGGGCAGGGCCTCTTCGGTGCGGGCGGAAACGGGATACGGCACGACGGCCGGGAGGACCGCGGGCTCCTCCGGGGTCGTGGTGGTCTCCGGCTCGGCGGTGGCCGGCTCCGGCTGCTCGAGGATCACGTGGGCGTTGGTGCCGCTGAGGCCGAAGGAGGAGACACCGGCACGCCAGGGGCGCCCGGTCTCCGGCCAGGGGGTCTTCTCGGTGAGCAGGCGGACCGCCCCGGCCTCCCAGTCGACGTGTGTGGACGGCCGGTCGACGTGCAGGGACTTGGGCAGGGTGCCGTGGCGCATGGCGAGCACCATCTTGATGACGCCCGCGGCACCGGCGGCGGCCTGGGTGTGACCGATGTTCGACTTGATGGAGCCCAGCAGCAGCGGCCGCTCCGGGCCCCGGTCCCTGCCGTAGGTGGCGAGGAGTGCCTGGGCCTCGATGGGGTCACCCAGGGTGGTGCCCGTGCCGTGCGCCTCGACCGCGTCCACGTCGGCGGGGGTGAGCCCGGCGCCGGCCAGGGCCTGGCGGATGACACGCTGCTGGGACGGCCCGTTGGGCGCCGTCAGACCGTTGGAGGCACCGTCCTGGTTGATGGCCGAGCCGCGCACGACGGCCAGCACTTCGTGGCCGTTGCGCCGGGCGTCGGAGAGTCGCTCCAGGACGAGCAGGCCGACGCCCTCGGACCAGCCGGTGCCGTCGGCCGCGTCCGCGAAGGCCTTGCAGAGACCGTCGCCGGCGAGGCCGCCCTGCCGGGTGAACCCGGAGAAATTCATCGGGGTCGAGAGGATGGTGACGCCGCCCGCGAGCGCGAGGGAGCTCTCCCCGCTGCGCAGTGACTGGGCGGCGAGGTGGAGCGCGACGAGCGAGGAGGAGCAGGCGGTGTCGACGGTGAGCGCCGGTCCCTCCAGGCCCAGGGCGTAGGAGACCCGGCCGGAGATGACACTGGTGGCCAGGCCGGTGCTCGCGTGTCCCTCGACGTCCTCGCGGGAGGTCATGACGAGGTTGGCGTAGTCCTGGCCCGTAGTGCCCACGAAGATGCCGGTGGCGGTGCCCCGCAGGCCCGTTGGGTCGATGCCGGCGCGTTCGAACGCCTCCCAGGAGGTCTCCAGGAGCAGGCGCTGCTGCGGGTCCATCGCCAGGGCCTCGCGCGGCGAGATCCCGAAGAACCCGGCGTCGAAGCCGCCGACGTCGACCAGGAAGCCGCCGCGCCGGGTGGCGCTGACGCCCCGGCTGTCGGGACCGCCGCCGAACAGGGAGTTCAGGTCCCAGCCGCGGTCGGTGGGGAAGTCGGTGATGCGGTCTTCCCCGTCGGCGAGCATCCGCCACAGGTCGTCCGGGGTGGCGATGCCGCCGGGCATCCGGCAGGCCATGCCGACGATGACGACCGGGTCCTCGGCCACCTCGGCCGCCACGACGGGCATGCCGGTCTCACCGTGCTCGTCGAGGAGTTCGCCCACCAGGTGTTCGGCGAGACCGTGCGGGGTGGGGTAGTCGAAGACCAGGGTGGCGGTGAGCCGCAGGCCGGTGACGGTGGTCAGGCGGTTGCGCAGTTCGACCGCGGTGAGCGAGTCGAAGCCCAGTTCGCGGAACTCGTGGCCGGGTTCGACGGCCTTGGCCGAGGAGTGGCCGAGCACGGCGGCGGCCTCGGCCCGCACCAGTTCGACGGCGTGGCGGACCCGGTCGTCCGCCGGCATGTCCAGGAGGCTGCGGGCGAGGTCGGCCGCGGTGCTCGCGCCGCCGCTGGCGGTCGCGGCGGTGCGGCGGGTGCCTCGTACCAGGTTGCGCAGCAGTGGTGGCACCGCTCCGGGCATCCGGTTGTCGCCGGAGGTGGCTCCGACGGCGACGACCAGGGGCTCGTCGGATCCGGTGGCCGTGTCGAAGAGGGCCAGCCCGCGTTCGACGGGGAGGGGCGCGGCTCCGGAAGCGGCGATGCGCTGCATGTCGGCCTCGGAGAGGGTGCCGGTCATTCCGACGCTCTGTTCCCAGGCGCCCCAGGCCAGTGACAGGCCCGGCAGGCCCTCGGCCGCACGCCGCTGGGCCAG
>NZ_JBIWGG010000025.1:0-15651 GCF_044763415.1 Streptomyces sp. NPDC096048
CCCGCGGAGCGGGTCCCATCGCGCTTCGCGCGATGCAAGCGAACCGGGGCGCTGCGCGCCCCGGCCGCTCCCGCTCCGCGTGAGCGGAAGCGGTTCGCTCCGCTCACCGCCAGGCGGCACGCGCTGCGCGCGCACCGCCAAAGGCAGGGCGCCCGGCCCGCGTTGCGGGCCGGGGCCGGCCTCCGGCCGACCCGTGGCCTCCGCTGCGCTCCAGCCACGCCGGACGCACCCCCGAACTCCGGTGCGGGCAAGGTGGGCCACGCTCCGCGCGGCCCACCCACGGGCCTACGGCCCGAGCAGCAGCAAGAGGAAGGGGAGGTGACGGGCAGTCGGGCGGGTGACGGAGCGAACAGAGGTCGGAGAGGGTGTGGGTGGGCGATCCGGGAAAACGTGCTTCAAAGATAGTAGCTAGCTTAGGACTGGAATGGTTGCGCACTACTCTTGACGAGGAAAAATCCCGTCAGAGATGGACTTATACGTGGAGCGAGTGAGCCGTAGAAAAAAGCCGCGCGATAGGTGAATGGCAAAGTTAGGAATAGCGGAGCCAAAAACGGCGGGAAATGTGATTGGGCGCGTTAGCTGATGCTTAGCAGAAATGGGCCGGGTGGCGTTCGAGTGCGGGTGGTGATGAGAGAGGCGCACGGCGGGGTACTGGTGATCGATGTCGTCGGCAGCGGCCGGGTCGGTGGGTGCCAGGCGGGCTGTGGCTGCCCTCGCGCGCGCACGCGCGCACGCGCGTCTTACTGATAAAAGGGCACCGCGCGGAAAGGCGTGCTGACCTGCGGTTTCGCGAGAGGCGATGTGTTAGCTCTGACACATCGACCTGCGGTTTTGTGCCTCCTTCGACACAACCGGACCCGATTTGGCCCTGGAAAGAGGTACAAAATGCGTTCGGGCTGGTCAGGGCCGCATTCGGCCCTGTACGCGTGGGAGGCGGTGTGTCGGCATCGACACCAGGGGGCCACGCCGACGGGGACAAAGGTCCCTCTCCACGGGGACAATCTCGGCTAGGGTCCTGGGCACCAGACAAGATCGAGCAGCAGGAGCCAGGGTGCCCGGGGACGCGAGTCGCTCCACCAACAGGGGCCGGCGGTCGGCGGACTGCAATGAGTCCGTGACGTCGCCGCTGGCGGACAGCTTCGCCCAGGCGCTGGACCGTACGCCGCCGAAGCCCGGTCGGCCTGTGCGGTCCGCGAACGTCGAGTACACGTATCGGGCTCCCCACGACGCGTGGGGGCGCAGCGGCTACAGCATGGTCAGCAACGCGTTCCTCGCCGACGTCCTGGCTGTGCTGATCGCCCGGTACGGGATGTCGCCCGTACAGTCGGCGGTCCTGCTGTTCTGCATGGGCCGTCAGGTCGAGGGGCGCCTGAAGATCACCCACATCAAGGTCGCCCGACACCTCGGAGTCGAACGCGCGAACGTCACCCGGGCGCTGGGCAGCCTGGAGAACTGGCACATGATCCAGCGCCGCGCCAACTCGCTGATCGTGGTCAACCCGCTGATCTGCTTCAAGGGCAACGGCGACCTCCAGCAGGAGGCCCTGGAGCAGCTGCGCCAGGATGCCAGGGCCGCGCTCAGGAAGCACTTCCCGGAGATGCGGGAAGATGTAGTCGCGCTGGAGAAGGCGGCGAGCGAGAGTTTCCCAGAGTTCACGGCCCCGGCCGTGCCGGCTCCGCGCACGCGGCAGCTGGCGTTCGGCGACAACGACGTGGAGGAGCAGGCATGCTGATCCAAGCTCACCTCGGGTACGCCCAACTGCACCGCCTGGAGCTCTCCAAGGCCGACTACGACCTGCTTAGCGCGATGACGGAGGTCCAGCGCCCCGGCGGCGAGGTAAACGCCTCACAGGCCGAACTGCGGGCGCGCGTGGGGCTCAGCAAGAACCGCACGTCCATCGCGATGAACCACCTGGTCGAGCGGAACATCGTCCTGCGGCCCGAGGGCCGCTACCGCAGCTACTTCATCCACCCGTACTTCGCCGGGTACGCCTCCCATGAGGAGATGGAAGATGCGCTGCGCGAGGCGACCGAGGCCATCAAGGCCGGTGCCCTGGCCGCCCCGGCTCCCCCCGCCCCACAGCGGCACCTGTCCGCCGTGCCCACACGTCGCAGCGCTTGACCGGCCGCCCGGCTGGACGACACGGCATCAGCGGCATCGCACTCCTTTACGTGCCCACGGGCCGGAAGAGGTCGCCGATGAAGGTGTGCACTTCCTGATCTTCGGCTCCGGTGCCGAGATCGCCCTGCGCCGCCTCGGCGTAGCCGTCGAGCGAGGTGAGCATCGAGTAGATGAGCTTGGCCATGCGTCTCCTTCGGGTGCGGGCGCGCCAGTCCGCGGCGGTCCTTCAGGCTGAGACCTTCACACGACCCGGAACTCATCGATCAGTGCGCTGGCGCGGCTAAAGGCCGATGTCCACCCGGTCGATGTCGGTGAACTCCACTCCCAGGCCTTGGGCGCGTGTGTTGTTGGCGCGGAAGTACATCTCCGCGAGGCCCTCGGCCGCGATGCGCTGGAGTTGCTGTTCGGTGGCGCCCTGCTCGCGGGCGGTGAAGAGGCGGTCCGCCCAGTCGGGGGGGAGGGCCTGAGTGATGTCGCGGACACGGGCGTCGTCGGTGGTGCCCGGGGCGGCCGAGAAGCCGAAGCGGGCCCGGGTGGAGAGGATCAGGCCGTCGGTGGTGGACGCCTTCTTCCTCGCCCTCTCCCTGACCTTCGGCTGCCAGCGCTTCCTGACCTCGCGCTCCATGCGGTCGCGCAGCTCGCGGCGGGGCCGTTTGAGCTGTCCCTTGATGTAGCGCTCCACGGTGCGCTGGGAGATCCCGAGGAGCCGGGCGACGGCCCTGGTGCCTTTGAGCTGCTTGACCAGGTACTTCATCTGGGCCTGGGCGCTCTTGGGGAGGGGGCGGGTGAACGCCTGCTCCAGTGAGCGGTCCAGGCCGTCCCCGACCGGGTCCACCATCGTCGGCTACTCCCCTTCCCCGGCGGCCGGGTCGGTCTTGATGTGGTTGGCGATGTTGAAGACGCCGCCCTGTTCCTCGAACTGCTCCTCGGCCCACAGGACCGTCCGGGTGCCCTGGTGCTTGACCATTCCCGGGGAGATGCCGAGCCGGAAGGTGCCGGGGACCGGCTTGCCCTCGGGCGTGTGGGGCAGGACGTCCAGCGGGGAGGGTCCGGGCGAGGGGTAGACGACGGCGTCGGTGCCGATGGCCACCGGGTAGAGGTCGGCCGCGGCCGCTGTCTTCATCAGCTTGCGGTGCAGGCCGATGCGCTGGTTGGCCAGGACGGCGGCACGGATGTCGGGGCGCCACGTCTCCCGTTCGAGGGCCGGCCACGGCTCGTAGTACGGCACCTGGCCCCGATTGCGCTGGCGGAGCTTGCCGATGCCGCCCTTCGCGGTCGCCTTGATGGCGCCGGCCAGCAGTGCCATCGTCGGGTCGGTCTGCCGGGAGCGGGCCATCGCCTGGAGGAACTCGGCGCCGCCCATGCCGGTGGTGACGCCGAGGTCGGCCATGGTGGCGACGTAGGCGTCGCGCAGTCGCTTGTACCAGGCGTCCAGGTAGCGGCCGGTGCGGGTGCGCACGTACGCCTCGACGGGTGTGACCTCGTAGCCGAGTTCCACCGCGTAGGCGACGGTCGGGGTGGCGTACCAGGCCGGGCCGGTGGGGCGGTCGCCCTTGGGGGTGAACGGGGAGGGGAGCCGGTCGCCGTCGACTGTGCGGCCGTTGATCTCCACGCGGGAGAGGTCGACGTGGCTGAGGTCGACCAGCCAGGAGCCGGGCAGTGACGCGTCGAAGCGCGGGTTGCCGGTGAGGTGGGTCGGGCCGTTCAGGCCGACGGTCAGGCCGTTGGCTGCCGCGGCGAAGGACATGTTGATGTCGATCGCGACCAGGTACTTCCGCATGCACTCCTCGTCGGTGAGGGGGCGGCACCAGTCGTAGGGCTCCTCCATCAGCATCTCGGCCGGGGTGCGCAGGTGGTGGCGGGCGAACCTGCCTTTGAGGAGGGGGTGTTCGTCGGGGACCTCGCACTCCACCACGTCGTACACGGCGGTGAGCGCGTCGTCGTTGAGGGCCCGCGTGAACTCGCCGGTGGCCGGGTCCTTCTCGGCGCGGGTGGGCGGGCGCAGCGCGGTCATCAGCTCCAGACCGGTGACCGCCGCGGTGCCGCGCGGTGTCATGACCCGCTGCGCGTACGCGCCGAGGTAGCGGGCGAGGTCGGCCGGGTGCATCGAGGGCAGCCGCGGGGCGTTCCTGTCGTCCCACTCGCGGGCGTCCAGGGCGTTCCAGGCCGGGATGCACAGCTGGACGCAGTTGCGCTTGGCTCCTTCGGCGGGGCGGTAGATCCTCGCCCAGGGGCCGAGTCCGCGCCGGGTCAGTTTCCAGTCGGCCCGGGCGAGCTGCTTGACCGCCTTGTGGCCGTCCGGGAGGCGTCCGGCGCGGCGTTCCTCGTCGGACAGGGCGGTGGGCAGGCCGTAGCGTTCCAGGGCGGCCGTGGTGAGGACGAGGAGTGGGTCGCCGTCGCGGCCGTTGCGGTGGTGGCGGGCCTGGCCGAGTCCGGATTCGGCCAGGGTCCATTCGACCAGTGAGGGGAGGGACTTGGCGGGTACGTCCAGGATCAGGCCGCCGACGCAGTACGCGAGGACATCGCCGTCTTCGGCGTCGATGACGGCGAGGGGGCCGTTCTCGAAGCGCTGGTCCGTGGTGGGTGGCGTCGGCTTCGGTGCCCCTCCTGTGGCCTTCTGGGTCCGGGACGACGCGGTCGGCGCGGTGTTGTGCCGCGCCGGTGCGGCGGGGGTCCGTGCGGTGGGGGTTCGTGCGGTGGGGGTCCGTGCGGTGGGGGTCCGTGCGGTGGGTGCCGGCTGTGTCACCGGGTCGGGCGCCGGGGCCGCGGAGGCGGCGTCCGGAGCGGTGCCGGACGTTACGTCCGCCGGGGCGGTGGTGGCCGTGGCGTCGGGTCCGGCGCTTTCAGGAGCGTCGTCGGGCGGGAACTGCTGTGCCCAGCCGTCGAGGAGGCGCTGGTATGCCTGGCGTCGAGGGGGGCGGGGCTCGGCGCGGCCGGCCTCCCAGTTCTTCACCGTCTGCGTCGTGGTCTGCAGTACCTGTGCGAGCCGGGCCTGGGTGATCCCGGCCGCCTCTCTCAGGCGGGCTCGCTCGGCGGGGGCGGGCATCCGCGGCTCACCTGCGAGCAGGGTGTCAACGGCCGTGAACAGCTCTTCTTCCGTCGGCATGGGACCGGTTCACCTCCGGCCGTCACCGTACCATTGCTTACCCTCGGATTTTGGAGCCCATTTAACCTTGGATTTAGCCTGTACGGGTTGAGGGCCGCCGGAACGCGGGGGATGTCGTTCCGGCGGCCGGTCCGGTCAGACCGCGCTCAGGACGGCCGCCGAGTTGAAGCCACCTCGGCCGCGCGCCAGGACGAGGGCGTGCCGGACGGCGGTCTCGCGCGGGGCGGTGACGAGGTCCACGGGGCAGTCGGCGGCGGGCTCGGTGGTCCCGACGGTCGGCGGGACCACCTGGTCGCGCAGGGTCAGCAGGGCGGCGGCCACGTCGAGGGAGGCACCCCCCGCGAGCAGCCGCCCGGTCATCGACTTCGGCGCGGTGACGGGCACGCCCCGCGGGCCGAACAGGGCGGCGAGCGCCTCCGCCTCGGCGCGGTCCGCGGCGCGCGCGCCGGCCGCGTCGGCGAACACCACGTCGATGTCGCCGGCGTTCACCCCGGCGTCGGCGAGGGCCAGCCGGGCGGCGTCGGCCAGGCGCAGAGTGCCCGGCCCGTCGAAGGTGGCCGCGTATCCGGTGAACGCACCGTACGCGCGAGCGTCGCGCTCGCGGGCGGCCGCAGCGCTCTCCAGGACGAACAGGGCACCGCCCTCGCCGACCACGTGGCCGTCGGCCTCCGCGTCGAACGGCAGGTAGGCACGGGCCGGGTCGGGGACGCGGCTCAGCTCACCGGCGGCGAGATGGGCGGCCCAGCCCCACGGGCAGAGCGCGGAGTCGACGCCGCCGGTGACCATCAGCCGGGCGCCCTTGCGGATCTGGCGCCGGGCGTGGGCCACGGCGTCCAGTCCGCCCGCCTGTTCGGCGACGACGACGCCGCTGGAGCCGCGCAGTCCGTGCCGGATGGAGATCTGGCCGGTGTTCACGGCGTAGAACCAGGCGAAGGACTGGTACGCGCTGACGTGCTGCCCGCCCTTGGACCACAGGGCCTGCAGCTCGCGCTGCCCGAACTCGAAGCCGCCCGCGGAGGAGGCGGTGACCACGCCGGCGCCGTACTCGGGCAGGGAGGAGGGGTCGCTGCCGGAGCCGTCGAGGGCTTCCTTCGCCGCGGTCAGTGACAGTCGGGTGACCCGGTCGGTCTGCGGCAGCAGCCGGCTGGGCAGGTGCTCCTCGTCGACGAAGCCGGGGACCTCGCCGGCGACGCGCACCGGGTAGCGGGAGGCGTCGAAGCGGGTCACCGGGCGGATGCCGCTCTCGCCGCGCAGGGTCGCCGCCCACCATGCCTCGGTGCCCAGCCCGTTGGGGGCGGTGACGCCGATGCCGGTGACGACGGAGTCGGTGGTGGCGGGGGCGTCGCGCCGTGTGGCGAGACGGTCCAGCGTGGCCGTGGTCATGCCGCCTCCTGAAGTCGCGGCCGGGTCAGGACGATGGCGCTCTGGAAGCCGCCGAAGCCGCTGCCGACGCTGAGCACGGTGTCCGTGCGCTGCTCGCGCGCGGTGAGCGGGGTGTAGTCGAGGTCGCAGGCCGGGTCGGCCTCGTGCAGGTTGGCCGTCGGGGGCACGGTGTTGTGCTCGATGGCCAGGGCACTCGCGGCCACCTCGAGTGAGCCGATCGCGCCGAGCGAGTGGCCGACCATGGATTTGATGGAACTCACCGGAACTCGGTAGGCATGGTCGCCGAGGCTGCGCTTGAACGCTGCGGTCTCGTGCCGGTCGTTCTGCTTGGTTCCGGAGCCGTGGGCGTTGATGTAGTCGATCGCGGTGGCGTCCAGGCGGGCCTCGTCGAGTGCCGCGCGGATCGCCTCGGCCATCTCCACGCCGTCGGTCTTCAGCCCGGTCATGTGGTACGCGTTGCTGCGGCCGGCGAACCCCGCGATCTCGGCGTAGACGTGGGCGCCGCGCCGGCGGGCGTGCTCGAACTCCTCCAGGACCAGGACGGCGGACCCCTCGCCGAGGACGAAGCCGTTGCGCGAGCGGTCGAAGGGGCGCGAGGCGGTCTCCGGTTCGTCGTTGCGCGGGCTGGTCGCCTTGATGGCGTCGAAGCAGGCCACGGTGATCGGCGAGATCGGTGCCTCGGTCGCACCGGTGACCATGACGTCGGCGCTGCCCTCGCGGATCAGGTCCACGGCGTGGCAGACGGAGTCGATGCCGGAGGTGCAGCCGGTGGAGACCAGCGAGACCGGGCCCTGGGCACCGACCGCGCCGGCCACCTCGGCGGCCATGGAGCTGGGCACGAAGTAGTCGAAGAGGTGCGCGACCGCCCGGGTGTGGTCGACCTCCCAGGCGCTGCCGTTCTCGCTGACCACGCCGTACTCGTTGTCGAGGCCCGTGGTGCAGCCGACGGCGCTGCCGAGCGTGACGCCCGTGCGGACCGGGTCCAGGGCGCCGGACAGCCCACTGTCCTCGACCGCCTCCCGGGCGCTGACGAGGGCGAACTGGGCGGCGCGGTCGAGGCGGGCGGCCTCGGCGGGGCCGAATCCGTGTGCGGCGGGGTCGAAGTCCGCCTCGGCGGCGATGCGCGACCGGAACGCGCTCGCGTCGAACAGTGTGATGCCGCGTGTGGCGGTGCGGCCCGCGGTGAGCGTGCTCCAGAACGCGCGGGTGCCCACGCCGCCCGGGGCCACGACCCCGATGCCGGTGATGACGACCCGCCTCATCGGTTGTCCCTCACAGTTGTCCTCCAGATATGAGCCCAGGTACGCGCCGGGTGCGCCGCACCACGCGGCAGGCGCGTCCGATCAGTCGGGGTGCGTGCGGGCCGCGGACGAAGAAGTGGTCGCCGGGGACGGTCCGCCGGACGAACCGGCCGGTGGTCCAGCGCGCCCAGCCGTCCAGCGCGGCCGCGCCGACGACGGGGTCGTCCTGGCCGTCGACGGCCAGGACGGGCACGGGGAGGGGGCTGCGCGCCGCCTCGGCGAGCGCGGCGGTGCGCAGGGCCGCGGCGAGCAGGAGGTCGTCCCGCAGCACGGGCAGCACGGAGCGGTACCAGAGGCTGCCGGGCGTGGCGAGCGGTCCGCCCGGCGCTGCTCCGAGGTCGTCCGCGAACCGCAGCAGCCGTTCGTCGGTGAGGTCGTCGCGGCGCAGTGCCGCGGCGTGCGGTGGGGGGCTGGCGCCGACCGCGAGGAGGCCGGGGGCGGGCAGTCCGCGGTCGATGAGCGCGCGGGCGAGGGTATGGGCCACGATCCCGCCCAGGCTGTGTCCGTACAGTGCGTACGGGCGGCCGTCGGAGACCTGGCCGGTGAGTGGACCGAGGAGTGCGTCGAGCAGTTGGCCGCGTGAGGTCGCGCGCGCCTCGCGGCGACGGGCGCCCCGTCCGGGCAGCAGTACGGGCACGACGGTGACCCCGGGGCCGGTGCCGGCGCGCCAGTGCGCGAACCCGGACACGCCGGCGCCGGCGTGTGCGAAGCAGTAGAGCGTGACGGGTGTGTCGTCCCGCATGGTGTCGCACCTCCTCGGCCGCCGTGGTGATGGCGCATCGGTTGTCCCGAGCCTCGCCGACACACCTGGAGAACGACTCGAATCGGCCACGTACGCATCGGGCCCGGGCGGCCGGAGAGCCCGCCCCTGCGTCCCGTCGCCGGTCTCACACCGCGCACGTCGTGGTGAAGGTGGGGGGCGGGTTTCTCCTCGACGGGGGCTGGGCACACGCGCGCGCGGTCATGGCCGGGGCGTCACCCACGTAGGCGGTGGGATCGAGCAGTTCTTCGAGTTCTGCCACGGTGTGGTGCGCGGTGACTTCCGGCAGAGTGCGCAGCACGTCCAGCAGGGGACGCTGTTGCCGGTCGGCGGTGAGCGAGGCCCGGGTCAGCAGGTCCTTCGCGCGGGCCCTGCCGAGGCTCGGGGCGAGCAGGGCGGCCAGGCGTTCGCTGACCACCTGGTTTCCGGTCAGTCCGAGGTTGCGCAGCATGCGCCCGGGGTCCGGGGCCAGGCCCTCGGCCAGCTCCGCGGCGGTCCACGCGGCCCCGCCGGCCAGGCGCAGCGCCTCTCGCAGCAGCAGCCACTCGGCGTGCCACACTCCCGCCGAACGCTCGTCCTCGGTCACCAGGCACTGGGTGAGGCCCGCGGTCAGCAGGGGCACCTGCAGGGCCGCGCTGCGGATCAGGGTGGACAGGACGGGGTTGCGTTTGTGCGGCATGGCGGAGGAACTGCCCCGTCCCGCGACGGCGGGCTCGGCGGCCTCGGCGATCTCCGTACGGCCCAGGACCTGTACATCGACGGCGAGTTTACCGAGGGCGCCGGTGGTGAAGGCGAGGGCCGCGGCGGTGTCCGCGACCGGGGTGCGCAGCGCGTGCCAGGGCAGGCGGGGGCGGGCCAGTCCGGTCTCGTCGGCGAACGCGGCCACGAGCCTCTCCGGGTACCCGTCCGGGCGCTCCGTGCCGTTCCGCGGGCCGGCGAACTCCAGGTATCCGGCGAGGGTGCCGGCCGCCCCGCCGAGGGAGACCGGCAGGCCGCTGCGTGCGGTCCCGATCCGGTCGGCGGCGTCCTGGACCAGCCGGTGCCAGCCGGCCGCCTTGAGTCCGAACGTGGTGGGGACCGCGTGCAGGGTGAGGGTGCGGCCGGCCATGACGGTCCCCCGGTGCCGGTCCGCGAGTTCGGCCAGTGCGGCGGCCGTGCGGTCCAGGTCCACGCGGATCAGGTCCAGTGCCCGCCGGCACACCAGCATCGTGCCGGTGTCCAGCACGTCCTGGCTGGTGGAACCGCGGTGAACGTACTCGGCGGCCTGCCGGTCCTCGGCCGCCACCGCTTCGGTGAGGGCGCGTACGAGGCCCACGACGGGGTTGGCGGTCTCGCGGGCCTGCAGCGCCAGTGCGCGCGGATCGAAGCGTTCCGCACGGGCGGCGCGGGTGATGGCGCGGGCCGCGTGGTCCGGGACGGTGCCCAGGGCCGCCTGGGCTCGGGCGAGTGCCGCCTCGGCGTCCAGCATGGCCTGGAGCCAGGCCGTTTCGCAGACGGCTTCCTCCACGGGCGTTCCGGCCCGCACGGGGGAGAACAGTCCGGCGTCCGGGCCGCCGTCGAAGGGGGTCGTCCGCTGCGTCATGTCGTCATCTCCAGCAGGTCGGCCGGGCGTTGAGGAAGGGGGACGGCGGGCCGGGCGGGGGTGAGGCGCAGCACGGTGCGGGCGATGGCGTCGGAGTCGCCGAGGATGACGGAGTCGACCCCCGGCCGGATACCGGCCGCCGTCACCCAGTGCACGGACTCGGTGGGGACTCCGTAGGCGAAACGCCGCGGGTGGGCCCGGCCGTGGGCGTCCACGGTGTGGTACGGGCGGCGGGTGACGGCGAGGCCGCCCGACTCGTAGGCCCCGTCGGTGCCTTCGATCCGGTAGGGCGCCGCCTGACCGGTGGCCAGGAGGGACCGCAGCAGGGGGTCGGCGGTCCGGCGCAGGTCGGGTTCCGGGAGCCGGGCCTCGATCAGCACCGGTGCGCGGACGGGCTCCGCCCCGACGTGGTCGGCTGTGGCCACGAACGCGGCCGGGTCTTCCCGAGTGCTCAGTGCGATCCGGGTTCCGGGCCCCAGGAGCCGTACGACTCCGGCCTCGATCAGCGCGCTCAGCTCCTCGACGCGGGAGACGGGAGGGCCGATGGAGAGGAAGGCGTTGAGCGGGGTGTACCAGCCGGTCAGCTCGTCGCGGTGGGAGGCGCCGTCCAGGCCGCCGTGGTCGACCGCGAGGCGGACTTCGTTGCGTATGTCCCGCAGGACGTCGAGCGCCGCCTTCACCGGTCCGTCGACGTTGCCGGCCCGTGCCTGGCGTACGTCCTCGGCCAGGTGGCCGAGGAGCCAGTGCTGGAAGTCGGCCCGGTCGGCGAAGCGCCGCCCCCTGGTGGGACGTTGGATCACATCCCAGTCCCACCGTCTGCCGCGGTCGATGCCGTAGGAGTCCAGGACGCCTGCGCGGTCCTTCGCGGCGGTGGCCGCGAGGTAGGCCGGTACGAACGCCGACGCCTCCCGGGCGCGGTCTTCCGTGCGCAGCAGCGTCTCGTAGTAGACGCTTTCCACCTCCAGGCGGATCAGCGGCCACAGGTGGGTGCGGAAGCGGACCGGTTCCCCCTCCAGCCGCCGGCGCCGCAGCCTGTCGATGGTCCCGGTGGTGAGCAGCCGGGGTTCGTGACGGCCGCTGGGGCCCTTCTGGTTCTCGCCCCGCGCGTGATGGGGGACGCCGCGCCGGGAGCCGGCGTAGATGTGCGGCTCCCGGCCGGAGGGGAGGTAGACCGTACGTCCCGAGCGGCGGACGAACCGGCCGCCACGGCCGAGGGTGAGCAGTGCCATCCCGTCGAAGAAGTTGAGTCCCAGCCCGCGCATCAGCACGGTCTGTCCCGGTGGGATCGTGTCGAGGTCCAGGTCGGCGGGGTTGGCCGGTGTGACGTATGTGAGTCCGTGCCGCGCTGCCGTCCGGGCCCAGGCCGACTCCTCGGCGGACGGCCGCCGCGGAAGGTGGCCCTGGGCGAGGACGACGGCGTCGAGGGCGCGCAGCCGGGTTCCGTCCGCGAGGGTGAGGACCTGCGGGCCGCCGGGTGCGCCGGTCTGGTCCCGCAGCGCCACGGCGTGGGTGCGGTGCTCGACGATGCGGCAGTTGGCGGGTGCCCGCTCCTTGATGCGCCGGTAGGCGTACTCCAGGTAGCTGCCGTAGAAGGCGCGCGTGGGGTAGCTGTCCGGACGCAGCGTGCGCGCCTCGGCGTACACGGCCTCGCCGAACCGGCCGGGGGGCGCGGCCAGGACTACGGAGCGGGCCCATTCGAGCAGGTCGGGCCCGGGGTCCACCGGTCCCTCCATCGTGACCGTGTCGTCGGTGAACACCGTCACCTGGGAGGCGACGGTGTTCATCAGCAGCAGCCGCGACTGGTCCGTGCGCCAGACGCGTCCGGCGCCGGGCCGGCAGGGGTCCACGAGGTGGATCGTGACCCGGCGGGGCGAGGGGTCGACCCGTTCGTTGGCGCATACCCGTTCCAGCACGGACAGGCCGCGGGGTCCGGCTCCCACGACACCGATCCGGAGGTGGCCGGCGTTCATCACGCGTCCTTCGGTCCGGGCGCGGGGACGGCCGTTCGCTCGCCGGGCCCGTCAAGGGTGCCGGTCGGGGTGTTGTGCCGACGGTGGGTGGTCATGGTCGGGCTCTCCTCGGGTCGGTTCACTGCAAGCGGTCGCCGCGGACGCCCGGGCCATCCGCACCCGCGGCTCTCGGGCGAGGGACGCCAGCGCGTCGGCCACGCTCTGCGAACCGCCTTTCAGGCCGGGCAGTTCGCGCAGCAGACGGGCGCATTGGGCGACGAGGCGTGACGCGTCGCCGTCGGCGAGCCGGGAACGGTCGTGAACGGCGGTCAGGACGAGGCCGTCGTCGATGTCCCGGTGGGCGTGCAGGGCGACCGGGAACATGCTCCGCACGCCGGTCGCGCGGGGCCGTCCGACGCTGATGCCCTGCGCGGCGAGGGCCGAGCGCAGGTCGTCGGAGCCGCGCCGCCGGTTCTCGAAGACGATGAGGCTCTCCGCGAGCCTGTCGTCCGCGTGGCGCCCGCTCCACTGGTGGATCTGCCCGAGCGACACCCATTCGTAGGAGGCGATGTCCAGGGCCCGGTCGCGCAGGTCGGCCAGGAGCCGGGGTACGGCCGCGGCGGGGTCGACCCGTACGGTCATGGGCAGCGAGTTCATGAGCAGCCCGGGCAGCCGCTCCACGGAGTCGAGGGCGATGCCGCGGCCGGGAACGGTGACGCCGAAGCCCACCGTGGCGGGGCCGGTGGTGCCGGCGGCCCGGTACAGCAGCAGCGCCCACGCCGCCTGCAGGGCACCGGCCTCGCTGGCCCCGCAGGACGCCGCCCAGGCGCGCAGCCGGTCGGCCTGGCCGGCGCCGAGGCGGGCCTGGGCCCGGCCGGTCCCGCTCAGCCCGGTGGCCGGGCCGGGCGCCGCGGGCAGCAGCAGGGCGGCGCCGGGCGGAATGGCCGAGGCCCAGAAGTCGCGGGCGGGGCCGGTGTCCCGGCCGGCGAGCCAGCGCGCGTAGTCGCGGACGTCGGGGCGCCGTTCTCCGCCGGGCAGGTGGCCGCCGGCGAGGTAGGCGCGGTAGAACTCCTGGAGCAGGACCGACACGCTCCAGCCGTCCAGCATGACGTGGTGGAAGGTGAGAAGGACTCGGACGCACGGATGGCTGCCGTCGGCGGGGGCGGTCTCGTCGACGAGGTTCAGCCGCAGCAGGCCGGGGCGACGCAGGTCGAAGCCGCGCTGCCGGTCCTGTTCCCTCAGGTTCTCGAAGTCCACGGAGCCGGCCGGATGCCGGACGACTTCCACGTCGGCGTGCCCGTGCAGCACCAGGCGCGGCCCGGACTCCCAGGCGAAGGCGGCGCGCAGCACGGTCTCCCGGTCGAACACCGACTGCCAGGCGGTGGTGAACCGGTCGGTGTCCAGCGGACCGCGCCAACGCCAGTGCAGTTGCTCCACATACCGGCCGGCGTCACGGTGGGCGAGCGCGTCCAGGAGCAGGGCGTGCTGCTGCGGGGTGACCGGCACGGTCGTCGGCGGCCCCGGCGGCGCGGCGGTGTCGTGTCGCGCGGGTCCTTCGTGATCCGCCACCGGCGTCGCGGTGGCGTCCGGCTCCGGGGCCAGGTCCGGCTCCGGCTCCGACTCCAGCTCCGGCTCCGGCTCCGACTCCGGCGAGGTCAGTCGGGCCAGTGCGTGCCGGTCGGTGCTGCCGTCGGGGAGCAGGGGAATGTGCGGCACTCGGTGGAAACGGGCCGGGACCAGGCGGGAGGGGAGCCTCGACTCCAGGGCGGCACGCAACTCGGCCAGCGGGGTGCGCGTCACCATGTGCGCGATGATCCGCCGACCGCCCGGGGCGTGCCGGGCCACGTGCACGGCCGCGTCCCGCACACCGGGCAGCGACATGAGGACGGCGTGCACCTGGCCGAGTTCGACCCGGTTGCTCATGTCGTCTCCCGGAGTTCGGCGGCAGGACGGGACGGGACTGGGCCCGGACCACTGTCGCCGCCGGTGCTGCCAGCGAACTGACGCGCCGCTGACGGCTGCCACCGGGCCTCACCCCGCCACTGTCATGACAAGGCCGACGGGTCGAATCCCGCTGAGGCCCGGCTCGCGTGCGGCTGGTGCGGCGCGGGGCGAGGAGGACGCGGCGGCAACGGACGTGGCCGTTCCGTCGGAGGACGACCACGGCACAGGGGTCCTGCGACCGGTCCTCGACCCGTGGTCCAGGGGAGCACCCGAGGATGCCGCCAGACGGGGAGGTGAAAGCACCTCCGTTCGGCGTGAGGAGTGCGTGATGCACAAGGTCGTTTCCCGGGACGGCACGACGATCGCTTACGAGAAGGCCGGCGAGGGACCACCGATCGTGCTCCTCAACGGCTCCTTCCGCGACCACACCATTTTCGACACGCTCGTTCCCGAGCTGGCGCCGCACTGCACCACCTACGTCTACGACCGCCGCGGGCGCGGCGAGAGCGGCGACTGCCCCGATTACGCGGTGGCCCGCGAGATCGAGGACCTAGAAGCGGTGATCCAGGAGGCCGGCGGGTCGGCGGTCGTGTTCGCCGGTTCCTCGGGGGCGAACCTGGCGATCGAGGCGGCGCTCGCCGGGGCCCCGATCACCAGACTGGCGCTGCACGAGCCGTTCTACCGCGTCGACGGGTTCCCGAAGCCGCCGTGGAACGTCGCCAAGACCCTCCGTGTCCTCATGGAGGAGGACCGGCGTCAGGAGGCGGTCGAGTACTACCTGGGCAGCTTCCTGGGGCTGACCCCGGACACGGTCGCGCAGTGGCGCAACGGTCCGATCTGGGCGATGAACGAGGCGAACGCCCACACCCTCGCCTACGACGTGGCGATCTGCGGCGACTGCAGCATCCCGGTCGACCGGCTCGCCGGGTACACGACGCAGACCCTCGTCCTGAACAGCACCGGCACCAGTGACTGGCTGCGCGCGGCGGCGCGGGCGACCGCGGCGGCGCTGCCGGACGGCCGATCGCTGGAACTGCCCGGCTCCTGGCACCGGATCGACATGGACGTGCTCGGCCGGACCCTCGCCGAGTTCGCCACGGCCTGAGGCCTCCTCGCTCCGTCGCGCCATCCCACGTTCAGGAAGGCATTACCGTGACCACAGCCCACAACCCGGCCGCCGGGGCCGTCGGAGCAGCCACCTGTGAGCGCGGCGCCACCGTGTGGCTGACCGGGTTGCCGAGTGCGGGCAAGACCACCGTGGCCCGTGCCGTCGCAAAGCGGCTGCGCGTCACCGGACACAGGGTCGAGGTGCTCGACGGCGACGAGATCCGCGAGTTCCTCTCGGCGGGCCTCGGCTTCGGCCGCGAGGACCGGCACACCAACGTGCAGCGCATCGGCTTCGTCGCCGAGCTGCTCGCCCGCAACGGCGTCACGGCGTTGGTCCCGGTGATCGCCCCCTACGCGGACAGCCGGGACGCGGTCCGCAAGCGGCACGAGGCGAACGG
>NZ_JBIWGG010000026.1:0-4568 GCF_044763415.1 Streptomyces sp. NPDC096048
CCCGCACCCCACGCTCAGCCACCAGATACCGGGCCACCACAGCACCCAGACCACCCGTACCACCCGTGACCAACACCGCACCCGAACCATCCAACTCAGGCATCGACGCGAGGCTGTCGGCCTGACCAGCGGGCTGTGTGTCGTCCTGACCGGCCTGGTCGTCCGGCAGACGCGTCAGCCTCGGCACCAGCACCTCGCCACCACGCACCGCGACCTCGGACTCACCCGAGACCACCGCCGCCACCGCGGCATCCACATCAGCCGACACTCGCACGTCGGCATCCAGATCCAGGCCCAAGTCCTGATCCAGGTCCAGGTCCAGGTCCTGCTCCAGGTCCATGTCCAGGTCCACCAGGGCGAACCGCCCCGGATTCTCCGCCAGCGCCGCACGCACCAGACCCCACACCGGAGCCTGCACCACATCCCCCGCACCAGCCGAACCACCCACACCCACCGGCATCGCACCCCGCGTCACCACCACCAGACGCGAACCCGCGAACCGCTCACCGGCAAGCCACTCCTGCACCACACCCAACACCTGGTCCAACACCGACCGCACCCCGGCAGGCACACCCACCGAACCGTCGGGCACGCCAGGGGCGTCGGCGGCACCGCAGTCCAGGACCACCACGTCCGGCACCGCGCCAGCCGCCTCGGCAACCTCGCTCCACGGGGTCCAGCGTGCGTCTGCCACACCCTTCCCGGTGTCCGGCACCCACGTGATGCCGTACAGCGCACCCATTTCGTCCGGGACCGCGCCGAGCTGCTCGGTGGAGACCGGGCGGCCCACCATGGAGCCGACCGTCAGGACCGGCGCGCCGGTCACGTCGGCGACCCGGATGTCCATGCCGCCGTCCTCGGTGGTGGCGATCCGGACGCGGACGGCGGCGGCGCCGACCGCGTGCAGGGAGACGTCGTTCCAGGCGAACGGGATCACCGTGCCGCCGCCGTCGTCCTCGTGGCCGGGGCCGGTGCTGTCGTTGAGGATCGCGGCGTGCATGGCGGCATCAAGGAGCGCCGGGTGCAGACCGAACCGGCCCGCCTCGCCCGCCGCCTCCTCCGGAAGCGCCACCTCCGCGAACAACTCCCCACCCCGACGCCACGCCGCACGCAACCCCCGGAACACCGGCCCGTACCCGTAACCACGCTCCCGGAAGACCTCGTACGCCGCCTCCACCGGCAGCACCTCGGCACCCACCGGCGGCCACTGCTCGTCGAGCCCGGCCGGCGCGGTCTCGGCGACCGTGTCCGTCAGGAAGCCCGTGGCGTGGGTGGCCCAGTCCTCCCGGGTGCCCTCGGGGCGGGTATAGACGGCGACGGTGCGGCGTTCGGCGGTACGCGGCCCGACGATCACACGGACCTGGACGCCGCCGCGCTCGGACAGCACCAGCGGCGCCGCGAGGGTCAGTTCCTCCAGGGTGGCGCAGTCGACGGACTCGCCGGCCGCCAGGGCCAGTTCGACGAGGACGGAACCGGGCAGCAGGATCCGGCCCAGGACCACGTGGTCGGCGAGCCAGGGCTGCGCCTCCACCGACAGCCTGCCCGTCAGCACCACGCCACCGGAGTCCGGCAGGGCCACCACCGCACCCAGCAGCGGGTGGTCGGTGGCATCGAGTCCGACGTCCTCGGTCGCCGCGGGAGCTGCGCCGGTCGCGGCGAGCCAGTAGCGCTGCCGCTGGAAGGCGTACGTCGGCAGGTCGACGGCACGGGCACCCGTCCCGGCGAAGAAGCCGGACCAGTCGACCGCGGTGCCGGCGGTGTGCAGGTGCGCGAGCGCGGTGAGGAGAGCGATCGTCTCGTCGCGGCCCTTGCGGCCCGTCGGCACGAGCAGGACGGTGGCGTCCTCGGCACGGTCGAGGCAGGTACGGGCCATCCCGGTCAGGACCGCCTCGGGGCCGATCTCGACGCAGCGGTCCGCTCCGGCGGCTCGGAGTGCGCGGACACCGTCGGCGAACCGGACGGCCCGGCGGACGTGGGTCACCCAGTAGTCCGGGGTGGTCAGTTCGCCGGCCTCGGCGATCCGGCCGGTCACGTTGGACACCACCGGCAACAGGGGTTCCGCGAACGACAGTCCCTCCACGACCTCACGGAACGCCGGGAGCATCGGCTCCATCAGCGGCGAGTGGAACGCGTGCGAGACACGGAGCCGGCTGACCCTGCGTCCCCGCTGCCGGAACGCCTCGGCGACCGTCTCGACGGCCTCCTCCACGCCCGAGAGCACTACCGAGGACGGGCCGTTGACGGCGGCGATCGACACACTTTCGGCCTCGTCGAAGTCCAGCTGTTCCCGGACCTCCGCCTCGGTGGCTTCCACCGCCACCATGGTGCCGCCCTCCGGCAGCGCCTGCATCAGCCGGCCGCGCGCGGCGACCAGGGCACAGGCGTCCGCGAGCGAGAACACCCCGGCGACGTGTGCCGCCGCCACCTCGCCGATGGAGTGGCCGGCCACCAGGTCGGGTGTGACGCCCCAGGACGCCAGGAGCCGGAACAGGGCCACTTCGACGGCGAACAGGCCCGCCTGCGCGTACGCGGTGCCGTTCAGCGACTCGGCGTCCTCACCCCACACCACCTCGCGCAGCGGACGCTCCACGTGCTCGTCGAGTCCCGCGCACACCGCGTCGAAAGCCTCCGCGAACACCGGGAAGTTCTCGTACAGCCCACGCCCCATGCCGAGGCGCTGGGAGCCCTGGCCCGAGAAGAGGAACGCGGTGGTACCGACGGATCGGGCCTCGCCGGTGATCACACCGGGGGCGTCCGTGCCCTCCGCGAGGGCCCGCAGCCCGGCCAGGATCTCGTCCCGGCCGGTGCCGAGCACCACCGCGCGGGACTCCAACGCGGTACGGGCGGTGGCCAACGCGTACGCCGTGTCCAGCGGACGGTC
Source organism: Streptomyces sp. NPDC096048 (assembly GCF_044763415.1). NCBI lineage: Bacteria > Bacillati > Actinomycetota > Actinomycetes > Kitasatosporales > Streptomycetaceae > Streptomyces > Streptomyces sp. NPDC096048. Next base: position 2,882 of record NZ_JBIWGG010000026.1, read on the forward strand.
GTCCGGGCGCGCCGTCGCGTGGTCGAGCAGCCGGGCTGCCTGGGCGCGCAGCGCCTCGGGGGTGGCCGCGGACAGCGCCCAGGGCAGGACGGCGGGTGCGCGGTGCCCGGTGGCGGAACCCGTATCGGCTTCGGGACGCGGTTCGTCCGCGGTCCGGGTGGGGCCCTGTTCCAGCACGACGTGTGCGTTGGTGCCGCTGAGGCCGAAGGCGGAGACGCCGGCCCGGCGCGGCCGACCGCTGGCCGGCCAGGGCCGTTCCTCGGTGACCAGTTCGGCGCGGCCCTCGGTCCAGTCGACGTGCGGCGAGGGACGGTCGACGTGCAGGGTGCGCGGCACCGTCCCGTGTTCCATCGCCATGACCATCTTGATGACACCGGCGACGCCGGCGGCGGCCTGCGTGTGACCGATGTTCGATTTGACCGAGCCGAGCAGCAGCGGCCGGTCCTCGGGCCGGTCCTGACCGTACGTGGCGAGCAGGGCCTGCGCCTCGATCGGATCGCCGAGCCTGGTGCCCGTGCCGTGCGCCTCCACCACGTCGATTTCGGACGGGGCGACTCCGGCGCCCAGCAGCGCCTGGCGGATCACGCGCTGCTGGGAGGGGCCGTTGGGGGCGGTCAGTCCGTTGCTCGCGCCGTCCTGGTTGACGGCCGTGCCCTTGACGACCGCGAGCACCCGGTGCCCGTTGCGCACCGCGTCCGAGAGGCGTTCCACCAGGAGCACGCCGACGCCCTCGGACCAGCCGACGCCGTCCGCCGCGCCCGCGAACGCCTTGCAGCGGCCGTCGACGGACAGACCACGCTGGCGGCTGAACTCGACGAACATGCCGGGCGTCGACATCACGGTGGCGCCGCCGGCCACGGCGAGCGAGCACTCCCCCGACCGCAGCGCCTGCACCGCCAGGTGCAGCGCGACGAGCGAGGAGGAGCAGGCGGTGTCGACGGTGACGGCCGGGCCTTCCCAGCCGTAGGTGTACGAGAGCCGACCGGACGCCACGCTGCCACCGGCGGTGCCGGAGGGCGAGACGTTGAGCGCGTAGTCGTGGTACATCACACCGGCGAAGACACCGGTCCTGCTGCCCTTGAGCGAGGTGGGGTCGATGCCCGCCCGCTCCAGGGCCTCCCACGAGGTCTCGAGCAGCAGGCGCTGCTGCGGGTCCATGTGCAGGGCCTCGCGGGGTGAGATGCCGAAGAGGCCGGGGTCGAACTGGGCCGCGTCGTGCAGGAAGCTGCCGCGGCGCGTGTAGCTCTTGCCCTCTTTGCCCGGTTCCGGATCGTAGAGGTCCTCCACGTCCCAGCCCCGGTCGTCCGGGAGGTCGGAGACCGTGTCGGCGCCGTCCATGACCAGGCGCCACAGTTCCTCGGGGGTGGTCACCCCGCCCGGGTAGCGGCAGGCCATGCCGATGATGGCGATGGGCTCGTCGTCGGCGGGCCGTCCGGCATCGGTACGGTTCGCACCGGTCGCCCGTGCGGTCTCGCTGCCGTCGAGTCGGGACACGATGTGCTCGGTGACGGCGAGGGCGTTGGGGTGGTCGAAGACCAGGGTCGCCGGGAGCCGGAGCCCGGTCAGGGCATTGAGCTGATTGCGCAACTCGATCGCGGCCAGCGAATCGAAACCCAACTCCTGGAAGGCCCGGTCCGCGCCGACCGCCTCCACCGAACCATGACCCAGCACCGAAGCCACCTGCTCC
>NZ_JBIWGG010000027.1:0-4505 GCF_044763415.1 Streptomyces sp. NPDC096048
GAACCGGTCACCGAGGCGGAGTCCGGCGGTGAGGGCGTCGCTTCCTTGGCCCCGGGTGTGGTGCCGCTGGTGCTGTCCGGGCGGTCGGCGGAGGCCTTGAGGGCGCAGGCCGCACGGCTCCTTGCCCGTATCGAGGCCGACCCCGCCCTGCGCGCGGTGGACCTGGGACACTCCCTGGCCACGCAGCGCTCGCACTTCGATCACCGCGCCGTGGTCCTGGCGGACGACTGGGAGACCGCCGTACGCGGTCTGGCCGCTGTGTGCGTGGGCGAGCCCGACCGGGCCGCGGTCGTGGGTGAGAACGAGGCCGGCCGTACGGCCGTCCTGTTCTCGGGTCAGGGTTCGCAGCGGCTGGGTATGGGGCGTGAGTTGTATGCGCGGTTCCCGGTGTTCGCGGAGGCGTTCGATGCCGTGTGTGCGGTTTTGGACGGGCACTTGGGGTGTCCGCTGCGTGAGGTGGTGTGGGGTGAGGACGAGTCCGTCCTCGATGGCACCGCGTATGCGCAGGCGGGTCTGTTCGCCGTCGAGGTGGCGTTGTTCCGGCTGGTGGAGTCGTGGGGTGTGCGGCCGGAGTTCGTGGCGGGGCATTCGATCGGTGAGGTGGCGGCGGCGCATGTGGCCGGGGTGTTCTCGCTGGAGGATGCCTGTGCTCTGGTGGCGGCGCGTGGCCGGCTGATGCAGGCGCTGCCGGCGGGTGGCTCCATGGTGGCGGTGGAGGCCACGGAGGCGGAGGTACTTGAGCACCTGGAAGATTTCGCGGGTGTGTCGGTCGCTGCGGTGAACGGCCCGTCGTCGGTGGTCGTTTCCGGTGTCGAGGAGGCCGTTGGGGCGGTGGCCGAGGTGTTCCGGGAGCAGGGACGGCGGGTGAGCCGGCTGCGGGTTTCGCACGCGTTCCATTCGCCGCTGATGGAGCCGATGCTCGGTGCGTTCCGTGAGGTGGTTGCGGGGCTGTCGTTCGGTGAGCCGCGGGTGCCGGTGGTGTCCAATGTGACCGGCCGGGTGGCGGAGGCCGGTGAGCTGGCGGGTCCGGACTACTGGGTGCGTCATGTGCGTGAGGCGGTGCGTTTCGACGACGGTGTGCGGGCTCTGGTGGAGCAGGGTGTGTCGCGGTTCGTGGAGCTGGGTCCGGACGGTGTGCTCTGCGGGATGGCGCGGGAGCGCGCTGGTGAGGACGCGGTCCTGGTCCCGCTGCTGCGCAAGGACCGCGAGGAAGTCACCGCCGCGCTGGCCGCTCTGGCCGAGCTGCACGTGTCAGGCGTCGCCGCCGACTGGGGGACCGTCCTCCACGGCACCGGCGCCCGTGCCGTCGACCTGCCGACGTACGCCTTCCAGCACGAGTACTTCTGGCCGACGGGCGCCGTCGCCGGCACCGGGGACATCAGGCTGGTCGGCCTCGGCGCGGCCGGGCACCCCCTGCTGGGCGCGGCCGTGGAACTCGCGGCCGAAGACGGGGTGGTGTTCACGGGCCGACTGTCGGCCCAGTCGCACCCCTGGCTGGCGGACCACGCCGTCCAGGGCACGGTACTGGTGCCGGGCACGGCCCTGTTGGAGCTGGCCGTCCGGGCCGGCGACGAGGTCGGCTGCGACGCGGTCGAGGAACTGACCCTGCCGGCACCGCTCGTACTGCCCGAGCGCGGTGCCGTGCGCATCCAGGTGAGTGTCGGCCACCCGGACGACTCCGGACGCCGCACGATCACGGTGCACTCCCGGGACGACGCCGGTGACGAGCGGCAGCCGTGGACGCTCAACGCCGAAGGCGTTCTGGCCCCGGACACGGTGGCTCCCGAGTTCGACGCCTCGGTGTGGCCGCCGCGCGATGCCGAGCCGGTCGACGTGAGCGACTGCTACGAGAGGCTCGCCGACGCCGGCCTCCGTTACGGCCCCGTCTTCCAGGGGCTGCGCGCCGCTTGGCGTCGCGGCGACGAGGTGTTCGCCGAGGTCGCCCTGAGCGAGGCGACGGACGGTACGGCCTACGGCCTGCACCCGGCGCTCTCCGACGCGGCCCTGCACGCCTCGTTCGCCTTTGGCGACAGTGACGCTCCGGGCGGAGTGCCGTTCGTCTGGGAGGGCGTGTCGCTGCACGCGTCCGGCGCATCGGCGCTGCGGGTCCGGCTGGCCCGGACCGGGGACGACACCCTGGCCGTGCACATGGCCGACCCCTCCGGGGCGCCGGTCGCCTCCGTCGAGTCCCTGACGGTGCGCGCGGCCACTGCGGGTGTACGCCCCGACGACGCCTCCCGGGCGTTGTACCGAGTGGAGTGGGTTCCGGCCCGCGGTGCCGACAGCAAAGCCCTTTCGGGCCAGGTGGGCGTGCTGGGCACGATCGGGACGGCGGGGCTGGCGGGCCTGTCGGGTGACGGGGTCGTGGCGTTCGCGGATCTGGCGGACCTCGCAGGTGCGGGTGAGGTGCCGGGGACGGTGCTGGTCGGTGCCGGTGCTACCGGTGGTGCTGATGTGGCCGGTTCCGTGCACGGCGCTGCGATCCGGGCGCTGGGGTTGATCCGTTCCTGGCTGGTGGAGGAGCGGTTCGCCGAGTCGCGCCTGGTGTTCGTCACCCGTGACGCCGAGGGCGCTGCCGACCTGCCCACCGCCGCTGTGCGGGGCTTGGTGCGCTCCGCGTCGCTGGAGCACCCGGGCCGCTTCGGTCTCCTGGACGTGGAGCACGGAACGGACATCGGAGCGCTGACCGCGGCCCTCTCCGTGCAGGAGACGGAGACCGCCGTACGGGACGGCGAAGTACGGGTGCCGCGGCTGACGCGGGTGGTCTCCGCCGCTGACACCGGCAGCCCGGCGACCGACGTCCCGTGGTCGGACTCGGACGGCGGAACGGTGCTGGTGACCGGCGGTACGGGCGGTCTGGGCCGGATCTTCGCGCGGCACCTGGTCGTGGAGCACGGCGTACGGGATCTGCTTCTCGTGAGTCGGCGCGGGCCGGCCGCCGAGGGCATCGACGCCGTGACGGCCGAGCTGACCGGTCTGGGCGCCCGCGTCTCGGTCGCGGCGTGCGACCTGGCCGACCGTACGGCCGTCGAAGCCTTGCTCGCCGGGGTGCCGGCCGACCGCCCGGTCCGGACGGTGGTGCACGCGGCCGGTGTGCTGGACGACGGGACTGTGGAGTCGCTGACGTCGGAGCGTCTGGCGGGTGTGCTGCGTCCGAAGGTGGACGCGGCGTGGAACCTGCACGAGGCGACCAAGGACCTCGATCTCGACGCCTTCGTCCTCTTCTCCTCGGTGGCGGGGACGTTCGGCAGCGCGGGCCAGGCCGCTTATGCGGCGGGCAATGCCTTCTTGGACGCGCTCGTGGAACACCGCCGCTCCTCCGGGATGCCCGCCACCTCCCTGGTGTGGGGTCCGTGGTCGCAGGCAGCGGGGATGACGGAGGGGCTGTCGGAGACGGACCGGCGGCGTATCGCGCGCTCGGGGCTGCCGGCGGTCACGGCGGGGCAGGGCACGGCGTTGTTCGACGCGGCCCTGGCCTCGGGCGAGCCGGTCGTCCTCCCCGTACGCCTCGATCTGGCCGCACTGCGCGGCCGGGAGGACGTTCCGAATCTGCTGCGCGGCCTCGTCCGTGCGCGCAGGCGTCGTTCGGCGGCCGGTGGGTCGGCGGCGACGGCGGGCCTGGTACAGCGCCTGGAGGCTCTGGAAGAGGCCGAGCGCCGCGAGATGATGCTGGATCTGGTGCGTGGTCAGGTCGCGCTCGTTCTCGGTCACTCGGGTGCGCAGACGGTCCATCCCGACCGGGCTTTCCAGGATCTGGGCTTCGATTCGCTGACGGCGGTGGAGCTGCGTAACCGGCTGGGCAAGGCGACGGGGCTGCGGTTGGCGGCGACGGTGGTGTTCGACTACCCGACGGCCACGCTTCTGGCCGGTCATCTGCTGGACGGTGTTCTCGGTACGGAGGCGGCGGCGGTGGTGCCGGTGGCGGCGTTGCCGTCGGTGGCGGACGATCCGGTGGTGATCGTCGGGATGGCGTGCCGTTATCCGGGTGGGGTCGCTTCGCCCGAGGATCTGTGGCGTGTTGTGTCGGAGGGTGTGGACGCGGTCTCGGAGTTCCCGTCGGACCGTGGCTGGGATGTGGAGTCGCTGTACAACCCGGACCGTGAGGCGTCGGGTACCACTTACACCAGGGCCGGTGGTTTCCTGCACGACGCCGGTGCTTTCGATGCCGAGTTCTTCGGGATGAGTCCGCGGGAGGCGGTGGCCACGGACGCGCAGCAGCGGTTGCTGCTGGAGACGACGTGGGAGGCCATTGAGCGCGCCGGCATCGACCCGGTGTCGCTGCGTGGCAGCCAGACAGGCGTCTTCGCCGGCGTCATGTACCACGACTATGCCAACCTGCTGGCCGGTCCCGAGTTCGAGGGATACCAGGGCAGCGGGAGCGCCGGCAGTATCGCGTCGGGTCGTGTGTCGTACACGTTCGGGTTCGAGGGTCCGGCGGTGACGGTGGATACGGCGTGTTCGTCGTCTCTCGTCGCTATGCACTGGGCGGCGCAGGCGTTGCGTTC
>NZ_JBIWGG010000028.1:0-3716 GCF_044763415.1 Streptomyces sp. NPDC096048
TCTGTGGCGTGTTGTGTCGGAGGGTGTGGACGCGGTCTCGGAGTTCCCGTCGGACCGTGGCTGGGATGTGGAGTCGCTGTACAACCCGGACCGTGGGGTAGCGGGTACGTCGTACACGCGCTCGGGTGGTTTCCTGCACGATGCGGCCGAGTTCGATCCGGAGTTCTTCGGGATGAGTCCGCGGGAGGCGGTGGCCACGGACGCGCAGCAGCGGTTGCTGCTGGAGACGACGTGGGAGGCCATTGAGCGCGCCGGTATCGACCCGGTGTCGCTGCGCGGCAGCCAGACCGGCGTCTTCGCCGGCGTCATGTACAACGACTACGGCAGCATCTTGACCGGCGAGCAGTACGAGGGCTACAGGGGGAACGGCAGCGCCGGCAGTATCGCGTCGGGTCGTGTGTCTTACACGTTCGGGTTCGAGGGCCCGGCGGTGACGGTGGACACGGCGTGTTCGTCGTCTCTCGTCGCTATGCACTGGGCGGCACAGGCACTGCGCTCGGGCGAGTGCTCGCTCGCCGTCGCCGGTGGTGTGACGGTGATGGCCACTCCCACAGCCTTCGTCGAGTTCTCCCGCCAGGGCGCCCTGTCGCCCGACAGCCGCTGCAAGGCATTCTCCGACTCCGCGGACGGTGCCGGCTGGTCCGAGGGTGTGGGGATGGTGGTGCTGGAGCGTTTGTCGGATGCGCGGCGTCGTGGTCATCGGGTGTTGGCGGTGGTGCGGGGTTCGGCGGTGAATCAGGATGGTGCGTCCAATGGGTTGACGGCGCCGAACGGTCCTTCGCAGCAGCGGGTGATCCGGCAGGCGTTGGCCAGTGGTGGTCTGTCGGTGGCGGACGTGGATGTGGTGGAGGCGCACGGTACGGGGACGACGCTGGGTGATCCGATCGAGGCGCAGGCGCTGCTGGCTACTTATGGTCAGGGGCGTGAGGGGGACCGGCCGTTGTGGCTGGGGTCGGTGAAGTCGAATCTGGGTCATACGCAGGCTGCCGCGGGTGTGGCGGGTGTGATCAAGATGGTGATGGCGATGCGGCATGGGGTGTTGCCGCGGACGTTGCATGTGGATGCTCCGTCGTCGCATGTGGACTGGTCTGCGGGTGCGGTGGAGCTGCTGACCGGGGTGCGGGAGTGGCCGGGCGGGGAGCGTGTGCGTCGGGCGGGTGTGTCCTCGTTCGGTATCAGTGGTACCAACGCGCATCTCGTCCTGGAACAGCCCGAGGCGGAGAGGGAGGCCGAAAGCGTCGCTTCCTTGGCCCCGGGTGTGCTGCCGCTGGTGTTGTCCGGGCGGTCGGCGGAGGCGTTGCGGGCGCAGGCGGGACGGTTGCGGGAGTTCCTGGCGGCCGGGTCGGCGGATGTGCTGGACGTGGCGTTCTCCCTGGCCACGCAGCGTTCCCGGTTCGATCACCGTGCGGTGGTGCTGGCCGAGGACCGTGACGCGGCGCTCGCGGCGCTGGAGGCGGGCCTGCCGAACGCCGGGGTCTTGGAGGGTGTGGCCGCCGGCACGGGGCGCACCGCGTTCCTGTTCTCGGGGCAGGGTTCGCAGCGGCTGGGTATGGGGCGTGAGCTGTATGCGCGGTTCCCGGTGTTCGCGGAGGCGTTCGACGCCGTCTGCGCGGCGTTCGACCAGCACCTACAGCGTCCGCTGCGTGAGGTGGTGTGGGGCGAAGACGAGTCCGTCCTCGACGGCACCGCGTATGCGCAGGCGGGTCTGTTCGCCGTCGAGGTGGCGCTGTACCGGCTCCTGACGTCGTGGGGTGTGCGGCCGGAGTTCGTGGCGGGGCATTCGATCGGTGAGGTGGCGGCGGCGCATGTGGCAGGGGTGTTCTCGCTGGAGGATGCCTGTGCTCTGGTCGCCGCGCGTGGCCGGCTGATGCAGGCGCTGCCGGCCGGGGGTGCGATGGTGGCGGTGGAGGCCACCGAGGCGGAGGTGTCTGAGCACCTGGAGGCCCACACGGGTGTGTCGGTCGCTGCGGTGAACGGCCCGTCGTCGGTGGTCGTTTCCGGTGTCGAGGAGGCCGTCGGGGCGGTGGCCGAGGTGTTCCGGGAGCAGGGACGCAGGGTGAGCCGGCTGCGGGTTTCGCACGCGTTCCATTCGCCGCTGATGGAGCCGATGCTCGGTGCGTTCCGTGAGGTGGTTGCGGGGCTGTCGTTCGGTGAGCCGCGGGTGCCGGTGGTGTCCAATGTGACCGGTCGGGTGGTGGAGGCCGGTGAGCTGGCGGGTCCGGAGTACTGGGTGCGTCATGTGCGTGAGGCGGTGCGTTTCGACGACGGTGTGCGGGCTCTGGTGGAGCAGGGTGTCTCGCGGTTCGTGGAGCTGGGTCCGGACGGTGTGCTCTGCGGGATGGCGCGGGAGCGCGCTGGTGAGGACGCGGTCCTGGTCCCGCTGCTGCGCAAGGACCGTGACGAGGAGAGCACCGCACTGACCGCCCTCGGCCGGCTGCACGTCACCGGTCTGGGCGTCGACTGGGCCGCCGTCCTCGACGGCACCGGCGGCCGTGCCGTCGACCTGCCGACCTACGCCTTCCAGCGCCGGCGCTACTGGCCCGAGACGACCGCCGTCACGGCGGCGGACCCGAGGTCGGCCGGTGTCGACGCCGCGGAGCACCCGTTGCTGGGTGCGGTGGTGACTCTGCCGGACTCCGGTGGCGTGGTGCTCACGGGCAGGCTGTCCGTGGAGGCCCAGCCGTGGCTCGCCGACCACGTGGTTCTCGGCCGGGTCCTGCTGCCCGGCACGGGCCTGGTGGAGATGGCCCTGGCGGCCGGCGAGGCGGCAGGCTGCGCCACCCTGGAGGAACTGACCTTGGCGGCACCACTGGTGCTGCCCGAGAGCGGCGGTCTCCAGGTGCGGGTCGTCGTCGGCCCGCACACGGACGCGCGTCGCACGGTCGCTGTCTACTCCCGCCCTGAGAGCGCCGGTGATGCGCAGTGGACGGCCCATGCCTCCGGTTTCCTCACGGAGACGGCTGTGGCGGCTGCGGCCGAGTGGGGTGAGTGGCCGCCGGCGGGGGCCGAGGCGCTGCCGGTGGAGGCGGCGTACGAGGTCTTCCGGGAGCGTGGTTACGGGTACGGGCCGGTGTTCCGGGGGCTGCGTGCGGCCTGGCGTCGGGGGGAGGAGTTGTTCGCCGAGGTGGCCCTTCCGGAGGAGGCGGCGGGCGAAGCGGGCCGGTTCGGTCTGCACCCGGCCCTGCTGGACGCCGCGATGCACGCGGGCATCCTCAACGACAGCGACGACGAGACGGCCGTCCCGTTCGCCTGGAACGACGTCTCCCTGCACGCGGTCGGCGCCGCCGCCGTCCGCGTCCGGATCGGTCGGCTCGACGGCCGTGCCGTCTCCCTGTCCGTCGCCGACGTGACCGGTGCCCCGGTCCTGACGGTCGGCTCCATAGCCAGCCGCCCGCTCTCCGCCGACCAATTCGTCTCCGCGTCCGCTGACGGGGGCGCGTTGTACGGCACCGAATGGGTGCTGACCGCCGTGGACACTACCGCGGAGCCGGCCTGGGCTGCCTGGACAGAGGTGGGCGAGGGCGGCGAGGACGCCGACGTGCCGGGCGTGGTGCTGCTGGACTGTGGCGTGTCCGACGGTTCGGTGGGTGTGCCTGCCGGGGTGCGGTCGGTGTTGGACCGGGTGTTGGGTGTGGTGCAGGAGTGGCTTGCCGGTGAGCGGTTCGCGGGTTCGCGTCTGGTGGTGGTGACGCGGGGTGCGATGCCGGTGGGTGTGG
>NZ_JBIWGG010000029.1:0-2722 GCF_044763415.1 Streptomyces sp. NPDC096048
GTGGACTGGTCTGCGGGTGCGGTGGAGCTGCTGACCGGGGTGCGGGAGTGGCCGGGCGGGGAGCGTGTGCGTCGGGCGGGTGTGTCCTCGTTCGGAATCAGCGGTACCAACGCGCATCTCGTCCTGGAACAGCCCGAACCGGTCACCGAGGCGGAGTCCGGCGGTGAGGGCGTCGCTTCCTTGGCCCCGGGTGTGGTGCCGCTGGTGCTGTCCGGGCGGTCGGCGGAGGCATTGCGGGCGCAGGCGGGACGGCTGCGGGAGTTCCTGGCGGCCGGGTCGGCGGATGCGCTGGACGTGGCGTTCTCCCTGGCCACGCAGCGTTCCCGTTTCGATCACCGTGCGGTGGTGCTGGCCGAGGACCGTGACGCGGCGCTCGCGGCGCTGGAGGCGGACCTGCCGAACGCCGGGGTCGTCGAGGGTGTGGCCGCCGGCACGGGGCGCACCGCGTTCCTGTTCTCGGGGCAGGGTTCGCAGCGGCTGGGTATGGGGCGTGAGCTGTATGCGCGTTTCCCGGTGTTCGCGGAGGCGTTCGACGCCGTGTGTGCGGTTTTGGACGGGCACTTGGGGTGTTCGCTGCGTGAGGTGGTGTGGGGTGAGGACGAGTCCGTCCTCGACGGCACTGCGTATGCGCAGGCGGGTCTGTTCGCCGTCGAGGTGGCTCTGTACCGGCTCCTGACGTCGTGGGGTGTGCGGCCGGAGTTCGTGGCGGGGCATTCGATCGGTGAGGTGGCGGCGGCGCATGTGGCCGGGGTGTTCTCGCTGGAGGATGCCTGTGCTCTGGTGGCGGCGCGTGGCTGGCTGATGCAGGCGCTGCCGGCCGGGGGTGCGATGGTGGCGGTGGAGGCCACCGAGGCGGAGGTGTCTGAGCACCTGGAGGCCCTCGCGGGTGTGTCGGTCGCTGCGGTGAACGGCCCGTCGTCGGTGGTCGTTTCCGGTGTCGAGGAGGCCGTTGGGGCGGTGGCCGAGGTGTTCCGGGAGCGGGGACGGCGGGTGAGCCGGCTGCGGGTTTCGCACGCGTTCCACTCACCCTTGATGGAGCCGATGCTCAGCACCTTCCGCCAGGTCGTGGAGTCGCTGTCCTACGAGCGCCCACGAATCCCCGTCATCTCCAACGTGAGCGGTGCTCTGGCGGAACCGGGACAGGTGCAGGACCCCGAGTACTGGGTGCGTCATGTGCGTGAGGCGGTCCGTTTCGACGACGGTGTGCGGGCTCTGGTGGAGCAGGGTGTCTCGCGGTTCGTGGAGCTGGGTCCGGACGGTGTGCTCTGCGGGACGGCGCGTGAGCGTGCGGGTGAGGACGCGGTCCTGGTCCCGCTGCTGCGCAAGGACCGTGACGAGGAGAGCACCGCACTGACCGCCCTCGGACAGCTGCACGTCACCGGTCTGGGCGTCGACTGGGCCGCCGTCCTCGACGGCACCGGCGCCCGTGCCGTCGACCTGCCGACCTACGCCTTCCAGCACCAGCGCTACTGGCCGGCCGGCGCACTGACGCGGGCCGGGGACATGCGCTCCGCCGGTCTCGGCGCCGCCGGGCACCCGCTGCTGGGCGCCGCCGTCGAACTCGCCGGAACCGAGGGTGCGGACGGCGTCGTCCTCACCGGTCGGCTGTCGACGCAGTCACATCCGTGGCTGGCCGACCATGTCGTTCAAGGTGCCGTACTGGTGCCGGGCACGGCCCTGTTGGAGCTGGCCGTCCGGGCCGCCGACGAGGTCGGCTGCGACGCGGTCGAGGAACTGACCCTGTCCACCCCGCTGGTACTGCCCGACCGCAGCGGCATCCACATACAGGTCAGGGTGGGCGCGCCCGACGAGGACGGGCGGTGCTCCTTCGGCGTGCACGCGCGCGCCGAGAACGCCACCGGCGCCCCATGGACCGTCCACGCCACCGGAGTGCTGGCGCCCGGAAGCGCCGCGCCCACCGTCTTCGACACCTCGGTCTGGCCCCCGCAGGACGCCGCGCCGGTCGACGTGAGTGACTGCTACGAGCGGCTCACCGAAGCCGGATTCCACTACGGACCGTCCTTCCAGGGGCTACGTGCCGCCTGGCGGCGTGGCGACGAACTGTTCGCCGAGGTCGCTCTGGCGGACGGGACCGACGGTGACGCCTTCGGCCTGCACCCGGCGCTCTTCGACGCCGCATTGCACGCCTTCGTCATCGGCGACGACGGCCGCGGCGGTGTTCCGTTCTCCTGGGGCGGAGTGCGCCTGCATGCCTCTGGCGCTTCCGCCCTGCGCGTGCGGCTCAGCCGGGACGCCGACGGCACCATGGCCCTGGAACTGGCCGACACCACCGGCGCCCCCGTCGCCTCGGTGGAGTCCCTGACCGTACGCCCGCTGACAGCCGGGCAGCTCGACGCCACCGGCCGCGACTCCCTGTTCCAGGTGGAGTGGGTGTCGGCTCGGCCTGTGAGCAGTGTCACCGGGCTGGGTCCGGTGGGTCTGTTGGACGGTGACGCGGGGCTCGCGAGCCTGTCGGGTGACGGGGTCGTGGCGTTCGCGGATCTGGCGGACCTTGCAGGTGCTGATGAGGTGCCGGGGACGGTGCTGGTCGGTGCCGGTGCCGGTGCATCTGCCGGTGACATCGGTGTGGCCGATGCTGTCCACGCTGCCGCGGTGCGGGCGCTGGGGTTGATCCGTTCGTGGCTGGTGGAGGAGCGGTTCGCCGCTTCGCGGCTGGTGTTCGTGACGTCGGGTGCCGTGGACGGTTCGGATCTGGCCGGGG
>NZ_JBIWGG010000030.1:0-1866 GCF_044763415.1 Streptomyces sp. NPDC096048
ATACGGCCAACGCCGGCTGTGATGGGTAGGGGAGCGTCGTGTGCCGGGTGAAGCAGCCGCGGAAGCGAGTTGTGGACGGTTCACGAGTGAGAATGCAGGCATGAGTAGCGATACAAACGTGAGAAACGTTTGCGCCGATTGACTAAGGGTTCCTGGGTCAAGCTGATCTGCCCAGGGTAAGTCGGGACCTAAGGCGAGGCCGACAGGCGTAGTCGATGGATAACCGGTTGATATTCCGGTACCCGCTGTGAAGCGTCAAACATCGAGCATCGTGATGCTAAGGCCGTGAAGCCGTTCCGGACCCTTCGGGGAAAGGAAAGTGGTGGAGCCGCCGGACCAAGCGGTTAGTAGGTGAGTGATGGGGTGACGCAGGAAGGTAGTCCATCCCGGGCGGTGGTTGTCCCGGGGTAAGGGTGTAGGCCGTGCGATAGGTAAATCCGTCGCACATGAGGCTGAGACCTGATGCCGAGCCGATTGTGGTGAAGTGGATGATCCTATGCTGTCGAGAAAAGCCTCTAGCGAGTTTCATGGCGGCCCGTACCCTAAACCGACTCAGGTGGTCAGGTAGAGAATACCGAGGCGTTCGGGTGAACTATGGTTAAGGAACTCGGCAAAATGCCCCCGTAACTTCGGGAGAAGGGGGGCCATTCCTGGTGATGATATTTACTGTCTGAGCTGGGGGTGGCCGCAGAGACCAGCGAGAAGCGACTGTTTACTAAAAACACAGGTCCGTGCGAAGCCGTAAGGCGATGTATACGGACTGACGCCTGCCCGGTGCTGGAACGTTAAGGGGACCGGTTAGCTCCATTTCGGTGGGGCGAAGCTGAGAACTTAAGCGCCAGTAAACGGCGGTGGTAACTATAACCATCCTAAGGTAGCGAAATTCCTTGTCGGGTAAGTTCCGACCTGCACGAATGGCGTAACGACTTCTCGACTGTCTCAACCATAGGCCCGGTGAAATTGCACTACGAGTAAAGATGCTCGTTTCGCGCAGCAGGACGGAAAGACCCCGGGACCTTTACTACAGTTTGATATTGGTGTTCGGTTCGGCTTGTGTAGGATAGCTGGGAGACTTTGAAGTTCACACGCCAGTGTGGGTGGAGTCGTCGTTGAAATACCAGTCTGGTCGTGCTGGATGTCTAACCTGGGTCCGTGATCCGGATCAGGGACAGTGTCTGATGGGTAGTTTAACTGGGGCGGTTGCCTCCTAAAGAGTAACGGAGGCGCCCAAAGGTTCCCTCAGCCTGGTTGGCAATCAGGTGTTGAGTGTAAGTGCACAAGGGAGCTTGACTGTGAGACCGACGGGTCGAGCAGGGACGAAAGTCGGGACTAGTGATCCGGCGGTGGCTTGTGGAAGCGCCGTCGCTCAACGGATAAAAGGTACCCCGGGGATAACAGGCTGATCTTCCCCAAGAGTCCATATCGACGGGATGGTTTGGCACCTCGATGTCGGCTCGTCGCATCCTGGGGCTGGAGTCGGTCCCAAGGGTTGGGCTGTTCGCCCATTAAAGCGGTACGCGAGCTGGGTTTAGAACGTCGTGAGACAGTTCGGTCCCTATCCGCTGTGCGCGTAGGAGTCTTGAGAAGGGCTGTCCCTAGTACGAGAGGACCGGGACGGACGAACCTCTGGTGTGCCAGTTGTCCTGCCAAGGGCATGGCTGGTTGGCTACGTTCGGGAGGGATAACCGCTGAAAGCATCTAAGCGGGAAGCCTGCTTCGAGATGAGGACTCCCACCCCCTTGAGGGGTTAAGGCTCCCAGTAGACGACTGGGTTGATAGGCCGGATCTGGAAGCACCGCAAGGTGTGGAGGTGACCGGTACTAATAGGCCGAGGGCTTGTCCTCAGTTGCTCGCGTCCACTGTGTT
>NZ_JBIWGG010000032.1:0-1271 GCF_044763415.1 Streptomyces sp. NPDC096048
GGGACTGCTGCATGATCGGGTGACAGCGGGGGTTTATGCAGCCAGGGCTGCGGCTGGGGTCATGATGGTCTCGTACTCGACGGGGGTCAATCGGGCCAGGCGTCTCTGACGCCGGCGTCGGTGGTAGGTGCGCTCTATCCAGGTGACGATCGCGATCCGCAAATCCTGGCGGGTGGCCCAGGCACGGCGGTCGAGGACGTTCTTCTGCAGCAGCGCGAAGAAGCTCTCCATGGCCGCGTTGTCGCCGGCCGCACCGGCCCGGCCCATGGAGCCGACCAGGTCGTGACGTGCGAGTACGGACACGAACTTCCGTGAGCGGAACTGCGATCCGCGATCGGAATGAACGATGCATCCGGTGACCTGGCCACGGCGGGCCACCGCGGATTCCAGGGCTCTCACCGCGAGGCGGGACTGCATCCGGGCGTCGATCGAGTAGCCCACGATGCGGCCGGAGTACACGTCCTTGACGGCGCACAGGTACAGCTTGCCCTCGCCGGTGGCGTGCTCGGTGATGTCCGTGAGCCACAGCCGGTTCGGCCCGGCTGCGGTGAAGTCCCGCCGCACCCGGTCATCGTGGACCGGCGGCCCGGCCTTGGCGTTCTTCCCACGGCCTCTTCGCTTGCCGAAGGCGCTCCACCAGCCGTTGTCCCGGCAGATCCGCCAGGCGGTCCGCTCGGCCATCGCCTCACCGGCGGCGCAGGCCTCGTCGAGCAGGAAGCGGTGGCCGAACTCGGGATCGTCACGGTGCGCGTCGAACAGGGCATTGGCCCGGTATGCCTCGGCCATCTCAGCGTCGGTGACCGGCCGGTCCAGCCACCGGTAGTAGGGCCGGCGGGCCAGCCCGAGCACCCGGCACGTCACCCTGCGTGGGGCAGCGGCGGCGGCAAGCTCGCGGACGAGCGGGTACATCATTTTGCCGGCAGGTTCGCCTGCGACAGATACGCAGCAGCCCTCCTGAGGACCTCGTTCTCCTGCTCCAGCAGCCGGATTCGTCTGCGTGCCTCTCGCAGCTCGGCCGACTCACCCGAGGCTGTTGCGGGCCTGGCGCCCTCGTCGGTGTCGGCACGGCGCAGCCACTTCGACAGCGTGATCGGGTGGACCCCGAAGTCGACGGCGATCTGTTCCAGCGTGACGCCGGGCTCGCGGTTGCGCGCGACCCGCACGACGTCCTCGCGGAACTCCTTCGGATACGGCTTGGGCACTGCAACATCCTTCCAGGCCGCCTCTCAGCAAGCCAGGTCAGGTATCACCTATCCGTGCAGCAGTCCCTT
>NZ_JBIWGG010000033.1:0-1140 GCF_044763415.1 Streptomyces sp. NPDC096048
GGAGTTGGTGGCGCGGCACGGGGTGGGTGCGGTGGTGCACGCGGCCGGTGTGCTGGACGACGGGACTGTGGAGTCGCTGACGTCGGAGCGTCTGGTGGGTGTGCTGCGTCCGAAGGTGGACGCGGCGTGGAACCTGCACGAGGCGACCAAGGACCTGGACCTGGATGCCTTCGTCCTCTTCTCCTCGATGTCCGGCATCCTCGGCGGTCCTGGACAGGCCAACTACGCCGCGGGCAACACCTTCCTCGACGCCCTGGCCCACCACCGTCGCGCCCTCGGTCTGCCCGCAACCTCCCTTGCATGGGGCCCATGGACCCAGGACGCCGGCATGATCGGCACCCTCTCCGACACGGACGTACGGCGCATAGCCCGGGCCGGAATGCCCGAGCTGACCCCCGAACAGGGCACGGCGTTGTTCGACGCGGCCCTGGCCTCCGGAGAGCCGGTCGTCCTTCCCGTACGCCTCGATCTGGCGGCACTGCGCGAGCAGGGCGACCCACACCCGATGATGCGCGGTCTCGTCCGCGGGCGCAGGCGTCGTTCGGCGGCCGGTGGTTCGGCGGCGACGGCGGGGCTGGTGCAGCGACTGGAGGGTCTGGGCGCCGAGGAGCGGCGTGAGGTGCTGCTGGACCTGGTGCGCGGCCAGATCGCGGTGGTGCTCGGCCACGCGGGAGCGCAGACGGTCGACCCGGCGCGGGCCTTCCAGGACCTGGGCTTCGATTCGCTGACGGCGGTGGAGCTGCGCAACCGGCTGGGCAAGGCGACGGGCCTGCGGCTGCCGGCGACGGTGGTCTTCGACTACCCGACGGCCCATGCGCTGGTGGGGTACCTGCTGGACGAGCTGTTCGGGGCGGCGGAGCCGGCGGCCGCGGCGCCCGTGACAGCCCTGTCGTCGGTCGCGGATGACCCGGTGGTCATCGTCGGGATGGCGTGCCGTTACCCGGGTGGGGTCGCATCGCCCGAGGACCTGTGGCGTGTCGTGTCCGACGGAGTGGACGCCGTCACGGAATTCCCCGTGAACCGCGGCTGGGACATCGACTCCCTCTACAACCCGGACCGTGAGGCGTCGGGTACCACTTACACCAGGGCCGGTGGTTTCCTGCACGACGCCGGTGCTTTCGATGCCGAGTTCTTCGGGAT
>NZ_JBIWGG010000034.1:0-1100 GCF_044763415.1 Streptomyces sp. NPDC096048
CATTCTCACTCGTGAACCGTCCACAACTCGCTTCCGCGGCTGCTTCACCCGGCACACGACGCTCCCCTACCCATCACAGCCGGCGTTGGCCGTATTGCTGCAATGACACGACTTCGGCGGTACGCTTGAGCCCCGCTACATTGTCGGCGCGGAATCACTAGACCAGTGAGCTATTACGCACTCTTTCAAGGGTGGCTGCTTCTAAGCCAACCTCCTGGTTGTCTGTGCGACTCCACATCCTTTCCCACTTAGCGTACGCTTAGGGGCCTTAGTCGATGCTCTGGGCTGTTTCCCTCTCGACCATGGAGCTTATCCCCCACAGTCTCACTGCCGCGCTCTCACTTACCGGCATTCGGAGTTTGGCTAAGGTCAGTAACCCGGTAGGGCCCATCGCCTATCCAGTGCTCTACCTCCGGCAAGAAACACACGACGCTGCACCTAAATGCATTTCGGGGAGAACCAGCTATCACGGAGTTTGATTGGCCTTTCACCCCTAACCACAGGTCATCCCCCAGGTTTTCAACCCTGGTGGGTTCGGTCCTCCACGAAGTCTTACCTCCGCTTCAACCTGCCCATGGCTAGATCACTCCGCTTCGGGTCTTGAGCGTGCTACTAAAAACGCCCTGTTCGGACTCGCTTTCGCTACGGCTTCCCCACCCGGGTTAACCTCGCAACACACCGCAAACTCGCAGGCTCATTCTTCAAAAGGCACGCAGTCACGACGCAAGGACAAGTCCTCGCGCGACGCTCCCACGGCTTGTAGGCACACGGTTTCAGGTACTATTTCACTCCGCTCCCGCGGTACTTTTCACCATTCCCTCACGGTACTATCCGCTATCGGTCACCAGGGAATATTTAGGCTTAGCGGGTGGTCCCGCCAGATTCACACGGGATTTCTCGGGCCCCGTGCTACTTGGGTGTCTCTCAAACGAGCCGCTGATGTTTCGACTACGGGGGTCTTACCCTCTACGCCGGACCTTTCGCATGTCCTTCGCCTACATCAACGGTTTCTGACTCGTCCCACGGCCGGCAGACCGTAGAAGAGAGATCCCACAACCCCGTACACGCAACCCCTGCCGGGTCTCACACGTATACGGTTT
>NZ_JBIWGG010000035.1:0-1019 GCF_044763415.1 Streptomyces sp. NPDC096048
AGGGTCTGCAGGGTCAGCAGGGATCCGGCGATGGCGAAGACGGTGTAGAGGACCTTGTACGTCACTTCGCTGGTGCGGCTGCGGCCGAAGAGGTACGTCCACGCTTTGAGGCCGTAGTAGCCCCAGGTCAGCACGGTGGAGATGGCGAAGAGCATGACCGCGACGGTGAGGACGTAGGGGAACCAGGGCAGGACCGTCTCGAAGGCGTCGGAGGTGATGGTGACGCCGCCGATGTCCTTGCCGAGGCTGTCCGGGTTGGCGATGACGATGGTCAGGGCGGTCATGGTGCAGATGACGACGGTGTCGATGAACGGTTCCAGCAGGGCGACCAGGCCTTCGCTGGCGGGGTGCTTGGTCTTGACCGCGGAGTGGGCGATGGGGGCGGAGCCGAGACCGGCTTCGTTGGAGAAGGCGGCCCGCTTGAAGCCGATGATCAGTGCGCCGAGGACGCCGCCGGCGACTCCTTGGGGGTTGAAGGCGCCCTCGATGATGGCGGTGACGGCGTCCGGGACGGCGGTGACGTTGGCCAGGATGACGACGAGGCAGGCGGCGATGTAGATGCCGGCCATGGCGGGCACGAGCCTGCTGGTGACGTTGGCGATGGAGCGGATGCCGCCGAGGAGCACGATGCCGACGATCGCGGCGATGAGGATGCCGAAGAACAGGGCGCCGGCGGAGGAGCCGACGGCGCCGTCCTCGCCGCCGGCGACGGAGACCAGTTGTGCGTAGGACTGGTTGACCTGGAAGAGGTTGCCGCCGAAGAGGCCGAAGAAGAGGATCATGAAGGAGGCGAGGACCGCGAGGATCTTGCCGAGGGTCTTGCCGTTCTTGCCGAAGCGTTCGGTGAGGCCCTTGGGGAGGTAGTGCATCGGGCCGCCGGAGACGGTGCCGTCGGCGTGTACCTCGCGGTATTTCACGCCGAGGGTGACCTCGACGAACTTGGTGGCCATGCCGAGCAGGCCGCACAGGATCATCCAGAAGGTGGCGCCGGGGCCGCCGATGGAGACGGCGACGGCCAC
>NZ_JBIWGG010000036.1:0-1014 GCF_044763415.1 Streptomyces sp. NPDC096048
CCTCGAGTCGGAGGCGGTGCACATCTTCCGCGAGGTGGCGGGCGAGTTCGAGCGGCCGGTGATCCTCTTCTCCGGCGGCAAGGACTCCATCCTCATGCTGCACCTGGCGCTGAAGGCGTTCGCCCCCGCACCGGTCCCGTTCTCCCTGCTGCACGTGGACACCGGGCACAACTTCCCCGAGGTGCTGGAGTACCGCGACCGTACGGTCGACAAGCACGGGCTGCGCCTGCACGTCGCCTCCGTGCAGGACTACATCGACCGGGGTGTGCTCAAGGAGCGCCCGGACGGCACCCGCAACCCGCTGCAGACGCTGCCGCTGACCGAGAAGATCCAGGCGGAGAAGTTCGACGCCGTCTTCGGCGGCGGGCGCCGCGACGAGGAGAAGGCCCGCGCCAAGGAGCGGGTGTTCTCGCTGCGCGACGAGTTCTCCCAGTGGGACCCGCGCCGCCAGCGCCCTGAGCTGTGGAACCTGTACAACGGCCGGCACGCCCCCGGTGAGCACGTCCGCGTCTTCCCGCTGTCCAACTGGACGGAGCTGGACGTGTGGCAGTACATCGCCCGCGAGGGCATCGAACTGCCGGCGATCTACTACGCCCACGAGCGCGAGGTCTTCGCACGCGGCGGCATGTGGCTGACCGCCGGCGAGTGGGGCGGCCCGAAGGACACCGAGACCGTGGTCAAGCGGCGGGTGCGCTACCGCACCGTGGGCGACATGTCCTGCACCGGCGCCGTCGACTCCGACGCCGACAGCATCGAGAAGGTGATCGCCGAGATCGCCGTCTCCCGGCTCACCGAGCGCGGCGCCACGCGTGCCGACGACAAGATGTCCGAGGCCGCGATGGAAGACCGCAAGCGCGAGGGGTACTTCTAGCCATGACCAGCACCACCGAACCCACCGAGCCGGCCGCGGCCTGGCAGCTGTCGGAGACCACCCTGCTGCGGTTCGCCACCGCCGGGTCCGTCGACGACGGCAAGTCCACCCTGGTCGGCCGTCTGCTGCACGACTCCAAGTCG